>LCLH01000001.1 GCA_001001925.1 Candidatus Magasanikbacteria bacterium GW2011_GWC2_45_8
ATGTCTGGAAAATTATAAAACGCATTCGCCAGAGAATAAAGAGTTGGCAAAGCGTGTTCTTGAATCTGGGGGAGCTATTATCTCGGAATATGGTCCGGGAGAGACAATAGAGAAGAAACTCCTCCAGGATTACAACATAATAGAAGAGGAGAAACACGAAGAAAAGCTATCCATGAAAGTCTACTCCGGCGAATCAATCCCTCACTTCTTTTCTTGCCACTTGGTTCAGCGGTTCTTGTTACTGTTTTGCACGACCTTGAAGCGCACAAAAATGAATCCCCTGCCATTCCCACTCCCCCAACCCCTTAAGTTTTTTCTTTATGTATCAAGTAGTTATCGGGCTTGAAATTCACGCTCAAATAAAAACTCAATCAAAAATGTTTTGCGGATGCCCGCAGGCAACAGACGGCCTGCCGCCCAATACCGCCATGTGCCCCATCTGCACAGGACAGCCTGGAACACTCCCTGTGTTAAACCTTCAAGCGCTCAAGCTTGGCATCAAAACAAGCTTAGCTCTGCATTGCCGCATCAACACGGAAAGCAAATTTGACCGCAAACATTACTTTTATCCCGACCTCCCCAAGGCATATCAAATTTCTCAATATGACCAGCCGATAGCGGAAGACGGTTTTTTGGAGATTGAAGTTCCGGACGAAAAAACCGGAGAAACGGTCAATAGAAAAATTCGTATTCAGCGTCTGCACCTTGAAGAAGACGCGGCAAAACTCCTGCATGGCGCGGGTGAAAACCACGCGTATGTAGATTTTAATCGCGCGGGAAGCGCGCTCATGGAAATGGTAACACATCCGGATGTTGCAAGCCCCGCGGAAGCAAAGCTGTTCCTCCAAGAACTGCGCCTTATATTGCGCTATCTTGGCGCTTCCGACGCCAACATGGAAAAGGGGCAAATGCGATGCGATGCGAATATCTCTTTGCGCCCCATTGGAGACACCAACTTTTATACAAAAACAGAGGTCAAAAACATGAACTCGTTCAAAGCGGTGGAACGCGCTCTTGAGTTTGAGATTGAACGCCAAACCAAATTATGGGACGCTGGAACGCCGCCGGACAAACTATCCACGCGCGGGTGGGATGACGTAAAACAAATCACAGTGCTTCAACGAATTAAAGAAGACGCGGCCGATTATCGCTATTTCCCCGAACCGGATATCCCCCCCTTGCACATGAAGACACTTGCGGAAGAAATGGCAAAAAAGCTTCCGGAGCTCCCCGCGGCGCGGCGTGCGCGCTTTACCAACGAATACGGATTGTCGCTTTCCGACGCGCATATTTTAACTGACGACCTTAACTGGGCAAATTTTACGGAACAAACATTCTCGGAATTATACGCATGGCTCCGTTCTTTGCCGGACATGGAGGGGCTTTCAGAAGAGCAGATTATAGAAAAAAACAGCGGCAAACTCGCGCGGCTCGTGGGCGGCTACCTTACTTCCAAACTCATGGGGCTTATGGCAGATAAGCACATTGACATCCGCACGCTCAAAATCACTCCTGAAAATTTTGCGGAATTTATCGCGCTCCTCTATACCAATAAAATCAATGGCGCGAACGCGCTCACGCTTCTTGAAAACATGTTTGACGGCGAGGATCCAACGCACATTATGGAGGAAAAACAGCTCGGGCAGGTTGAAGACGCCGGCCTGATTGCGCGCGCCGTAGACGAAGTTCTCAAAAGCTGTCCGGATCAAGTGGCACAATTCAAATCCGGCAAAACATCAGTTTTGCAATTCTTGATCGGAAAAATTATGAAAGAAACACAAGGCCGCGCCGACCCGGGAGCCGTACGTGAAGCACTCATGCAAAAGATAAAGTAACTTGAAATTTATAATGCCGCTAAGGCAATAACTTTGAGGGGACTACGAGCCGCGACTGGCGGCGAGTCTGAACAAAAATTCAACAGAATTTTTGTGTGCCACGAAAAGTTATTGCCTTAGCGGCATTTTCTAATTCTATGAATCTGAATTTCTTGCAAACGGTATCGCCGGCGCGGAATCGTGCTTATCATTTTGATTTCCTTTTTCATCTACAGGTTGACCCGTCTCGGCAGACTTGAGCACCTCGCTTGCATATTCCCCTCGCTCGCGATCTTCTTCCATCTTTTGCAAACGTCCTCGATCTGTGCCCGCAAATGACGAGACTTCTCCGGATTCTTTTGCGCGCTGTGCCTGATATACTTTTGTAGTTTTTTTCAACATCTCAGCTTTATCGTCCGGCGCTTTCTGCTGACTCACAAAACTCTTTAATGCCCTGCGTTCCACCTGCGCTGCTGTTAAATTCGGATTTCTATATGTTGTTTTCAAAAAATGTGTCTTTCCCGCGGCAGATAGAACATGTTCAGTAGCTTGCTCACCGGCAAAAATTTTCCGCGCAATCGCATGACTCACGGTTGGCGTGCCAGCTTGATTTGCCAAACGCCGCCTCAATAATTGCATTGATTTTAATTGATCGGCTGAAACGCCGCCTTTTGCAGATGTATTTTGTTGCGCCAATTTTTGAGCAATCCTGACTTGAGTTTTTGAGTATCCTTTATCCCGCAAAGGATTCAAAAAAGCTCCTTGCGCAACAGCCTTTGGGAGGCTTCTGCTCATGGAGGGCATTTTGCTCATATCAAGCGGTTTTTGCGGTATGGTCATAGTACTTCAAGAGTACCATAAAACAATAATACCGCCAAACACAAAGTTATGCTATGGATGTGGATAATCGTTTTGACACCCACCACCGGAAACTGTACACTATAACAAATTATGACAATATCTTTTGAAGGCCGCGATATCATATCAATCAAAGATCTTACTCGTGACGACATACTCACCGTACTTCGCATCGCAAAACAACTCAAAGAAAAACCACAACCCACACTCCTCAAAAACCACGTGCTCGCCACGTTGTTTTTTGAACCATCTACGCGCACACGACTTTCTTTTGAAACCGCCATGAAACGCCTTGGAGGGACTGTTATTGGTTTTGCCGACGCAAACGTTTCATCCGCCTCAAAAGGCGAAACGCTCTATGACTCCATACGCATTATTGGCAATTACGCGGACGTCATTGCCATGCGCCATCCGCTTGAAGGCGCGGCACGGCGCGCGGCAGAAGCCACGATCAAACCAATTCTTAATGGAGGCGACGGCGCAAACCAGCACCCCACCCAAACTCTGCTTGATCTGTTTACCATCCATGAAACACAACACAAATTAAAAAATCTGCATATTGCGCTGGTGGGAGATCTCAAATACGGTCGCACTGTACACTCGCTTGCGCAATCTATGGTGCATTTTCCTTGCCATCTACACCTCGTAGCGCCGGAAAGCCTCGCCATGCCCGTTCACATTGTGCACGACCTCAAAAAAAATCATATATCTTTTTCATTGCATCATACCTTTGAAAACATCTTGCCTAAACTTGATATTTTGTATATGACGCGTATTCAAAAAGAGAGATTTTCGGATCTTTTAGAATATGAACGCGAAAAAAATACGTATGTCATCACTGCCGCGATGCTAACCGGCGTCAAGAAAAACCTGCGTATTCTTCATCCTCTGCCCCGCGTCAATGAGATACACCCTTCCGTTGACGAAACTCCGTATGCCTACTATTTTGAACAAGCGGAAAATGGCGTGTTCGTGCGTCAAGCGCTTCTTGCTCTTGTATTAGGAAAACTATCCTGAACTTCCTATGACGGCTCAAACCAACAACCCCAAAGAAATCCGCGTGCAAGCGATTAAAAATGGCACGGTCATAGACCATCTGCCTGCCGGTTTTGGTTTGCTTGTCATTAAATTGCTTGGAGGAATGCCAGCTCGTAAAATTGTAACACTCGGCACTAATCTCAAAAGCTACGCGCGTGGAACAAAAGATTTGATTAAAATTGAAGACCGCGAGCTGACAAAAAACGAGGTGGATAAAATAGCGCTCATCGCGCCCAATGCGACTATCAATATTGTGCGCGACTATCGTGTTATCAAAAAAATAAAACCGCACCTGCCTGAAACAATCAAGGGCGCAATTTCCTGCCCCAATCCGCGGTGCATCACCAACCACGAGGCAATGACAACAATGTTTCACGCCCACACCAATAAAAAACAAGTGGCAATCTTGTGCCACTACTGCGAAAAACAATTCTCGCAAGAAGAGATGGTGAAGTATATTTAAAGATACAATGCCGCTAAGGCAATAACTTTTCGGGGCACGCAAAAATTCTGTTGAATTTTTGCTCAGACTCACCGCCGTCGCGACTCGTAGTCCCCTCAAAGTCCTTGCCTTAGCGGCATTCCGTAATGCAACATAACAACATCTCTTGCTTGCTCCGACGATTCAACCCATTTGATTTTCTTATCACGCTTAAACCACGTCATTTGACGCTTGGCGTACTGCCGGGTGGCAATTTTAATGCGTTGTACCGCCTCATCAAGCGTCATCTCTCCTTTTAAATGCGCGATAAGTTCACGATACCCCACACTTTGAAGCGCGTGCGCATCTTCCGTGTAACCTGCGTACAGAAGCGTTTGCACTTCTTTCAAAAAACCTTCTTCCGTCATCATATCAACCCGTGCGTTAATGCGGTGTGTGAGTTCTTCCATTGGCACACGCACACCAAGCTTGAACGCGTCAAATTGCGGCAGCTGTTTTTTTTGTTGCGCCACAAAAGACTCGCCTGTTGCAAGCACCACTTCAAGAGCGCGCAAAACTCTGCGTTGATTTTTTATATCAACGCGCGCGGCGCTTGTGGCGTCATATTCTCGCAAAAGCCTCACCAGCTCCACGAGTGGTTTTTTTTGCAGTTCAATACGCCGAGCATTACCATGGTCTCTCACCGGCATCTCAAAATTTTCAGTCAAAGCGTCCAAGTACAGCCCCGTGCCACCAACAAACAATACCTTCTTGTTTCGACTCACAATCTCTCGCGCGCGCGTTTCCACGGATACTTTCCACTCCGCGACAGTATACGGATAGGCCGGATCAATTACATCCATAAGATAATGCGGAATATCTTCCACCATATACACGCGCTCTCCCGTCTGTGGGTGCGCGCGCCACTCCCCTTTTGGTTTGGCGGTTCCTATTTGCAATTGTCCGTAAACTTGTCGAGAATCAGCGTTGATAATTTCAAAATCAAACGCATGCGCCAACAAATATGCCCAAGCTGATTTACCGCTCGCTGTAGGACCCAACAAAACAGTTATCTTTGGCAATGATTGAGTATGCATAATTCAAACCCATAGTACACAACCCTGCTCACGCGGTCAACAGACCTGACACCACATCGGAGCGGTTTTTTTGGAATAAAAAAACTGCGTGGGTTTTACGCAGTAGAATGGTTTGGGGTGGCAATAAAACGCGTTGGTTGCGCCACGGCTTATTCAGCGAATCCGGTATCGCTCTACTAAAAGCACCAATACCTTATAGGTTCTTCTGCTTGTTTCCCACGCGACTCCGACAAACGGATTCGGTGTTGATACCGAATACGTAAAGCTGAAACCACTCGGTCTGAAGCCGAGCACGAAAAGCAAACGAGCAAAAAATGGTACGACAACTCGGTACGAACGCTCGGCGCAAAGCACCGGCGAGTTTACATCCGAAGGATCAAGCGGATGGATATCAACATCAAACATCATGCCGCCAATCTCTATCATCGGACGAAAGGTTTGAAAGAACGTGTCCCAATAATAATCGCTGTGTTCGCCGGAAACAGCAAACCTCACGATTGAACCGTTCAAAAAACGCCGACAGACAATCCCCGCGCTCGCCACGTTTCCTCTGCCGCTCCAGTACTGCTCTTTGGCAGAACGAAGAGGAATCAGCTCCCCTCCTGGAGAACTCTTTTGTGCTGAATGCATGATACCTCCTTGTCGCGCCTTACATGGTTGAATAAGGCGAACTTTATAGATTACCGCATATCACCATTGATGTCAAATTAAACAAAAAAATAGACAAAATTGAGCACATATTGCTTTTTCACACAAAATATGCTATAGTTTCTTTAAACTTAATTCTTTATCATTTTTTATGGCATCAAAAGGACATGAATTAAAATTTCAACCGAGTGAAATATCTGGATCGTATCCGGACAAAAAACAAGAAAGTTCATCCAAACACGGCATGGAAGCAATGCAAGGCGGACGTTCTTCTGACGCATCTAGAAACGAAGAATTCGCGGCTGAACGAACCAGAGCAATAGAACTCAAAATAAAATCTCTTGAAGATTCCTCAAGAAAAAAATCTCCTGAAGAGCAATCTAGTCTTGACGCGACACGGCTTGAAATTCTGTCTCAACAACTTCCTCACGCACGTGTTTTACAAGACAATCTTTCCGCGATGCGCGGTCTCAGACAAGAAATAGACGGTATTCTTAAAAGCATGCAAGGTATTATCGCTCCGGGAGAAAAACACCCGCTTTCTTTTGAAGAACTTCTTAGCGTGTGGGCAAACACACCTGACGAAAAACTAGGAGAGACTCTCGCGACAAAATTGACAAAAGAACTCAATGAATTAAACACACAATACGGACAGCTTGAAGCCCAATATGCTGAACGGCAAAAAATGCACCTTGAGACTCAAAATCGCCTCGCGGAATTGCAAGATAATTTTGAAGAAGTTGATAGCTTAAAACAAGAAATTGTTGATGACATTACTTCACGAATCCAAATAAAGAAAAAAGGCGGATCATTGATTGCCGAAAGCTCTTCCGCGATGTTTGAACAAATCGGGTCATATTTGCACGAGTATCAAAATGTATTGAGCGACGCGCAAGAAGGTTACACGGATGAACTATCAAGGCTGGAAGAGAGTATCCCCCTCCTTAAAGAAGAAGCAAAAAGCCGCGGCGCGGGAGAATGGCTCAAACAATTATTTAAAAAATCATCGGAGCGCGGTTACGCAAAAGATCGTCTTGCGGACGTGCTCGCCAAAAAAAGAGCAATCCTAAAAAATTTGGAACGCACAGTTCTCATCCAGCGAGCACTTGGTTTTGCTTCCGGACACGTGGGCTTCACTCTCGCGGGATTAAGCAACCTTGGATCGCGCATGGAGTTGACGGGCGGAGCAGGGGTGATTGCCCCAACGCCGCGTGAAAAAGCTCCGCAGACTTTTGCGCGCATGGTAAGCGTCGGCGGTCCGCTGGCCGCGGAGTCTTTTGAATTTGGTCCTGTTCAGCTTGCTAAAGCCATCAAACAAAAGGCGCTTGAAAGAGATGCAAAAAATAAAAAAACTCCCACAATAACAGAAGCCGCAATACCAGAAATATCTTCAACAGATATCCACGCTGAAGACTCAATTCCCGCAATCCCTGCAACTGAATTGCCTCATACTCAAACAGCAAACGCAGATATAGGAATACCCGCGGTTGAAGACCTCATACCGGCGCGCGTACGAGAACTGCGAAATCAAACAGCAGACGTAAAGGCCAATGATATAAGGGAGATGGCACTTAAAAATTTAAATCTCTATGTGGATACCCCGCCTGAATCAGCAGGAGCCGGATATCAAGAAAAAATAAATAATTATATCAACCTCATCATCTCACCTGAAGAAGCGCGGACGGTGGCGGGCGCGTTTGACAATCTTTTTGAGGAAATCATTTCCGATGAAAAAATCACGCGAGGCGTAAGACATATTTTACAAAAACGTCTTGATTTTGTTCAACAAAGTCTCCTCGCGCGAGCGCGTAAAGCTCCAGACGACAAAAAATTTGAAACTGTGCCGGATCAAACAGATAATGGCGCCTCCGGTTCTGTTGAAGCAGAGGTTGAAGTGCCCCCGTCTACTGCCGGACCGCTTAGAGTTGAACATATCACGAAACCAATAGAATCTCCACTTGAAACACCCCCCGCAAAAGAGACGGAAATGAACAAACTAGAGGTTGTTGTGGCACAAATTACTAAACAAATAGGTCCGTCCATTAAATCATTTAACAAGGGCGAGCTTACCTTTGAAAAAGCATTCAAACAGGCACTGTCGAAAACTGACATCGCAATACAATCACTTTCCAAAGACGAACGCAAACAACTGAATAAAATGTTTGTGAACATGATAGACGAACTTAAAGAAACACGCGCGGGCAAAGGAAAAGAAATGTCTGCTACTACGGAAAAATTATTGAGAGATATTGCAAAACGAATTGATTCGGATTGGGTTGAACCAATAAAACCAACCGGCAGATGGCGCAAATGGATCGCAGGCATATTAAGCACCGCGGCAATTGGCGGTGCCGTATCCGAGGGCGTACGGTACGCAGACACAAAAGAAACCGCAGACAAAAAACCCGGCGAAAAGAAAGAAGCTGAAGGAAGCCCAACTGTCACGGAAATTGGCGGAAGAGAAGTTGTATCGCTTGATAACGGCGTTCCGGAAAGAGGAATTGCTTCAGAAATACCCACAGAAAAACATGTCGAAGTTCCCAGTGCTCGCGGACAAGTAGAACCTACACTCCGTACTGTTACACCTGGGCAAAGAGCACGCAAACCAAAACCAGACGTGAAAACCTCAATACAGGAAGACACAGACCCAGAAGGTCAGGAAGACACAGACCTAAAAGGTCCGGAAGACGCGGTAGATGTGCAATCTATAAGCGACATCAGCAAAATGGGCATAGCGGAACAAGCCCTCTTAAGGGACGCGCATATCGCGTTTAAAAAAGTCTTCGGGCTTCCACGCCTTGTAAGAGCAAAAGGATATTCAGACGCAGATTCCGCCGCTCAAGAAAAAGCAATCCGCACGTTTGAAGCCGCGGCCAAAAAAGTAAGAGACAACAACAAAGCTTTTTCATTGGACAGACAACGCGCAGAAAATATTCTTGCCGCTATTAAACACGCGGATCAGGAAGGATTGTAATAATAAGCCGCGCAACCTACTCCACAAGAATTGTTATAATAAAAGAGAACCCCGCAGGGTTCTCTTTTATTCTCATAAATTTATGTTCTATCTTTAATTTTTTGCGTTACTTCCAATATACACTCGTCAAGCGTCTTTTCCGCCGTTTCCTTGCTTCCTCGCGTACGCACCGCCAAAGGACTCCCGCCCTCTTCCTTATCTCCTATGACCAGCATATACGGAACTTTTTCATGCTCGGCATTGCGAATTTTTTTGCCTACGGTTTCATCTGTCATATCCACTGCGGCGCGGATTCCTACCGCTACAAAACGCGTTTGCATTTCACCCGCGCACTCACGATGTTTCTCACCCACCGGCAGAAGTTTCACTTGAACCGGAGAGAGCCATACCGGCCATACCCCTGCGTAATGCTCAATCAAAAATGCCATGAATCGTTCATGAGTGGAAAGCGGGGCTCTATGAATGACAAACACCTCGTCATTGCGCTTGCCGGTTTCATCCGTATACGCAAGTTCAAAACGTTTTTTGGCGGCAAAATCCAACTGGATGGTTGACATAGTTTCTTCTCGCCCCAGCACCGACTTAAACATTACATCAACTTTGGGTCCATAAAACGCCGCTTCGTCTTTTGCCTCAACATACGGCACATTCATTTCTTCAAGTACTTCGCGCACAGCACCTTCCGCGTATTCCCAATTTTCCGGCTCATCAATATATTTTTCCGTATGCGCGGGGCTCCAACGTGAAAGTCTAAACCAATAATCTTTTAACCCAAAAATTTCAAAATAACGCATGGTCAACTGCATTACTCGTTTGAACTCATCTTGTATTTGATCTTTTCTGCAATAAATATGCGCGTCATTCATGCTCATTCCGCGTACGCGCAATAATCCAGCGAGGGTGCCGGAAAGCTCATTTCTGTATACCGTACCATATTCAGCAATGCGCATAGGCAATTCACGATAGCTCTTTGGCGTGTGGCTGTACAGTATATGATGATGCGGACAATTCATTGCCTTTAGATAATAGGTGCCGTCGTCCATTACCATTCCAGGATACATGCTTTCTTTATAGTATGGTAAATGACCGGATCTCAAATAAAGCTCCTCTTTAGCAAGATGTGGGGTTGCCACGCGTACGTAGCCGTCTTTATCTTCCATCTCAACAGCAAATTTTTCAATTTCATTGCGGATAGTGAATCCTTTGGGCAACCACATAGCAAGTCCTTTGCCTATATTTTCATCAATAAAAAACAATTGTTGGTCTTGCCCGATTTTACGATGATCACGTTTTTTTGCTTCTTCCAACTGCCACAAATAGGTGTCCAATTCCTTTTTAGTTTTAAAACATGTTCCATAAACACGCACCATCTGCGGATTTTCAGCCTTACCGCGCCAATACGCTCCCGCGGTAGAAAGCAATTTAAACGGTCCGATTTCTTTTGCGCGCGCAATATGCGGGCCGCGGCATAAATCCACAAACGCGCCGGTGGTGTACACAGACACTTCATCAACTCCGGCATCGCCAAGGGTTTCATCTATTTCTTTCAAATCTTTCATTACGGTAGTGCCTTTTATCTTCAAATCTTGCAAGAGTTCAACTTTAAAATTTTGACTGTGTTCTGTAAAATACTGTATTGCGTCGCCAAGCTTCCACACCGAGCGTTCATACGCGTCGTTGCGATCACGGATTTCTTTCATCTTCTCCTCTATACGCGGCAAATCTTCAGGAGTCAGCGGAGCAGAAAGAAGCATATCATAAAAAAATCCGTTTTCAATAACCGGCCCCACGCCAAATTTGGCATCAGGAAAAAGTTCCATGACCGCCGCGGCCATAAGATGCGCGCACGAATGGCGCATGGCATATATATCGTCATGCTCAATGTTGTGTGTGTGTGGCATATTATTTATTTTGTAACTACTTTATTCCGCAAACTCAATCTTTATTTTATCAATATTTTTAGGGACTTTTTTAATCCAACCTGGCGTAAATGCCACGCGCGCGCTGTCAACCCACTCCAAACCTTTGAGCGCGCGAGAAACGTCATCGGAGGTCAATCCGCCTAACTGTCTTTTGTCAATCAAATTGTCATAATTTTGAGTTTTCACCATCCACTCTTGTTTTACGCGAACATCCGCAGTCTGAGTTTTTTCATCAGAATGGTTCACCGTCATTTCCGCCTGCCCCACAGGACTCACGGTAGAACCTGCGTATGAAGTGTTGGTTTGAATCGCTTGCATAATATGAGTATTCAAATCAGCAGCGGAATAAAACACTCCCGTTACTTCCAGCTTCATTGAAATGGTAAATTGTTCTGTTACCGCCCCTAATTTAGTATCATTTTTTACTTCTTTCGCGTTGCTTGTAAATACGCCCATGAGCTTATTGGTACTTGAAGCATTTACCGCGCTTTCAAGCTGTTTTTTACCCTCCGCGAGCAATTCTGAAGTAATCACCGTAGTGGCGCGTTCAATATCCACATCAGTCAAAACTGCTTTACGCGATGTGCCTCCGGTCATACCAGAAGCGCTTTCCGCGTAAATTAATTTTTGTTTTGCTTCTGATAAACCAGGTATGCGAAATTGTGTTGGACCAATTTCATTTTGTTTCCCCGGTTTATCCGCAATAACTTCCGCCGCGATACTCCCATTCGCGGGCACCACCACTGATTTGCGCAAACGAAATAATATTTCTTCTTTACTCAAAAAGCGTGTTGTGGCAACAAGCGGCTGATTTTCCTTTGAGTTGTTAACGAGTGTAACTGATCCGCCGACGTACGACGGCTGTTCCGGCCCGTTTTCAGGGCTCATTGATTTGCTCCCGCTTACAGAAACTAGACGTACCACGCCCTTTACCGAGTTTTCTCCGTTTAAGTTTGATGCTATATTCACCGGTGCATCAAAGGTTATGGTCTGCGGTTTTGTCTTTATTGTTATAATTGCTTTACCCATTGTCATACTGGATACTGCGACAACTAAAATTATGGTTCCCGCCAAAAAACTCAACGCGATGGTTCTATAAAAACGGGGCGATGGATTAAATGCGGTAATATTCCCTCCAATTTCCATGTCTTGAGATGGATTTTCCTCATGAGCAATCGCGGAAAGCGCCGCGTCAACCGCCGCCGCGTGAGTGGCATGCGATACACGAGCGGATGCTTTCTGTTTTGATCGCGCGCGCTTGACAGGTGCTTTTCTCTTTATCGGCTTCTTGGATTTTCCAATGGGAATTTCCGTTTCTTTTTTTGACGGGGCAAATATATCTTCGGGCATAGAAAAAAAATTAAATGAGTATTTTTTTAGACTTCAACGACACGGAAAACCTCATCCAGCGTGGTAATGCCATCCAAAGCTTTTAAAACGCCATCTTGCGCCATAGTTACCATGCCGTTTTTAAAAGCGACTTCTTTCATGGTATATTCAGAAATCTGCTCGCTCAAAATAACCTGTTCAATTTCTTTATTCATAAGCAAGACCTCATATATGCCAACACGCCCTTTGTAACCTGAGCCGCTACAAGCGTCGCACCCTTTGGCGGCAAAAAATTTGAGATGTGCCATATCAATTTTTAACTCTTCTTGAGGTGGAATTGTTTCTATAAGTTTTGTCGCCTTTTCCATAAGTGCGGCGTCAATCTGCTCCGCAGGATGTTTGCATTCATTGCATAAAGTGCGCACCAACCGCTGACCAAGAATGGCATTTAATGCCGGCGCGAGCAAAAATGGCTTTACTCCCATAGATAAAAAACGCGGAATAGCGCCAGCGGCACCGTTGGTATGAATAGTGGAAAGCAGTAAGTGCCCGGTAAGCGCCGCTTGAATTGCCGTATCGGCGGTTTCTAAATCGCGGATTTCTCCTACCATTACCACGTCCGGATCCTGCCGCAAAATTGAACGCAATCCCTTGGCAAACGTATATTCATGGCTTGCGTCTATCTGACTTTGATTGATACCCTCTAATTTATATTCCACCGGATCCTCCAAGGTAATAATTTTGACCCCCGGCTTGTTGAGTTTCAAAAGTGCGGCATACAGAGTGGTTGTTTTTCCGGAACCTGTGGGGCCAGTAGTAATAATCATGCCATTTGGCCGTTCAATTTGCGCGCGTAAGGCGGTAAGCGCCCGCCCGCGAAGCCCCAAATCTGAAAACTCCAATTTTTCCGCAGGAGAACGCAAAAGACGCATTACAACGCTTTCTCCATATACAGTTGGTATTGTTGAAACACGCACATCTATCTTCTGACCTCCAACCGCAATGGTGAAACGTCCATCTTGAGGGCGGTCCGTCACATTGATTTTTAATCCCGAAAAAAGTTTGACGCGCGATATCAAACGAACCCACAGCTCTCTGGGCAAGGTCGCGATAGTATTTAGGATGCCGTCCAAGCGATAACGCGTTATCACGCCTCCTTCTTCCGCTTCCACGTGAATATCAGACGCGTCAAATTTGAGCGCCGCGGAGAGCAGTATGGCAACCGCCTCGGTTAAATTATCTTGATTCACTAACTTTTCAATATCTCCAAGAGATTTCAGTTCACCTTCCCACTTTACCAAATCACTTTCTTTAATAACCACATCTCTTGTAAAAACGCGGTCTTTTGGCAGCTTCTCATACAACTTAAAAGCTTCCTCCAAACTATTTTGAGTCACCAACGCGAGCTCTACCTTAAGTTTGTTGCGTTCTTCCAGCTCATACGCGAGTTCTTTGATTGCGTCCGCGGACGGGTCAAGCGCGCCAACACGCGCCTGCGCCCCATTGTTAAAAAAACATACGGCAGAAAGCGCGCGAGCGCGTTCTTCTGGTATCAATCCAAGCGCTTCAGGCGAGATAGGAAAACGAAATAAATTTATGTAAGGAACTCCCAAAACAGCCGCGGAGTTTTCTGCTTCGCTTTCTCTATCTTTTACTTTTACCTGGCGCATCTTTGCGGCAAGATTTTCTTGAACATCGCCGGACGCGATTTGAATTTTTTGTTTTGATGAAATTGGCATGTACCACTAAAAATGAGGTGATTTAATGACTTTGAATAAACGTAATAATTTGCTCCCCGCGCGGCCTTCTCTCATTCGCAAAAATAAAATCACCCATGCCGCGGTTTGAAATGTCGCCAGCAAGCTCCCCACGTAAAATACAAACATCAACGCAAGGATAGATGAAATAAAAATACTCACAATGCCGATTATAGGCACTACATACACAAATGAAAGAGCGGCAACAACGGAAAATGGAACCGCCAACAGCACGATGCCAAAAACCGCCGCCAAACCGGCAACTGTGCTTGCCAAAAAAGTTACTCCCGCCATTTCAACGCTCACGAGCCAATGATCCATAAACAACTGCCAACTTTTTGCGATTGCGTTTGGCAATTCATCTTTTTCAAGCAAAATAAAACTCGCCGCAAAAAATGACAAAAATGAGCAAATTAAAATAAAACAAATGACCCCAAGAAAAATAAATGGAAACAAGACCGTAAGCCATGCCGTCGCGCGCCCCGCGAGTATAAGATGCAATGGCCATACCGCAATACCTACCGCGGAAACAATCAAAAGTTTAAAAAGCACCACCACGCCGGCAAGCGGCCAAAAAGAACGCCATGCCACAAGCCACATTTTTGGCTGTTTTGCTTCTTTGCTTTTATGAATCTGCGCGCAACTCAAAATGAGCGCGCCGTGCCCCAAAACAACCGCAATTAAAAATAAAATTCCTATGGCGATCAAGATAGCCACCAAAACCACAGCAAGAGAGATGGTGTCCGAAGCCCACGGCAATGCGCGCCAGCCGGTGAGCACCATGCGCACGCTCTCGGTAAATGTTACGCTACTATTTACAATTTGTGAAAATACTTTGATAAAAAGCTCAAGCGCGCCGCCGTTGCCTAAAAAAGCCGCTAAAAGCCCAAACAGCCACAGATATTTTTTATGCCGCGTTATTTCAAATGCTTCTTTAACCACTTCACGATACAATGGTGTATGCATAGTATCCCCCTTTTAATAAAATTAAACAAAATACTCATTCTTATGAGTGCTTATAGTATACTAAAAATTCAGAAAACCAGCAAATAGAAGGTGTGGTCAAATTTTCAAAAAAGAAAAAAGACAGGGTCTGCTGTCTTTAGGTAGGTTTCTGTGTCTATTTGTCTTCGAGCTCTTCCATCCCAAAAGCGAAGTTGCCGAGACTGGCAGCAGGTGGTGATCCGGCAAATCAAGCCGTGTGCGGATTTTACAAAGGAGGGCAATCTGTTTGTCAGCAGAAGCCTAGAACGTCCCACGGGGAAAGAAAACTGGAATTATTATTGGATGGCCGAGGCGGGTGTAAAAAAAACATGCCAAATTAAGCTTTGAGCGCTTCTTTTGCTCCCATAAGCCCCTCAAACACACCTTGCTCAATGGTCTCTTTTTGCATAAGTTCCTGCACCAAGAGTTCCAATTTATCACGCTTTGATTGAATAATTTTTTCCGCGCGCGTTTTGGCTTCTTTCAAAAGACGCCCCACCTCCATATCAATTTGTTCGGCTGTTTTCTCGCTAAAGTCGCGTTGTTCCATCATATCGCGCCCCAAAAAGCGATTTTCTTCATTACTGCCAAAGGTGCGAGGACCCAAAAGATCACTCATTCCATATTCTGTCACAATGCTCTTGGCAAGCTGTGTGGCATGGCGTAAGTCGCTGGAAGGACCTGTAGAAAGTGCGTCGTTGCCAAATATCATCTGTTCCGCCACAAATCCGCCAAGCGCCACAGACAAGTCATCCAAAAATTCTCCCTTGCTGTGGAAACGCTTATCTTCCGTTGGCATCTTGAGCGTATATCCGCCCGCGCGACCGCGAGAAATAATAGACACTTTGCGCACAGGGTCTGCGTTGGGGAGGCTGTGCGCCACCAGCGCATGACCGGCCTCATGATACGCGGTAATCTTCTTTTCTTTGTCGGAAAGAATATGTCCACGGCGTTCCGGTCCAAGCAAGACTTTTTCAATGCTGTCCAAAATTTCAATCTTGCTGATTTGCGGCTTGTTGCGGCGGACAGTCAATATGGCGGCTTCATTTAACAAGTTCGCCAAATCAGCACCTGTAAAGCCCGGGGTACGCTCCGCAATCTCTCGCAATGAAACATCATCCGCAAGCGGTTTGCCAACCGCGTGCACACGCATGATTTCTTCACGATCATTCAAGTCGGGAGAATCAACGGTCACACGGCGGTCAAACCGTCCGGGACGCAAAAGTGCCGGATCAAGAACATCAGGGCGATTAGTGGCAGCAATGACGATCACGCCGGAGTTTGGTTCAAAACCATCCATTTCAACCAAAATTTGATTAAGCGTTTGTTCACGCTCGTCATGCGAACCGCCAATGCCGTATCCGCGGCGGCGCCCCACGGCGTCAAGTTCGTCAATAAACACAATCGCAGGCGCGCTTGTTTTTGCTTTTTTAAACAAATCGCGCACGCGGCTTGCTCCAACCCCCACAAACATCTCCACAAATTCAGAACCGGACATGTGAAAAAATGGCACATCTGCCTCGCCCGCCACCGCCTTTGCAAGTAATGTTTTACCAGTACCAGGTACACCCATAAGCAAAACGCCTTTAGGAATTTTAGCACCCATGTCCACAAAGCGTTTTGAATTTTTAAGAAAATCAACTACTTCAGCAAGCTCTTCTTTTGCTTCTTTTACTCCCGCCACATCCTTAAACGTTACTTTGTTTTTATTATCGCCCGGCGCGGTCTGTTTTGCGCCTGCCTGCCCAAACCCGAGCGCGCGAGAATTGATTCCCTGCACTTGCCTTGTCATAAAAAAAAGCAAAAGTACCAACACCAAAATTGGCGCAAATATGGGCAGTAAACTGCGCATCCAAAAACGCCACCCGCTTTCACTCTTGATAGACACCTCCACCGCACGCATTTTTTCCGGATCAATGCTATAATTTTTCAAAAGAGTGCTTACAGACTCACCCGCTTCTTTCAATGATTCTTGAGTAGTACCATCTTGCAACTTAACTATCAATTTATCGCCTTGGACTTCAATTTGTTTTACTTTTCCGTCCACTATTTCTTGCACGACGGTCTGCATGCCTACCACCGCGGATTTATTCTCCGGTAATTTTAATCCGCTCATTACAAGCGCCAACAAAAAAAATAAAAGAATAAACAAAAGAAAATTTTTCACGAGTGATGACATAAAAATTTACGTCAAAAAATTAAGAGGCTTGAATTTCGCCTAAGGCATCAATGGGTTCTGATTGTGGTGGAGTTGGTTCGCTTGATGCGGAAGTTTGTTCTGCCGGTGCGTCAGAAGCAACTTTTTCCGGTGTTTTTTCCACCGCAATTTTTTCCACTTCCACAAGTTTGCGCTCTTTCTTAACACCCGCCAAACGCAATCCCAAACGATGTTCTTTTGGTTCTACGGAAATTACTTCAAAATCCAACTTATCGCCAACACGCGCAATGGTATTGATATCTTTTACTTGTCCATCGGACAGTTCAGACACATGCGCCAACCCGTGAATTTCCGGATCAAGCTCCACAAACAAACCAAACGGATTAATCTTTATTACCGTGCCTTTTACCACATTACCCACCGCGTATTTATCATTTACTCTTTTCCATGGATCGTCTATGAGGCGCTTGATTGATAAGAAAATTTTTGGTCCGTCAATTTGTATAATCTGCGCACGCGCTTTGTCTCCTGTTTTGAGTACGTCTTTTGGATGATCAATTCTCTGCCACGCAATTTCAGAAATATGGATTAATCCTTCAACCTCGTCAAAACTGATAAACGCGCCAAATGTGGTCAGCGCCGTGATAACACCATCTACAATGTCTCCCGTCTTGTAATTGACCAATAAATCTTTCTTGGTATCTTCCCACACAGCCTTTTCTGAAACAATCAATTTATTCTCGCGCTCATTAACATCAATTACTTTTACCTTAAAGGTCTGCCCCACATATTCGCGCAACTTATCCAATATGCGATTCTTGTCTCCACCGGTAACACGCGGGTAATGGTCGGGATTCAATTGAGAAACCGGCAAAAATGCGCGCTGTCCATCTGAAAGAATCATCAAACCTCCTCTGTTGGCATCCGCTACTTTCATTTCCAAAATTTCACCGCTTTGAAGCGCTGTAGTCATTTTTTTCCACGCGTTTTTTTGTCCCGCGTCGCGGAAGGAAAGTTCAATATCACCATTTTCATTTTCAGGATCCACCACCGTTGCTTCCACTTCATCTCCCACTTTCAAATTTGCGTATTCATCACTTTGCTGAAAAAGTTCCGGACCGCGCACCACGCCTGTTTTTAATCCGTCTATGTCAATTTTGACTCCTGCGCGCGTAATACTCAAAACACAACCTTTTAATATCTCCCCCTTCTTGGAAACCTTAACAAAAGAAAGGTCAGTCAAAAGCTGTTTAAGACTGCCTTTTTTGCCTTCGCTTGTGTCCTTATCAGTATCTTGTAAAGTAGGCATAAATAAAAAAATTCCTTTAACCTTTTTGCTTTATTTAAGGCAAAAAAGCGCCCTCACCTCCTTGTTTGTTTTGGACTATAAATTAAGTATTAATAGTATAAAGGAAATCAAAAATAATTGCAATATGGCGGGAGTCTCTTATCCAAAATTGCCAAAAACTCATTAAGTGAGGCACTATTCACTATATTGAATGCAAAAAACATGAAACACGCCGCGGTCTTGCTTCAAATACAAAAAAATAGTATACTGGAGGCACGTTTTAAATCTCCCTATTCCAACCTATGAATCTTTATTGGCTCGGCGAAACCGCACTCAAAATAGAAACCAAATCCACCCAACATGACGAGGTTACCATTCTCTGCGACCCCTACCTTTCAAAAAACAATGCCCTACCTCGCAACCTCAAATCCGACATTGTGCTTGGCAGTCGTGGGGATAAAGACATGAACACACTCTCCGGAGAACCTTTTCTCATTACCGCTCCCGGTGAGTACGAAGTAAAAGACGTTATGGTCTACGCGCATCTTTTAAACCATGCCGAGCCGGAAAAATCCTCTCTCATTTTTCAAATCGAAACAGAGCATCTTTCTATTGTGCATTTGGGAGCCTGCACACTCTCTTCTTTGCCGGAAGAACTGGAGAGTCGCCTCGGCGCCATAGATATTTTGATTGTCCCCGTTGGAGGCGGCAACACGCTCACCGCGGACCAAGCGGCAAAATTAATCAATGATTTGGAACCGCGTATGGTAATTCCAATAAATTTCAATCCTCCCAATGAAAAACAACCCTTGGACACCGTGGATAAATTTTTGAAACTTCTCGGACAGAAAGAAAAAGAATGGCTGCCAAAACTCAAAATCTCAAAACGCGAGCTTCCCAATGAAGAAACAAGCGTCGCTCTGCTTTCCAAAGATTAATTCCACGTATGGCACGCAAAAAACACACAACTCACAGCTCAAAACAACATCCATCCGCAGATAAATCACGTTCTTTTCCTACCATGTTTTTTGAGTCAATCTCTACTGACAAAACAGCATCTCCGCGCGAACACCACTCAAAATCTCAACACACCAATACCGCCCAATCCCGCACCGAACGCCTTGCATGGATGTGGTCCGGCGTAGTTGTTGTTATGATTGTAGTATTTTTTACATGGATACAATCAATCAATGCGAGCGGTGTTTTAAATTTTTATTCGCTGTTTCAAAAAAATGACCTTATCCAAGAAAGCCGCAAAAGTCTCAAATACTATTTTGAGAAACAAAACCAAGACCGCGCGGAAATGAACGCGCTTGCAAGCCCTTTCCCATCAATTTCACAGACAAAAACAAACACTGAACTTGGCGCTGAACAAATCAAACAACTAAAAGAGAGAATCTCTACTTTATCAGCAACATCAACAACATCATTTCCTTCTTCATCAACCAAAAAATAATCTATGGCAAAACAACAAAAAAAAACACCCAAAGAACCCACGGAAATCATTCCAGTTCCCGCGCACGCCGTACAACGGCAGTCTATCGTAGATGAAATCAAAACATCATACTTGGACTACGCAATGTCCGTGATTGTTTCGCGCGCGCTTCCTGACGTGCGCGACGGACTCAAACCAGTGCATCGCAGAATTCTTTGGGCAATGTGGCATGTGGGGCTCAAGCCGGGCGCAAAATTCCGCAAATCGGCCATGGTGGTTGGTGAAGTCTTGGGAAAGTACCACCCGCATGGAGACACTGCGGTCTACGACAGTATGGTGCGCATGGCGCAAGAATTTTCATTGCGGTATCCGCTTGTGTGGGGGCAAGGGAACTTTGGTTCAATGGATGGAGACTCTGCCGCGGCCATGAGGTATACTGAGGCAAAACTCGCGCGTATTTCAGAAGAATTGCTGTTGGATATTGAAAAAGAAACCGTTGACTGGCGCCCCAACTATGATGGAGTGCACTTGGAACCAAAAGTTTTGCCCGCGCGGCTCCCTAACTTGCTCTTAAACGGCACTATGGGCATTGCGGTGGGTATGGCTACAAACATTCCTCCTCATAACTTAAATGAATTATCAAACGCCATTGTGCATCTTGTAGACCACCCCGAGGCGGACGTTGAGGACTTGATGGAGTTTGTAAAAGGACCGGACTTCCCCACAGGAGGCATTATCTACAACAAAAAAGACATTGCTCAAGCGTACGCCACGGGCAGGGGCGGTGTGGTTCTGCGCGCCAAAACGGATATTGTGGAAGAAAAATCCGGCGTGTTCAAAATTATCGTCAACGAAATCCCCTACCAAGTTAACAAAGCCACACTCGTAGAAAAAATCGCCGAGCTGGTGCATGAAAAAAAATTGGAAGGCATCAAAGATCTGCGCGACGAATCCAACAAAGACGGCGTACGGATTGTTGTGGAACTCAAAAAAGACGCGTATCCCAAAAAAGTTCTCAATCAATTATTCAATCTCACCCAGCTTCAAGACACCTTCCACTTCAACATGCTCGCACTGGTAGACGGCATCCAGCCGCGCGTTTTGACGCTCAAAAATGTTTTGGAAGAATACATCAAACACCGCAAAGAAGTGGTGCGGCGCGCCACGGAATTTGATTTGAAAAAAGCACGGGAACGCGCGCATATTTTACAAGGTTTAAAAATCGCACTGGATCATTTGGACGCGGTTATCAAAACCATTCGCGCTTCCGCGGACAAAGATGAAGCAAAACTGGAATTAATCAAAAAATTCAAACTCACGGAAATTCAAGCGATTGCGATTCTTGAAATGCGCCTGCAACAATTGGCAAATATAGAGCGCAAAAAAATAGAAGATGAACTCAAAGAAAAATTGGCACTTATCAAAGAATTGGAATCCATACTCGCTTCAACAAAAAGAATTTTGGGCATTGTGCGCGCGGATGTTTTGAAACTCAAAGAAGTGTATGGGGACGAGCGCCGCACCCAAGTAATAGCGCATGGCGTCAAAGAATTTTCCATGGAAGATTTGGTGCCCAATGAAGAAACCGTGGTGGTTATTACCCATGACGGGTACATCAAACGTTTACCGCCGGACACGTTCAAATCGCAAGCTCGCGGCGGCAAAGGTGTCATTGGCGTAGCCACCAAAGAAGAAGATGTGGTGGAACATTTGTTTATCACCAACACCCACGCGGATATTTTGTTCTTTACCACCAGCGGCCGCGTATTCCAACTCAAGGCGTATGACATTCCACAAGGATCGCGCACGTCAAAGGGCCAAGCGGTGGTCAATTTCCTACAGCTTGCGCCACAAGAAAAAGTTTCCGTGGTTCTCTCCGCTCCGGATATTTTAACCGCCAAATTCCTCATCATGGTTACCGTGAACGGCCTCATAAAAAAAATCAATATATCCGATTTAGCACAGGTGCGCCGCTCCGGACTCATCGCTATCAAACTCAAAAACGGAGATTCCTTGCAATGGGTCAAACCTTCAACCGGCAAAGATGACGTGGTTTTGATCACGCGCCAGGGACAATC
>LCLH01000002.1 GCA_001001925.1 Candidatus Magasanikbacteria bacterium GW2011_GWC2_45_8
ATCTTTTTTCAAACCCCGCCGTTTCTCCGACAATAATTACGGCTGGCGGTTTAATCCCTTTTTCCTTTACTCTTTTTTCAATATCCCTCAACGTGCCGATTACTACCTTTTGGGCCGTAAGGCTTGCCTGTTGAATTATAGCTACTGGCGTTTTGCCGGATTTTCCGGCAATAACTAGCTTCTTAACTATCTGAGGTAGATTTTCAACTGCCATGTATAAGACTACGGTACCGCTTCCTGCTACCTTATTCCAATCAATGGAACTCTTTCCTTTTGCCGGATCTTCATGGCCGGTGACAAAAATACAACTGGAGGCAAGGCGTCTGTCGGTCAGAGGGATACCGCTCAAACAAGCAGCAGCATTGGCCGCCGTGATTCCCGGCACGATTTCAAATTCTATTCTATTCTTAACCAGCGCTCTCAATTCCTGCGACAGTCTGCTGAATATAGAAGGGTCGCCGTTTTTCAGCCTTACTACTTTTTTGCCCTCATTAGCTTTTTTGACAACAAGATCGTTTATCTTTTCTTGATGAATAAGAAATTTGTCGCTATATTTCTTTCCGCGCAATTTATTTTTTTATGGCGATGATTACCGCCATAGCGTGCCGGCGCGTTTTGTGTGGCATATATTTGATGTGTTTAATATATTTTCATATTTCACAATCAAGCAAATTTTATTGCGCGAACAACCGGACGTGGTGCATACGCATAATCTCAAAGGCATCGGTTATTTGATTCCTCTGCTCGTGCGTCGGCTTGACATCCACTACGCGCACACACTCCACGATGTTCAGTTGGTAACGCCAAGCGGCATTATTATGAAATATCATGAGCATGATTTCCCCAATAACTTTTTTTTGACGCGTTGGTATGAGCGGCTCAACCGATGGCTGTTTGGATCGCCCTCGGTGTTGATTTCGCCTTCAAAGTTTTTGATGAATTTTTACGTGGAGCGCGGATTTTTTAAAGATTCAAAAAAAATAATTTTGCCGAACCCGGTTGACCGCGTAGGTGGGGAAGCTCACCTGTTTTCTCAAGATCCTGCAGTGTGTCGTTTTGTGTATCTTGGCCAGATAGAAGAGCACAAAGGTGTGCTTCTGCTCATTAAAACATTTCGCGCGCTCGTTGAGGAAAGCCGCGCACCGTCCGCGAACGGGCATGACCATGCAGATAGTGGCGGATGGAAGCTCACGGTGGCAGGAAGCGGATCAAGGTTTGGCGCGGCCGCGTGGGGCGTGAAGAATTGCAATCAATTTTGCGCGAGGCGGATGTGACGGTCGTGCCATCACTTTGCTATGAAAACTCACCGACTGTTATTTTTGAAAGTTTTGCGTTTGGCGTACCGGTTTTGGCAAGCGCCATTGAAGGCGTTTCGGAACTCATACAAGACGGCAAAAATGGGCTTACTTTTACCGCCGGAAATGCGGAGGGTCTTGCCGGAGGCCTCAAATGGTTTGTGGAGCATAGGAGACAGTGGCCGGAAATGAGCGTGGCCGCAGAAGTGAGCTTAAAAGGGCTTGATTTGGCAAGCTACCTTGACAAATTGGTCAATTTGTGCTATAGTGAGGCGTTACTTGTTTAAGCTTTTTTAATGCTTAAATGAGGTTAATTTATAACTATTTTTCACTTCTATGGCCAACCTTAAGAAATCCGCATACGTTGTAGCTGTTGCCGCGCTTTTTGTGGCAATTTTTCCGTTTGCGTATCATCAAAACAAGACAAACTCAACGGCGCAGGCGGCGGCGGAAATCCGTTTGACCAAAGGAACTGATATTTCCGGATACGACATCTCTGATCAATATGCCGCATATCGCGCGTATCAAGATGGCGCGTACAATGTGTACGTGTATTCTTTTGCAGACAAGAGCACGACAAAAGTAAACGCCGCGGCGATAGCGGTTGATGCGCTTGGCCCTTATATTTTGCAACGCTATGTCTATTGGGTTGACCATGTGGCAGACGGTTGGATAATCAATCAACATGATATTTTGACGGGTGCTAATCGCGTGATCAAGAAAACAGATATGCGCATCCAGTCAATTAGCTTGTATGATGAGTATGTTACGTATATCGTAAAAGTTGATGACACTCATAATAATGTAGTGCTTGTTAAGTTGTCTGATTTGAGCGAGCACGTTCTCACCGACGGCAAAAGCTGGTCGGCAGATGTGGCTGTGTTTAAAAATTTTGTGGTGTGGTCGCAATATCCGCACGCGCTTGGGGTGGATGACACGCACTTGAAGGGCGATATCATGTCATATCAAATTGATTCGCAATATGCGCATGTTTTACTTCCTTCAATGGAAGGGATTGGTTATGTGGGGTTGGTGGATACTACGCTTGCTTTTATGCAACGCGTAAACAATGCTTCCGTGATTTCAATTTATTACATGAACACCGGCACGTCGTACCAGCTGACTTCATCTGATAAAAACGCGGCGTATCCTTCTTTGTCCATGGAAACGATTGCGTATATGACATTGGGCGATGGTCAAAAGCAGATAAGCTATTTAAAATTTGGCTCCAATCAATGGGGCATTCTTTCAACCGCAGGCGCGACCAAAATGCCTCCGCAGGTTTCCCATGACGGCAAAAAAATCGCGTGGTTGGACAACCGCGCCGGCACTATGGATTTATACTATTATGATTTTGTAGCGCTCTCCGAGGAACTTGATCAAGACAAAGACGGTTTGAGCGATGCTGAAGAAACAAAATTGGGTACTAATGTGTATTCTACGGACACGGATAATGACGGATTGACGGATCGTGAAGAAGTTGAACGCTATCATACCAACCCTACCAAATGGGATACGGATGGTGATGGATTATCCGACGGTGAAGAGGTTTTGCGTTGGACCACAAACCCGTTGAAAGCGGATAGCAACAGCAATGGATTGACCGATGTGCAAGATTTGAAAACAGGATTTAGTCCGATAACACTCACCCAGCAGTTTACGAGTTATGCGGGAGTCATGCGTTGGCCCGGTTTGGGCGATGAGTATCGCAAATCAGAAGAGTTGCGCGACGCGTTGAATGTTTTGCTTGGCGCGGGACACTGGCGTGCGCATGGTAATGCTGACTGGTTTAAGATGGTGAACGCGTATATTTATGGCGGTTATAGTGCGGAAGAAGTGGCGTCTTACGCGCGCGGCAACGGGTACGCATTGAGTGCAAACACTCCTGCGGAATACTGGCGCACGTATCAAGCGGGGATTGGACACTCTACTACGGCATATATTTTTTCCGGCAAGAATGTGCCTGTTCAAAAAACCGTGTCACCAAAACAGTATCAAGCAAAAAAATTCGCTCCCAAGAATTTACCTAAAGTATATTCTTCCGCGGAAGTAACACCATCAAGTGTAAAAAATGTATACAAGGCAACATATTATTTGTTGCCGTAAAATAGTGTTGCTTATGAAAAAGAAAATTAAAAAATCAATAACGCATGGTATGCAGATGTATCCCGTGATCATTCAGTATAAAGAATTAAAAATTGGTCTTTTGCATCAGTTAATAAAAGATGCCGGGCTTACTGCAGAAGAATTTTTGAGCAATTTATAGATAATAAAAATTATTAAAAACCCCCGTCTATACAAGGCGGGGTTTTTATCTATACACAAACACCAGCGCGCGGCCTTGGTCTATGGGGAACCATTCATTGGCGGAAAGTTTTGCAAGCGGGGTGATTTTGTTAAAGGTGTGCCAATACTCATTGATGACCAGATACACGCGGGAGGCACCGGTGAGCGCGCGCACATAATCCGCCGTGGCGCGGTCGGGGCTTACTTCCGCCATGTGGAGGTAAGCGAGATAGAGTGGTCCGCCAGTGGGGATACTGTAATAGTAGAGTTCGCCTTCAGATGTTTTGAAATAGGCGGATTGTTGCACGTTGCGCGTAAAATTTTGCGCGTTAATGGAATTTGGTGATGACCTTCTTTGTCTATCACTATTTTTTGCGCGCCTGAATCCAAACTCTTGCAGTGCCGCCGCGGCGGTGGAGATATTGCTTAATACCACATAAGGAGGGCTGGTGTTGAGGGCAAGATTTGCTTGCGTTTTTTCTACGTTTTCAGCGATTTGCGCGGCTATAGCCGCTTCGCGGTCTTCTATCGTATGCACTGTCCGCACATCAGTTGCTGATGTATTGATAAATTTGTCTAAGGTGTAGGCGTCAACACGCGGATAGGAAGCATAGAGGCTCGCCGTGAGCGCAAGCGCGCATACAAGCGGCACCAGTACTGCGCCGCCCAAACGCGTGTATTTTTTTTCAACATATTTTTTGCTCTCAAGCACGCCATAAAGAAAAAAAGGTACGAGCAGGTAGGTTGCAAAATGCACAATGCGGTCTGAATACTGAAATTGTTCATGGTCGCCAATGCCGGGAAGCCGTATAAAGAATCGTACCAAAAGCGCGTTGGTTGTAATGACTATATACATGATGGGAAAAAACCAAGTGTTGTGGAACGCCGCGCGTGCGCGTGCTCGCCACACACGATGTCCAAACCAAGCAAGTGCGATAAAAATAAAAGGGGATGCGAAATAATACCAATAGAGCGGGGTAAAAAATGAATAGAGCGTTTGTCCTTCACGCAAGCGGGGCAAAGAAAAATCAGGCAAACGCGCGCGTAAAATTTCAAATGATGGAATCTCGCCCCACGTGCCGGTTTGAAGTTTGAGGTAGAATGTAAATGCAAGAGGGATAGCGAACGCGGAAATAATATAGAGCACAATAGGAAACAGCGCGTAAAAGCGGTGTTTTTTTTGAGGCGCGCGCATGGCGTATCCTGCCATAACCGCACACGCGGCAATGAGAAGCGCCGGAATTCCCGCAAGCGGATGCACGGCCAGAGCCGCAAGCGCGATGAGTATAATCGGCATGGCACGAAGCGTGTTGGTGTATAGATAGAGCGTACTATAGAGTGCCACACAGATACCCAAGAATGCGGCAAGCTCATAAGGAGTAGTGGTTACAAACGAAGCAAAGGGAACGAGAAAAAATAATAGGGCTCCTACGCGCGCGCGGACGCGTTCAAAATTAAACGCATTGCGGAGCGCTAAATACACAAGTTGAGGCAAGAATATAATTTCTAAAATTGGTAAAAGCAGTTTATCAATGGTGCCAATAGGCAAGAAGGTGAGTTTGTTAAGCAGTACCACAAGTACGTATTGGCCGATATAAAAAGGAGTTTTGGGATAAAGTATTCCCCATTCCGCGATGTGGCTTTCTGCGGCGCGATGAATAAAAGGATCAAACCCAAACCCAAGCCGGTATATAAAATATCCGACGCTTACGAGTACGCAGGTGTGCAAAAAAAGCGCTACTTTGGTGAACCCTTTGCCTGTATGGGTGCGGAGCGTGCGGATTAAGAAAAAAGTGGTGAGGAAAAAAAGTATAAAAAAATTGCTGGTAATAATTGACCATGGCGTACGAATGGCGCCGGCAGTGCCGTGCCGGTTCAGGTAGTCAAGAAGTAAAAAATCTCCCACCAGCACGATGAGACACCCAATCCATGTGCCGAGCGCGCGCGGCGTGACCATTGCGGTATCGTCGACAGGTACGACGAGCTGTTTTACGCGCCATGTATGCGCGAGCGCAACGCAAGGTGCAATGCATGCTCCCGCCAAAAGCGCCACGGTTATTACTGCGTCGGTGAGCCCGAAAAAGTAATACAAAATTGTTCCCGCAATAATGACGCCGCTTAAGAGCCCCAAATTTCCGGTCAATCTTTGCCATGAACCGTGATATCCGGGCATAAGCTCTCCGCCCAATTTGCCGCTCACATACCACCCGTAGATGAACACAAAAAGTACTCCAAGTGCGCGTGAATGGATTATCCCTGTATTTATCGTTAGGATTACTAGCAAAAAAATTGTGGCGGTGGTATACTTAATGAAAGAGAATAGCATAGAAATATTATATCATAATAGTACAAGTTTTGAGTTTTTTTGTCTATGGGACATGACAAAATTTTACCGCATGATCGTTTGCTCGCACGAACAATTTTGCCGGCATTCCCTTTGTGGGTTAGACCCAACCATCTCACCATTCTACGCTTTTTGATGATACCATTGGTATTATGGCTTTTGGTGCTGGACAATTATGAGTGGGGGATTCCGTTGTTTCTTCTTGCCGCGCTCACCGACGCGCTTGACGGCTCAATGGCGCGTACGCGCAATCAGATCACGGATTGGGGCAAGATGTATGATCCTGTGGCGGATAAAGTGCTTATTGGCTCGGTATTGGTGGTGATTGCACTACAGCATATAAATTTCTATTTGGGGATTATTTTGATTGCGTTGGAAGTGGTGGTGCTCATTGGTGCGGCGATCCGTTACAAAAAAGGCATAATTTCACAGGCAAATGTGTGGGGCAAAATCAAAATGCTCCTGCAGGTGATTGGCGTAACATTTATTTTATTCGCGCTCGCGTTTGGTTGGAATTTGTTTATCTCAATTTCACAAGGCACTTTCTTTTTGGCGATTATTTTTGCAATTATCAGTTTGCTGACTCATGGATTTTAAAATTATGGCGCGAAAATTTTATCAATATATTCTAAAACGGGGGAGCGGCGCAGGCCTCGTTTTTTTGGTAGCCATATTTTTTTGGATATATTTATTTTTGTATCGCAATCCATCTGTTACGCAGCTGCCGCAGGTGGAGCAAAATGGCGAAAAATTGCCAGCGTATCTTGTGTTGAACCAGCCGGATGAAGCGGTCAATTATTGGTTTATTCGCGCGCTTGCTTTGGGGAGCCGGACAGGCATACCTTTGGAATTGCAATCCATTGTGCCGCAAAAAATTCATCCGCGCAGTACCACAATCGTTGATGATATGTTGGTTCCCATCGGGTTTCCGGGTATTATTTTGTTGTATGGGAGTTTGTTGTCTGTGTTAATGCGCGCGGTTCCGTGGTATTGGTTTAATGTGCTTGCGGTGAGTATTACACCGCTTCTGGGCGCGCTTGCGCCTCTGTTGTTGTACGTGCTTACGCGGCGGTTTTTTGACCGCTCGGTTGCACTTGTGTCAGCGGTTTTGTTATGGATTCAGCCCGCGTGGTGGTATTACTCTTCGCGTCCGTTTCAACATCATATTTTATTATTGTTTTTGCTTTTGTGCACGTTGAACGCGTGCGCGTATGTGTGTACGCGTTCGTTTGCGCGCGGACCTCGCGCAGTGTGGTGGCTCGTAACAGGGCTTTTGTGGGGTTTGACATTGTATATACGACCGGTTGAGGTAGTATGGGTGAGCACGCTCATGTGCGCGTTTTTGTATGCGTATCGCGCACGATGGGATAAAAAAGATTTGGTGCCGCTTGCGGCGGGGCTGTGTGTTGCGGGAGCCATATTTTTGGCGACTAATTCATTGTATTACGGCACGCCATTTGGCACCGGATATGTCCAGCCAAACGCGGCAGGCCAAGCGGGCACGGTTTTGGCTTCGTCCGCGGGTTTGGGAGGGCGTGGTATTCTCTCGGTGATAACACTTCCTTTTGGTTTTCATCCGGCGAATATCTGGTACAATTTTAAAGCATATGCGTATCATTTGAGCGGGCTTTGGTTTTGGTTTTTCTTTGCGAGCATCGGGTATCTCATATATGAATGGCGCGCCAAGATAATCAATCGGCGCATTGTATGGTGCGCGTGCGCATTGGGTGCGCTTGGAGCGTATTTGTTTGCGTATTACGGAAGCTGGATGTTTTTTGATAATATTATTCACACGCCGTCAATCGGAAGTTCGTACATGCGATATTTTTTGCCCATTGCGCTCTTGAGCGTCGTGGTGATTGCGTATGCCTTGGTGCGCGTGGGGCGGAACGGTTTTGTGTTTCGCGCGGGCGTGGCGTTGGCGGTTGTGCTTTTATCGTTGAGTTCATACACGATTGTATTTGCTCCGCTTGAAGGCTTGGCGTCAATCAAACATACAGTGGAAGGATATTATTTCGTGCGTGAAACATTGCGCGAACAGTTGCCAGTAAACGCGGTGGTGGTAACGCGATATGCCGATAAGTATTTGTTTCCTCATTTTCAAACACTGGTCTCATGGAGTGCGGAAGATGATTGGCAGGCGATAGAAAAACTTCGCGCGCGCGGCGTTTCCGTATTTTGGTATGAGGTGCCCATGAAAGAAACGGAAAAAAATCAAGTTGCTCAATTTTTGTCCGCCAACCACCTGCGCATGTCTCCTGTATTGTTTGTGTGGGACGGTCTTGAATTGCGGGAAATTGTTAAACAGTAGGTATGAAAGCGCAAGGAGAAATATATGTGATATTGCCCAATATTCGCTCGCGATTTAATGTTGGTTCAATATTTCGCACCGCAGACGCGGTGGGAGTGAGAAAAATTTTTTTGACTGGCTATACACCGCGGCCGCCGCACTCAAAGATTGACAAGGTGGCGCTTGGCGCGACAGAAAGCGTGCCGTGGGCATATTTTAGGCAGACAGCGCCGCTAATTAAAAAATTAAAAGCAGAAGGCGTGCAGATTATTGCTTTGGAGAAGACGCGCGGGAGTGTTTCGTTGTATAAAATTATTCCAAAATTTCCGTGTGCGCTTATAGTGGGTAATGAGGTAGAGGGGGTTACCGCGCGAGTGCGTAAATTTGCCGATGCGGTGGTGCATCTACCCATGCGAGGCGTAAAGGAATCTTTGAATGTTTCGGTGGCCTTTGGCGCCGCGGCGTATGTGATACGAAGCAAATAATGAAATTAAATTAAACATGGCATCTTGAACCACTTCTCTTTTTAAGCTACAATAGAGTTGTGTTCACTTTACTTAAAAATCACCTATGGTTGATTGTATTTTTTGCAAAATCGTCAACAAAGAATTGCCTTCATATAAGGTGTATGAAGATGTTGCTTTTTACGCGTTTTTGGACATCTTTCCGGTTAATCACGGACATATTTTGATTATTCCCAAAACACATTATCCTGATATTTTGCATACACCACCCGAGGTGGCGGAAGGTCTCATGCGTCTCGTGCAAAAAATCGCTCCGGCGGTTCTTAAAGCAACGAAAAGCGAAGGGTTTAATCTTGGCATGAATACCGGCTCTGTGGCAGGGCAAGCGGTTTTTCACACGCATGCGCATATTATGCCGCGCTTTCCGGATGACGGGTTGCGTCTGTGGGGGCACAAACCGTATGAACCAGGGCAGATGGAAATCGTATCCAACGCGATTGCAAATGCGATTGCGTAATTTCGTCACAAGCATAGCATTTTAATAGAGTCACATGCAGAATCATTGGCAGACAATCAAATCCGAAGTGCGCGCTTCCAACCCGTGGTGGACATACATGGTCAATGTATTCAAAACACACAAAGGCGTGGAGGGAGAATATCATATTGTCAAGACGCGCGGAGCAAGCATGGTGGTGCCGGTTTTGCCCGATGGGCGTGTTGTCATTATCAAACAATACCGTTATATTCCGGATCGCGACAGTTGGGAATTTCCTTGCGGACAACTCAAAGAGCACGAGAATTTTGAAGAATGCGCGCGCGCAGAATTGGAAGAAGAAACAGGGTATCGTGCCGGAGAATTGATCAATATTGGTGAATTTTTGCCATATAACGGCGTGGTGAATGAGTGGTGCCGATTATTTTTGGCAAAAAATTTGGAAGAGGGAAAGGCGCATCCTGAATCGACGGAAGAAATAGAAGTCAGCACGCGCCGTATTGATGAAATTGACCGCATGATTCATTCCGGAGAGATTTTTGACGGACAGACACTCGCGGCATGGTCGCTTATGCGGCCTCATCTTTTTTCTTAATATGCTTACCTACTCGCAACAATCGGATTATCCCGTGGTCAAAGTTGGCGTCATTTTGTCGGACGAGCAAGGCAGAATACTTCTTACGCGCCGCGCCGCGGAGCCGTTTAAAGATTTTTGGGATATACCGGGCGGCACGCTGGAGGTGGCGGATTTTAACGCGGAAACCGGCGCGTGCCGTGAAATTAAAGAAGAGTTGGGCGTATCATGTGAACTTCTTTCGCTTGTCGGTATCTATTCAAATCCGGAGAGGGACCCCCGGTATCATGCCCTTGCGCTGGTGTATACGGGGAAAATCACCGGCGGCGATATTGTTTTAAATCGGCACGTTGCCGAATACGCGTGGTTTGACCCGCAGACGCTGCCAAGCAACGTGGGGTTTGAGCACTCTCGCATTCTAAATGATTTTAAAAATAAAAAAATAAGCCTTTTGTCAATTAAAAGACGCATCTATGCGGAATACACAGAGAAGCCGTTTGCCTATAATGATGCTCGTTTTAAAGATCGCGTACGCGCGGCGTCCGGGGCTATTGTGATAAAAGGCAATTCCATATTGTTGGCAAAACGGTGCCGTGAACCGTTCAATGGCATGTGGTATATCCCGGGCGGGCATGTTTTGGTCAGAGAAACCATGGAAGAAACTTTGGTGCGTGAAATCAGAGAAGAATTGGGCGTTTCATGCCGTGTTGGAAAATTATTTGGAGTATACTCTGACCGCGGACGTGATCCGCGCAACGCGAGCGTGACGGCATTTTATTTTACGGAACTGGATAGCGAACGGTTTGAAAAAAATTTTGAAGTAAATGATTTTAGATATTTTTCTCTTTCGGAAGTTCCGGAGCTTGGGTATCACCAGAATATTATAATTGAAGATATCAAAGATTTTTTATCATCGCCTATATGAACACAAAATTATTAGTATGCGGAGGGGCGGGTTTCATTGGGTCAAATTTTATCCGGTATTTTTTGGACGCGCACCCTGATGCCGAGGTGGTAAATTTTGACAAGCTCACCTATGCCGGCAATTTGGATAATTTGCTGGATATCGCGCGGAACCCGCGTTATCATTTTGTGCGGGGCGACATTACGGATTTGGACGCTCTAACAGCAACCATAAAAAAATATGGGATAACGAGAGTGATCAATTTTGCCGCCGAAACGCACGTGGACAGGTCCATCCATGGCGGTTGCAAGGATTTTGTGCTTACCAACACGCTTGGGGTGCAGATGCTTTTGGACGCGGTGCGCGCTAACAACATAGAAAAAATGGTAAATGTTTCCACTGACGAAGTCTATGGCGCGCTTAGGCTGGACGATCCGTCAAAATTTTCCGAGCACACACCCGTCAATCCCAATATGCCATACGCGGCCGCAAAAGCGGGCGGGGATATGATGTGCCACGCGTATTATGTTACGCACAAAATGCCGGTGATTGTTACGCATTGTTCCAATAATTACGGCTCCTATCAATTTCCGGAAAAATTGATTCCTTTTTTTGTGTTTAAATTGTTGAAAGGGGAAAAGGTGCCGATTTACGGGGATGGTTTGTATGTGCGCGACTGGATTCATGTGCTGGATCATGCACGCGCGCTTGATGTGTTGTTGAGCAAGGGCGCGGCAGGGGAGGTTTACAATATCGGCGTAGATAATGAACGGAGCAATCTTGAGATAACGCACATGATATTAAAGATTTTGGACAAAGGCGAGGAATCTATTGAGTATGTGGCGGATCGTCCCGGGCATGACCGCCGTTACGCCATTGACGCAACCAAAATTTTGTCATTGGGGTGGGTTCCGGAATATACGCGTGAAAAATTTGAACAAGGATTGCGTGAAACCGTGGACTGGTACCGCACCAATACCACGTGGGTGGAAAAGTTGTGGGTGCGAAAAAACGAACTTAATACGCATATTAAATAAGTTTTAAATTTATGCAATTGCAATTTAAAAAAATTGTTTTCAAGACTTTTACCAATACAGGCATCACTTTGACCCCCGTTGATCTCAAAGATTTTATTGATTTTGAAGTTAAGCGCGTGTATTACGTTACCGCGTTTGAAAAAGACACGGGTGCACATTGCCACAAGATTGAAAAGGAATTTTTTATCTGCCAGAAGGGGTCAATTACTGCAATCATAGATTCTGGCGCGGGGCTTGAAGAATTTGTCATGACAGGTCCCAACGACGCCATGTACGTGGGCAATTATGTGTGGCACGGGTTTACAAACGCGTCCGCCGATTGCGTGCTTTTAGCGCTTTCTTCCACAAATTATAATCCGGACCGGAGTGATTATGTGCCGGATTATGAGGAATATAAAAAATTAGTAGTGGAATTAAAATAATTGTATGCCGGAGCGAAGAGGATATCACCCGCCGGAGGAAATGTCACCGGAAATTGAGGATGTCGCCTCTGTTTCCGCCACGGGCGCGCCAAAAAAATTTACGCGCAGGCATTTTTTGGAATTGGCAGGCGCGACTGTAGCCGGCGCTGTGATTGGATCTCGTATTTTTGGAAGTAAAGAATCTGCGGATGGATCTCGGCGCGGTCCTCATGAAATTCCACCACAGGATAATTTGCCGGTAGAATTTTCGCCTGAAAAAAATGACTTATTGCATGATTCAACCATTAAGGAGGAAAGAGGGGGAAAAACAGATATTTCAAAAGAATACGGCAAGAAAAAAAAAGAGAAGTATAAAAAAGGCCGGAAAAAAGGCAATACAAAACAACAAGAAATAAAAGAATTTTGGGAGCGTTTTCATGCTCCGCAAGCAGGTGCGGTCTTAGAAGAATTGCGCGGTTTCGCAAGAAATTTAGATGACAAAAATCGGTCGGTAGAAGCTTTGAAATTGGTTGATGAGATAGGTGATTTTGAAGACGCGGAGGTTGTTCGCGCTCGTTTAAACGGCGACGCTCAAGGGAGACTCTCGCGTGATTATTTTAAAGTGTTGCTGAAAAAGCCGGAAGTATTTTTGCGCGTCTTGGCACGGGTTGCCGATCAGCATGGCGTTCCATTATCAGTCATGTTGTCTGTATTCAGCATTGAAGGCGCAGGGCGGCAAACAAGCAAAAATAGGTTTCAATTGGGACCGGATACGGCACGGAGTTTGGGTCTAGCGGTAACAGATGACAAAGATGAACGCGGACATTTTGAAAAAAGCGCGCATGCCGCCGCGCGCTATCTTAAAACTTTATATGGTGGATTTGGCAACCAGTGGGGGTTGGCATTATCGGCGTATAACGCTGGAGCATCCGGACTTGCTCATTTAATTACTCGTTATTTTAAAGATGCTCACTATACTTCTTCAGGGCATGGTCCGCGGTTTGCAAAAGAAGATTTAGCACGTCTTGGTATTAATAGCGCCACCTTATATGAAAAAGAAAGCGCGTGGCTTATGACACAAAACAAAAAAAAGCGTTTTGAGTTACGTGCTCTTTGGTATCCTTTTGCCGCGGAGGCGCTTTCACAGCACGGATGGAGGCTGTTGGAAGAACAACAGAAAAACGAAATCGGCAAATTTATCGCTGGCGGTACTCATTAATTTTTTTATCAGTAAAATCGTATGAAAAAAATTTGTATCATCGGAAACCTCGGGATGCTTGGTCAACAATTAGAAACAGTTTTTCGCGCGGCCGCGCAGTACGAGGTTGCGGGTTGGGATAGGGGAGATATAGATATTACAGAAGCGCAACAAACGCGTGAAAAAATTATCGCGCTTAAACCTGATATTATCATTAATGCCGCGGCGTATAATAATGTAGACAAGGCGGAAACTGATGACAAGGAGCTGGCCATGCGGATTAATGGCGAGGCGGTGGGAACGCTTGCCGCTGTTGCAAATGAGTTGGGTGCGTTGCTTGTGCATTATTCAAGCGACTATGTTTTTGCAGGAGATGCAAAAATAGGATATAAAGAAATTGACGAACCTTCGCCAATAAGCGTTTATGGGGAGTCAAAATTGGCGGGAGAAAAAGCGGCGCGTACCGCGCATTCGTATTATCTTTTGCGCACATCACGCCTTTTTGGGCCTCCGGCGTCCGGTGTTGGCGCGAAAAAGAGTTTTGTGGATGTAATGCTTGCATTAGCAAAAGAAAAAAAAGAATTTGATTTGGTTGATGAAGAATGGTCAAGTCCAACGTATGTGGCGGACTTGGCAAAACGCACTAAAGAGATTATTGAACAGCAAGAACCATACGGGCTGTATCATGTAACCAACAGTGGCGCGTGCACGTGGTTTGGGTTTGGCAAAGAGGTGTTTAAATTGGCGGGTTTATCAGAAGTGGTAACGCGCTCGGTGTCTTCAAGCTCTTTTCCTCGCCCCGCAAAACGTCCGGCTTATTCGGAGCTCACGAGTATGAAATTGCATCCCATGAGGCCGTGGCAAGATGCGCTTAAGGAGTATATTGAACCAATGGTAATTGAAAAGAAATAATGAATCTTTCAATCATAACCGTATCATGGAATGTCAAAGATAAATTGCGCGAGTGCGTTAAATCAGTTTTTGAAAATCGCGGTGATTTGGAAATTGAATATTTTGTGGTTGACAACGCTTCATGCGACGGTACGGCTAATATGCTTGCGAGTGAGTTCTCGCAAGTGCGCGTGATTGCAAATAGCGAGAACAAAGGTTTTGCACGCGCTAATAATCAGGCAATCAAGCAAAGCACGGGGGAATTTGTGTTGCTTTTGAATCCGGATATGCGCGTGTTGCCGGAAACTTTGCCGCGCATGGTCGCGTGGATGCGTGCGCACGCACGCGCGGGAGTGGCAAGCGGTAAGCTTCTTGATGAGGAAGGGCGCATAAATAAAGAAGCGACTCCGCGGCATTTCCCCTGTTTTTTTGATCAAGCGGCAATTATGCTCAAAGTTCCGCATTTATTTCCTCATGTCTTGGATCATTACCTTTGGCGGGATTTTGACGCGGAAAAAGAGCAAACAGTAGATTCCGTTCGCGGGTCGTTTTTTATGATTCGCCGCGAAGTTTTGGATGCGCTCAAAGGGTTAGACGAGCGGTATTTTATCTGGTTTGAAGAGGTTGATTTTTGCAAGCAAGTGTGGAATGCCTGTTTTGAAGTATGGTATGTGCCGAGTGTAACTTGCGTTGACTATGTCGGACAAAGTTTTAAACAACAGACGGGAATGTGGCGGCAAAAACAGTTTACCAAGTCCATGGTGCAGTATTTTGAAAAGTGGCATCCGTGCGCCGCTGCGCTGGCGCTGAAGCTGTTGCGTCCGCTCGCGCTTTTTTTGACATGGATTTTTATCAAATTCAAACTATGAAATTGATTGTGCAGCTGGTGGTGTGGAACGGAAAAAAATATTTGCCGTATTTGTTTGACTCGCTCGCCGCGCAGACGTTGAAAGATTGGCATCTGATGATTTTGGACAATGGCTCATCGGACGGAAGCGCCGAGTGGCTTGAACGCCACGCCCATGAAGCCGGCGCGCCGTATACGTTTCAGGCGCAATCGGAAAATAGCGGGTTTGCGGGCGGGCATAATATGCTGTTCAAAAAATCACGCGCGGAGTTTTCCGGCGCGTCTTATGTGCTTTTGTTGAATCAAGACATGTACGCGGAGCCTGATTGTTTTAAAAAAATACTTGCGTTTGCCGAGCGTCATACGGACGCGGGAGCGTTCTCTCCGAGGCTTATGCGCTGGAATTTTTCCGCGCTCGCGGCTGTGTCACCGGAGGCACTCGTGCGTGGCGGCACAGATGGCGCACTTGAGCAAAGTAAAACAAACTTTGTTGACACGCTCGGGCTGAAGGCGTGCTCCACGCGCCGCGTGATTGATTGGCTGACAGGTCGCCTCTATTCCGACGCGCTTTTGGTGCCGTACGCCCGCAGGCGAAATGATGGGGGAGTGGAAGTGTTTGGCGTCTCCGGCGCGTTGCCACTTTACCGAGTCTCTGCCTTACACTCCGCTCTGTGCGATGGAAATTTATTTGACCCGGATTACGGGAGTTACAAAGAAGATGTGGATTTGGCATGGCGGCTACGGCTTGCCGGCTGGCGTGCGTTTACGGTGCTTGACGCGGTTGCGTATCATGACCGCACCGCGGCGGGGCCACAGGATACAAGCGACCGTGCGGCGCGTGCGCAATATCAAAAAAAGCCGGATTATGTGCGGTCTCAATCGTATCGCAACCACCTGCTCACGCTCTTTAAAAATGAGCTGTGGCAGAACCTTCTTATTGACGGGGTTAGTATTTTTTGGTATGAATTAAAGAAATTCGGTTATTTATTGGTACGCCACCCGCATCTTCTAGCGCGCGCATGGTATGATATAATACGGCTTCTGCCGCGCACGTTCAAAAAACGCCGCGAAGCAATGCATCACAAGAAGATTGGGTGGATGATTTTGCGCCGTTGGTGGGATGTATAATGTAGATCAAGAAAATGCTTGAGATAAGAGCTTCGAGGGGACTACGAGCCGCGACGGCGGTGAGTCTGAGCAAAAATTCAACAGAATTTTTGTGTGCCCCGAGGGGCTATTGTCTCAAGCATTTAATAAGTAACTTTTTATGCCGCACGACATTTCAATCGTCATTGTCAACTATCTCATGAAGGAAGACATTGAGCGTTGTTTGCATACGCTCAAAGAAGACCTCCGTGGTTCAACGCTGGACGTGAAAGTGGTGGTGGTTGATAACACTCCGCAAGATGGATGCGGTTTGATGCTCAAGAAAGAATATCCGTCCGCGGTGTATCTTCCGCAACCTTCCAATCTTGGTTTTGGCAGGGCAATCAATATCGGCATCAAAGCGGCGGCCGCACGCTATTTTTTTGTATTTAATCCGGACACGCGTTTTCTTCCCGATACACACACTATGGAAAATTTGCATAGTTTTATGGAAGAACATCCCAAAATCGGAATGATCGGCCCAAAATTATTGAACGAAGACGGTACACTCCAGTACTCATGCTACAGGTTTCATCAATTTTGGATGCCGCTTTTGCGCCGTTCCAGTTTGGGCGCGCATCGCCGTTTCCGACGCGCGGTGGATCGTTTTCTTATGAAAGATTTTGATCACGCGAGCATGCGGCCGGTTGATTGGATTATGGGGTCGGCCATGTTTGTGCGCGCAAGTATGATGGAAGAAGTGGGTCTGATGGACGAGCGATATTTTATGTATTTTGAAGACGCAGACTGGTGCCGAAGATTTTGGGCGGCGCATTTTCCTGTGTATTATGTGCCATCTATTGTAATTGTGCATCGCCATGGTCGTGGAAGTGCAAAAGAGAGCGGGTTGTTTCGTTCCATTTTAAAAAATAAATTAACGCGCACACACATCAAGAGCTGGTTGAAGTATATGTGGAAATGGCGTATGCTAAAGGTATAATTTAAAACCTATGAAACCACGAGTCGCTTTTATTTACCTTTCATTTCATTGCGAGCCATACATGGATGACGTTGTTTCTTCAATGGAAAAATTAACGTATCCAAAGGATAGCGTGGAGCTGGTGGTGGTGGACAATCCGCATCCGGAATACGGGTCTTCCGTGCGATATCTTGAGGGTAGAGTAATGCCGCTTTCAGAAAAAACAATGCCCAAGGTAACTGTGATGGCAAACAGTGAAAATTTGGGTTTTTCCGGCGGCAACAATGTTGGCATCCGCTACGCGCTTGAACAAGGGTTTGATTATATTTATTTGTTAAATAACGACGCATTTGGCGCGGCGAATTTTTTGGAGCCGCTCGTAGACGCAATGGAAAGCGACGCAAAAATCGGAGCAGCACAGTCGCTTATACTTTTGCATCCGGAAACATCGCTTATCAATTCCGCAGGCAACCGTATGCATTATCTGGGTTTTGGATTTTGCGACGGGTATCGTGCGCGCGCCGCTACATATGATATGCCTGCCGTCAAAGAAGTTAATTACGCGAGCGGTGCGGGGGTGATGATGCGCGCCTCTCTCTTGAGGGGACACGGGCTCTGGGACGAAGATTTTTTCTTATACCATGAAGATTTGGAGTATAGTTATCGGCTTAAAAGCAGAGGATACAAGATGGTGGTGGTGAAAGGTTCCATTTTGTATCATAAATATCAGTTTGGCCGCAGTATTGCAAAGTTTTTTTGGATGGAACGCAATCGTTACGGAGTTTTGTTGATGTTCTACAAGTGGCCTACCCTCATCTTGATTTTGCCTATGATGCTTGTAATGGAATTAGGTCTTTTGTTTTTTGCGTTGAAAAGCCATTCAATAGATGTACGAGTTAAGGTGTATCGTTATTGGCTACAAGCAAAAAATTGGAGTTTGTGGCTGGAGAAACGCCGCCGTATTCAAGAAAAACGCACCATTTCCGACCGCGTATTGACACGCGACATGGCAACGAAAATTTTGTTTCAAGAGGAAGAAATGCGCAATCCGTTGCTATTGTATGTGGGCAATCCGATCATGACGCTGTATTGGAAATTGATTCGTTTGATTTTATGGTGGTAAAAAAAGCGATTTTAACCGGCGGGGGGCACGCAACGCGCTTGCGGCCGATAACTACCACTATCAATAAGCATTTGATTCCGCTTGCCAACAAGCCCATGATTTTTTATGCCATAGAAAAGGTGGTGGAGGTGGGCGTGCGAGAGATTGCCATCAATGTTAATCCGGGTGAAACAGAATTGCAAAAATATGTGGGCGACGGCGGGCACTGGGGAGTCAACATCCGCTATTTTGAACAAACCGGCGGGCCGCAAGGGATTGCGCATGTGGTTTCTTGCGCGCGAGATTTTTTGGGAGACGATCCTTTCATTTTCTTTTTGAGCGATAATATTATTTTGGGTTCGCTGAAAGAAATGGCGGACAAGTTTACCCGCGGCGGCTATAGCGCGTGCCTTGCGTTTGCGGAAGTGCCGGACCCGGAGCGTTTTGGAGTGCCAGAGTTTGATGAATCGGGCAATTTAAAGCGCGTAGTGGAAAAACCAACGCATCCCGCGTGCAATATGGCACAAACAGGCATTTATTTTTATGATAAGCATTTTTTTGACGCGTTTAGCAATATCAAAAAAAGCGATCGCGGCGAGTATGAAATTTCAGACATAAACACATGGCTTTTGGAAAATGGTTTTAAAGTGGGGTGGGAAAAGGTAAAGAGCTGGTGGAAAGATACCGGCAAGCCGATTGATTTGATTACCGCAAATCAGCTTTTGCTTGATCAGCTTAATGATGCTGATTTCCAAAATAACGCCGTTATAGAACAAGGCGCGCGTATTGAAGGCAAGGTGTCCATGGGGCACGGCACGCGTGTTGGTCCCAAAGTGGTTATACGAGGGCCTGTGATAATCGGTGAGAATTGTGTTTTGGAGGATTGCATTATCGGCCCTTATGCCACAATTGGTGCCGGTACGGAAGTGTACAGCGCGGAAATAGAACACTCAATTATTTTTGATAATGTGGATATCAACTGTCCGTTGCGGATTTTAGACAGTATCATTGGCAAAAACGCCACAATTATCTCTGGACATCAGATTCCGCAGGGCGGGCACAAGATGTTGTTGGGAGACAATACATCTATTGAAATGTAGTACACAGTGAAAAGAAAATGTTAAAGCCCCTCCAACTTGACAAGTTTGAGGATTTTTGAGTATTATATAAAGTCCGATACACAATGTTCGGGCAAGTAAAAACCACAAGCACAAGAAGGAGAAGGTGTAGCGATGTTTGAAATTCAAGATATTCCGGATACGTCTGGGTGTGGTTGGGTTGTGAAGATAGACGGTACCGTGCGACGTGTTCAAAGGATTGAACTCGGATCAACGTTTGGTACGCTCATATATGGCCGCCGACCGGAGGGTTATGATAGTTGGGTCTTTTACGAGCAGGGTGGAGGTGGCGCGGTAACCTTGCTGTATGCCTATACCCCATATGATGAGCTTATTGTGGGGCTTCTGCTAGAGAAGCGCGCCAACATGGGTGATGTTCCCGTCTGGTGCGCGATCGGCGGATTCATTGATCCTTGTGAGACGCATGAATTGGCGCAGGTTCGTGAAGCCGATGAAGAGGCTGGTCTTGGCTCGTTGAGAGTCAAGGAGTTCACAGGCATGCGAACGAACTCCAATAGAGCCTTTTTCGTTGCTGATGCCAGCGAAGGCGAAGGCGTGCATGCCTACGGCATGGAGGTACCGTTTGAGTGGCTCACTCCGGACGGTAAGACATTCCGGTTTCAGGACACTAATCATTTTAACCACAAAAAGGCCTCTGCTGTGCGGTTTTTCCCATGGCGCGAGGCAATCAACCGCAGTCCGGACGCGCTCGCACGGTCTGCTATCGCGCAACTGCTCGCGGCAGTGATGTAACACCACTCGCCCCAACTCCAACCTCCCTACGATTTAACCCGTAGGTTTTTTTATGTAGGGTGTTAGGTGGTCTATTGTATCTCCAACATAAACAGCCCCGCGGGAGTAGTGTAAAATATTTTTGTACTCAATTTGTCCATTGAGATATTGCTTATGGAAGGATCCGTCAAAAGCGTAATGGTATTGCGCTTGTCTCTGTTGTCCAGTTCCATGATACTTAATTTATTTTCAATGTAAAAAAGATAGTAGGGAGTATTATAGAGAGGGAGTGAAAATGAGGGCGCTTTGGCATAACGTCCAAGAAGCGTAGATTGATTTTTAGTAGAATTAAACACGTTAATCTCTTCTTTTCCGGAAGAAAGAAACACTTCATTTTTTGTTCCATCGCCAAACATTCCGGTGTTTGCGTTGAGTTCAATAAATTGGCTGGCACTATTTTTTGTGTTGAGCAACCAAATTTTGTCTGTAGTTTTATTGAGAATTGCTATAAAACTTCGAACGCTTCCTGGCAGTAATGCGTAGTCGCCTTTAGGCAGTGTAGAGAGCTTCTCTGACGGTTTTAAAATGAGCCGATTAGTGAGACGAGTAACTTCAACTCCCGTTGGTGTTGAAATGAGCGTGATAACGCCAATAGGGGTTACTTCAAACGATTGAACAAACTCCTGAAGCGGGCTCATTTGCGACGAACTCAAAGATATTTTGACAAGCTGTGCATTCATTATCCCATAAAGAATTTCATCGTCTGAATTATCAAAACGGGGGTGAATGAGCGGTGCCCCCGCAAGCTTTAAGGTTGTTTTGGTTTGTTTTTTGGTGTCTGTTGGTACTACAAGAGAGCTGTTTTGGTTTGTGAGATTTGTAACTAAAATATATGAATTATTTGCCGACCATGAAATTTGCACCTGTGTTAGATTTTTTTCCGGAGATGTATAGAGCGTGTCTTGCTTTTCTCCGGAAGATGAAAATATTTCTATTGTTTGAGCGTCGCGCACAACCGCGATATGTTCTCCTGTATGGTCTAACGCGTAGGCATTAATTATTCCGTTTACTAATGATTGAGGTTTTGATTGCTTAAAAAGCGTGATATCGTATGCAAGTGTGCTTTCGAGGCTTTGAACTTCCAGATTTTTTGTCCAAGAAAAATAACCCGGAAGTTCAACTCGTACCGTATACACATTTGGAGCAAGATCATTGATATAGAGTGGCGAGCTGTTTTTTTGTTGTTGATTATTGAGATATACGTTGGTGTTTGTTGGATATGTCTTAATTCCTAGTACGCCCACCTCTCCTATTTTCTTTTTTTGCCAATTATAGCGGAATCCGCTTGTGTATAAAAGCGTTACCGGCGCAATAATAAAGAACGCCAAAATAAAGCTTATAGTTATGACGCGGCGAGTAAAGAGGGTCATTGTGTATATTGTCAAAAAGAGTGAGCTTTGCTATACTAATAATATCATTTTTTCGATTTTAATAATATAGCCATTCTTTTATAGAACGGCTTTAAGGTTAATAGAAACAGCAGGCTATGTCAAATTTTAAAATCATTGAAACTCCGGACCACGACTCCATGCGCCATATGCGCCGTTACAAAAAGTTGATAATTTCCGGATTATTGCTTGTCGCGGGGTTTAGCGGTGGAATGTTGTTTGGCCGTTTATTTGCGGAATCAACCTTCGCTGGCGGAGGAGGATTGGTGATTGACAA
>LCLH01000003.1 GCA_001001925.1 Candidatus Magasanikbacteria bacterium GW2011_GWC2_45_8
CCTCCTTCACCCTCTTGAAAGATTGCTGGTATTATGATAGAGTAAAAACGTTAATAAGACACAAAATCGGGAACTTAAATAATCATGGGTCGGTGGTGTAGCCCGGTCAACACGTCTCCCTGTCACGGAGAAGATCACGGGTTCAAATCCCGTCCGACCCGCCATGAAATAAAAAAATCGCCGTCAAAGGCGATTTTTTATTTCCAAATTCAACTTTTTTCATTCAACTTTTTTCAACTCCATCATATTGATCCCGCCGGACTTCCCCACAGAACTGCCTGCCAACAAGACGATTCTATTGCCTTTTTTAACAATCTTCTGCGCTTTAAGATATTCAAGGGATCGACGCGCCAATTCATCCGGCGTCTCGCATTTTTTGACTACAAACGGACGCACTCCCCACGAAAGATTCAATTGCCGGCACACGCGCTCGTTATTGGTGGCAACGTAAACAGAAATCTCGGAACGAAAACTGCTCAACTGTCTGCCTGTGGCGCCTGAAAGCGATGACGCCACCAGCGCAGTCACCTTTGCTTCTTCCGCCAAAATACGCGCGAGTTTTGTAAATACTCCGTCAGGCCTATTATTGGCAATAAGCGATGCAAGCGATACGTCGTCAAAATGCGATCTTTCAGTACGCGCGCAAATACGCGCCATCATTTTGACCGCTTGCAAAGGATACTCACCGCTGGCAGTCTCACCGGAAAGCATAATCGCATCCGTGTGATCTATCACCGCATTGGCAACATCAGAAACTTCTGCTCGTGTTGGGCGTGGAGAATGGATCATAGAATCGAGCATTTGCGTTGCTACAATCACCGGTTTTGCCGCCTTCACGCACATTTGTACAATCCGTTTTTGCAAAATAGGGACTTCTTCAGCGGGCAACTCCAACCCTAAATCTCCGCGCGCAACCATAACTCCATCTGCCGCGCCTATAATTTCTTCAATATTACGCACAGCTTGGTAGCTTTCAATCTTAGCAAGGATTCTTGCGTGTGTGTGCACGGATTCTTTTTTAGGAGTGTGGCGAGCAATCAGCGCACGCAGTTCTTTTACGTCGCGTGCGGTCTGTACAAATGAAAAACCAAACCAATCTACCCCTTGCTTTGCCAAAAACGCCACATCTTTTTTATCTTTGGCGGTGAGCGAGGCAATCTTCAAATGCGTGTCAGGAGTGTTTATTCCTTTATGCGCTTTAATCACTCCGCCGTGCACAACCTTGCATTTTATCAATTTTTTTTGAATACGCTCCACTGTTACTTCAACATGCCCGTCATCTATCAAAATACGATCTTCTTTTTTTATCCAGCGCGTAAGCTCTGGAAATATGAGTGGCAACGGCTTGCCCCTCCCCTTGTACACGGTCGCGGCGGTATCAAACACCACTTCCTCATGGTCTTTTACTTCCACTCCCGGATCCGGAATATATCCCATGCGGAGCCGAGGGCCTTGCAAATCCGCGAGTATCCCCACAGGTTCCTTGCAATGCGCGGCGGCCGCGCGAATTTTGGCAATCAACTGCGCATGGTCGCCATAAGTGCCATGAGAAAAATTCAACCGCGCCACATTCATGCCGGCTTGAATCATTTGGATCAAAGTGTCTGTTTCTTTTGAGGCAGGCCCTATAGTGCACACAATTTTTGTCCGTTTACGCATAATTATTTTTTAATTTTTTTCTTTAGACGACCGCGCCGGCGCTTGGGCGAGGGCTGTGCGGCCGCTCTACCCAACAGTTTTCCCAATTCTTTTTGAAATGTTTCCACGTCTTCAAAAGCGCGATAAACCGACGCAAAACGAATATATGCGATTTTATCAAAACCCTTCAAACGATTCATGACTATCTCTCCAATATCTTGGGTGGTTATCTCGCGTTTTTTGCGTTTTTGGATATCGCGTTCTATGGCGTGAATGAGCAATTGAAAATTTTCAGCGGTGTAAGGACGCTTCTCAAGAGCATTATGCAAACCCTCTTCTATTTTCCCCCTATTATATGCCTCGCGGGTGCCGTCGCGTTTTACGACGGTCAAATCCAATAATTCAATTTCCTCCAGAGTTGAAAAACGAAATTGGCATTTTTCACATTCACGGCGCCTGCGGATACTCAACCCCTCCGGCAAAAGCCGAGAGTCAACTACTTTGGTATCGTAAAAATTACAAACAGGACAGCGCATGAACGCTTTTTAATGTAACAAATCCTTTTAATGGCCTAATTTTTTCCTAATGAATGCCGGAATCTCTGTCTCATCTTCATCAGAGAGCGCCTCATCGCGATTTTCATTTTCACTTACGCGAGAAATTGTTTTCTTTTGGAATTGATTGCCAAGTGTCGTTGGTGCGCGGTCTATTTTTTCGTCTTTTTTTTCTTGCCGCTCCGCGCGAGAAAAAACAGGAGGCGCCGTATGCGAAGTCCCAAAAGAACTTAAACTCTTTGACCCCAAAGGAGTACTTGATTTTAGAATAGTGCCACTCATGCCTCCATAAGAAGTTATTTTTTCTCTTTTATCAAACCCCGTCGCTATAACCGTAACCTTTACTTCATCTTTTAGATTCTCATCTATAATAACACCAAAAATTACCTTTGCATTTTCATCTGCATTTGCGGTAACCATTTGAACCGCTTCGCTTACTTCATGCATACCAAGCTGTTCACTCCCCGCGATAGTCATTAATATCCCCTTTGCGCCGTTGATGGAAAGTTCAAGCAGTGGGCTGTCTACCGCCATCTTTGCCGCTTCAATGGCGCGCGTTTCACCGGTGGCGCGGCCAATGCCCATGAGCGCGGAGCCTGTGTCGCGCATAATTGCTTCTACATCCGCAAAATCAACATTGATGAGCCCCGGCGTGGTGATAAGATCTGAAATCCCCTGAACACCTTGGCGCAAAACGTCATCTACAATACGGAACGAATCTATGAGCGATGCTTTTTTATCTATGACCTGCAAAATGCGATCATTGGGAATGCTAATGATGGTATCAACGCGAGAACTTAATTCTTCAAATGCCGAGTCGGCAATTTCTTTGCGTTTGACACCTTCAAAACCAAAGGGCTTTGTAACTACTGCCACCGTGAGCGCGCCGCTTGATTTTGCAATTTCCGCCACCACGGGAGCCGCGCCGCTTCCGGTGCCGCCGCCAAGTCCGCAAGTGATGAATATCATGTTGGCGCCCTTGAGAGCCTCACGGATTTCATTTTGATTTTCTTCCGCGGCTTTTTTGCCTATCTCCGGATTCATACCAGCGCCAAGACCTCGTGTAGCTGATTTGCCAATATGCACTTTTGTCTGAGCAAGCGAAGCGTGCAACGCCTGCAGATCTGTGTTCATGGTGATAAATTCCACTCCTCTGATTTTTTGTTGAATCATTCTATTGACCGCGGAGCCTCCACTCCCTCCCACGCCAACGACTTTTATCTTTGCGATACTTTCTATTGCTGGTTTTACTTCTGGCATATACTACCTTGTTGAGTACAAAATGTACTCATTAAATATATTAAAAAAAGATGATTTTTAACCATCTTTACTGTATCTCACAACAACACCTGCTGTCAAGAGAATATGTGGACAAATTTGGTGTTCATCTACACCTTTAATCAGGGCATGAGATTCTTAAACCAGTCTTTTACTTTTGTCACGGATTTAAAACGATTCATCAAACCATCAAAAGCGTGCGAATCATTTTCTTTATATAAAGCGCCCCAACGAACCAAACCAATAGCGGTGGTAAAAGCTAGATCATTAACTTTATCAGTTGAACTGGTAATATTGAGTGGATATCCTACTGTAACAGGTAATCGCAACACGTCTTTTGATGTTTCTACCAACCCATGCAATTTTGATCCGCCGCCAGTCAAAATTACACCCGCAGGCAACCGACCGCTCTTCCCCACCTTTTTAAATACCTTATCAATTCTTTCCAAAATTTCTTCAGCGCGTGCTGAAATAATTTCCGCGATATAACGCCTATCTACCAATTCTTTTTCCATTGCTCCAAGATCAGATAAATCAACGCGATCGTCTTTTGCCACCTCTTTTACCAAAGAAGTGCCATACTGCAACTTTAGCCGTTCAGCAACATCAATTGACGTACGTAATCCTATTGCCAAGTCAGCAGTAATATGTTCAGAGCCAATGGACAAAACTGCGGTGTCTAAAATATCTCCATCTTCATATACCACCACACTTGTGGTGGCACCGCCAATGTTAACAACCGCGACCCCCAACTCTTTTTGGCGTTCTGTGGTTACCGCGGCCGCTGTTGCCAAAATAGAGAGCACCACATCATTGATATCAAGGCCAGTACGGTAAACCGCTCTCGTCAAATTTTTTATATGAGCGGATAGCCCCTGAATCATCTGCGTATCAACTTCTAAACGCACGCCTGTCATACCTATAGGATCTTTCACTCCTATCTGCCCATCAACAGTGTAATTCTTTGGAATAACATGGAGGATTTCATAATTAAGAGGTGTGGCTACTGCGCGAGCGGCTTCTACCGCCCGCTCGACATCTTCTTCTGAAATTTCTCCGTTGCTCTTTGAGACTGCCACCACACCCTTGCTCTGTTCAACTAAAATGTGACTACCTGAAATGCCTATCCAAGCTCTCTGAAGTGGAGTTCCCACCATGCGCTCAGCACGGTCAATGCACGCACTAATAGACGAAACGGTATCTTCTATGCTGGTGACTACTCCCCTATGTACCCCTTCTGAAACGACTTCCGCGGCTCCAACAATTTGAAGTTCGGGCTTCTCTCCTGTTGCAACAATTTGACCAACCACGATACGAACCGCGGTTGAACCAACATCAAGCCCAACTAAAAGTTCTTTTGTATTTTTACGCTTACCAAACATACCTATTAAAAATTTATACAAAAATGTACGGCAAAAAAATTAATACCCCTATGATGACCGAACCTATGGAAGCAATAAGCACGGCCCCTGCCATAATGTCTTTTATATCCTTTGCCTGTGAATGAAGCCTCGGACTGACCACATCAACAAAACGTTCCATAATACTATTTATCAATTCTAGCACAAGGACGATGATAATCACAAGCGTCAACGCTGATATTTGCCATACTTTGAGTCGAAAAAACCATATGCCGATGAACACCAAAAGTGTTCCTGCTAATTGTAGGCGAAAATTCTGCTCTTCTTTAAATACGGTTGCAATGCCGCGCAAAGCAAAACTGAAACTTTTTATTAATTTTTGAAATTGTTTCATATTTTATATCGTTAAGACAATCATTTTTCGGGGCACGCAAAAATATTGCTCCAAAGCTTTCTCCTGAAGCGGCATCATAATCCGCGCATCCTTGGGTTTTATATGGTCATAACCCCACAAATGCAGAAACCCGTGGATGGTCATGCGCGCCGCTTCAGTCTGGAATGCCACGCCATATTCCCGCGCTTGGCGACGTAATTGCGGCAGGCATAGCACTATCTCTCCCAAATAAAGCAGGTCGTCGTGCGCGCTTGTGTGTCCAAGCGTTCGTGCGCGCGGCGGTACGTCCAAAGCGGGAAATGACAACACGTCCGTAGTTTTTCGTTTATTGCGATAGAGCGTGTTCAAGCGGCACATTTCCTTGTCCCCCACCAAAATAATATGCACTCGCCGCGGTGGTTTGCGCGCGCAACGCGCGGCAGTCTCTACTACGTTCAAAAACCACTTGGATGAAAATTTTTTCGGGCGCGCGCTAGGTTCCACTGTTACTTCATGCTGTGTTAATCGTTCCGACATATTAAAATTAAGGAATCGGCGTGACAGTGCCTGACGGTGACGATGTTGCCGCCTGTGGAATGCTTGTGTTTGGTGTTGGCGCAACTACGGAAGGAACGCCAGACGCGGACTGCTCCGCCAAACCGGGATAACGGAGACTGTTGACCATCATGGTAAATGTCTCCAGAAAACTCACTTGATCTTGGAGACCAATATTGTAGCTGACCGCGTATATCGTATTGCCAAAAGGCAAATACGCGGTCAATCCATCGGGGCTTACCACGCCTTCAATCTTATCTTTGGTAATAATTGGCTTGAGACTTGATATTTCTGTGCCAGGAGATTGTCCTTTATACCAATCTGCAATGGACAATTTAAGCGGATTATCAACTTTTATTACCTCAATATACGCGCCATTGCCGGAAGAAAACATTACCTGTCCGTTGGTGATGTCCAAACTCTGCGCGGTCCAAAGATTTGGGTAATAGATGGAATATCCAAATGTTGGATTTACATACGCATTTACGCGGCCGGAATCTATGAGACGTACAGGTTTGAATCCTAATGGATTATACAAATTGACTACCTCCAGACCATCTAAAAATCCATCGCCGTCTGAATCAGGTTTTTCAGGATCAGTGCCATATAATATTTCTTCTATATCAGTCAACCCGTCATTATCAATATCAACTGTTTGAGTGAAAGTTTTGAAAGGAAAAATCACTCCCGATAATGGTTGTAATACCGGAACAGGTGAAACCGTTGATGTGGTTGAAGTTGTTTCCGGCGTGCTAGTCACGGACACCGGCGCGGTTTCTGTTTGCTGTGTTGGAGCGGTTTTAGCGGTACCTTGCTTAATCACACGAGCTTGATCAATGTAATAATAGGAAATACCTCCGACAAAAAGCGCAAAAATCCCTCCGGAAACAGACAGCATCATCTTAAATGAAAATCTTTTGGTGGTAGTTCCAGCAGATTGTGCTCCAAAAACCTCCACATGTTGAGGCATGGCGCTTGCGGGTGACGGCGCTTTACGAACCTGTGCCACAAGCGGCTGACGCGACGCGCCCGCCTGACGCAGATTTGTGTGGGGGACTTTTTTTAAGCCGCCATAGAATTCCGGAGGAATTGTTTGAATCTCCGGTTCATTGGGTTCTGCTTGTGTTGGTGTTTGAGGTTCTTCAGTCATGAGAAAATTAACAATGCAAATTTAAGGCTTTTCAACAGGATTGGCTGTTGGCGCGCTGGCAGATGAAGCACTAGACGAAGTTGCCGCGGCGGGAATATTTAACAATTTACCGGATCCATTGGGATTAAAACCATTCTTCACCTCTTGGCCATCAGAATATCCATCTCCGTCCGTATCCGGATTCAACGGGTTGGTGTGCCAAATAAATATCTCCTCATAATCCGTAAGGTCGTCGCCGTCTGTGTCGGCTTTTTGCGGGTCGGTGCCATATTGAATTTCTTGCTGATCGGTGAGACCGTCGCCATCCGCGTCAACAGCAGGCGAAGGTGGTTGTGCCACGGTTTCTGTAGTGGTCGCTGTTACATTGGGTGCGGATACGGGGACATTTTCATTAAGTGTTGCCGCAGGCGCGACAGGCGTTTCAGCTTGCGGAACAGATGCCGCGGAAGGCGTGGCGGCGCGCTTGGTTGATGAACGCCATACCCAAAAAGCTCCTCCTGCTATAAAGACAACAAGCACGACGACCGCTATAATAAACAAATTACGCTTATTTAAAATAGGGGGAGAAATCTCAACATCAGATTGCATGTCTTCGGACGCTGTATCTCGCGGATTATCACTCATAGACGCGGAAAATGACCTTGCTGGAGAAAGATTCGCGCCAGATGAAATACTTGCAGATTGCGCAGGCAAAGACGAGGGAGATGTTGCCGGACGCAAACGCCCCGCAGAGAGCGCTGTTGGCGGAGCCTCTTGAGTAACATCTGAAGACACAGAACCGGTTGCACCGGCGGAGATGGCGGAGGATCCATCTCCATCTGCCAAAATGTCTTCCGGCTCGATGGGTAAATTGTTTGGGGCTTGGTCAAACATAGGATATTATAAAAAATAAATTATAATTTGATATTATTAATTTTTACAAATGAATCAACACTCTGGAAAAAAATATTCTGTGTATAATTATCGATTGTAGAGCCTTTCCAATTTGTATTATCATTACTGGTTTCTATGTTTTCTAATGATGGAAATCCACTTGAAACTAATACCTGAACCTCTCCGAACTCTGCTGGTCCTTTTTTGTACTTTATAGTGAGATTCCCATAAGCTCCACCTGTTAAAGCTGACAATGTTATTTTGTAATTGTTAGAAAAGTCTAAAAATGCAATTGGGTTACCAGTCATTTCTGAATCATTCCAATACAATGAGAATTCTTTCCCGCCATTACTGCCTGGATCATATTGATCTGTTATAGTGTTTAATACTTGCACTGTAACAATGATCGCGGATTCAGCATTATTATCACATACATATTTATTATCACATAAATTTGTACAACTGCTAAGTTTGCCCTTTAGGCATGAAGCTGTTGCCGCTGGACTAAAAAGATTTGCATCGCACCATTCATTAGGTATTGTAATTTTTTTATCACCGCAAAAGGTATTTGTAACTTCGCCAGAAAGACAACTGTTGGTGCAATATGATTTTGTTTGTTTCGCGGTGTTATAGGATAATATTGGTGCTACACCATTTGTGCCATCTTTAAATGTTTTTGGATCTCCATCATCACACTCTTCCCCCGGGTCAATTATCTTGTCACCACACACCGACACTTTGCATGAACCAATGCAGGTGTTGGTACAATTGGTCAAGAATGAGCCTGCGGGTACGGTGCTCCCAGTCGCTTTCGCGTCGCAACTATTTTTTGCGCCGGCGCTCCAGCGCGCGGATGGAACACACTCGGCGCTGGGGGAGCAAGACGAAGTATTGTTTGGATTACACTCTGTGATTGAGCCGCTACAGACATAATCGGATTGCGCAGCACTTGCGTCGCAATATTCAGGAGCACTCACATTTTTATCCCCGCAGAACCCTCCGCTTACTGTTATGACCTGTCCACATCCAAACGCGCAATAATTGGCGGTCTTACCATACTCCGCAAAAGGTATCACGCCATTCACTTTACCCTTATCGCACACCTCCGGTACTGCGCCGACAACCATTGAGACCTCGCCATGCCCCGGCAATAAATTGCCATCTGCCCCCTTCTTGCCATCTTGTATTATACCATCTCCGCACACGCCAACGCTTGCTTGAACAGGCGTGGCGTTCAGAGGCAGGCAAGTAACTGTAGTGCCGGCAATTATCTTTGAATCCCAAACACATGAATTTAAACCAAATTTTACAGCATCATCACTAAACTTTTTTGGTGTGTTACTGTTATCCGGTTTTGGCGTAAACTCTGATTTCATCTGGCAATACCGCTTGCCAGAAACAAACCCTTGACAAGTAAACTGCTGAACACAATCTCCATTTGTGACGCATGATTCTCCCGCGTTTGAGCTATAGGAACTGCATTTTTTATTATCACAAAATGGCGGTACAATTTTGAGCGCGAGCGGCGCGCAACCAGCATCATCCTCACACAAAACACCTGCGTTACTCTTCATTAATTTCGTACCATTTTTATAGGTACAATACCCCACTTGGCATGCTTCGCTCTTTTCACATTCTTCATATGGCTTGCCTTTGCTATTCAGAGTGCTATTCACCTTGCCGTCTCCGCAATAATCATAAGACTGGCAGTCCCATGAGCAGGACTGCAATTTGTCCGTGTTATACTTTGCTCCTTGCCACAAACATTTATCCGGATTCTCTTGTTCACTGCAAGAAATCAGATTATTATTTGTTTGCCACCCCTGTTGGAAGTATTTTAATTTACCATCTTTATATGTTTCCGTTTTTTGAGTATCTGTAATATACGACCAACCTGATGAATTACCTCCAAACCATAGTGCCGAAGCGTCGCACACTTTGTTGGGATCCGCGGGCTCATTTTTGGCGTTCAATTTCAACTTTCCGTCGCCGCAATACCCAGCACCGCCCGTTGTCTTGCAACTAAAAGAACAATATCCGTATTTACCGTTGTTTGCCCCGTCGTCGCAAACTTCTGAACCTTCTATTTTACCATTGCCACAGTACCCATGCGGAACACAAGTCAATCCCGATGCTTTAAAGGAATTGCATATATCTTTTACATCAGCCTGATTACAATCTTTTTTTGTTACACATAGTTTGCCGGTAACTGCGCAAAAATTTAACACAGACTGGCAAGTGCTACTCGGGCCCGGTAACGGAACCACCGCACTGCAATCAGCATCTTGCGCGCACGCAATAGGCGCGTCCGGATTGCTATTATTACTACATAATTTTAGTTTTGATAATGGCAACGCGTCGGCGCTCCATGTACATGTGTCAGAACAAGGAAAAAAATTAGTTACCGAATAATTATTAACGCCAAACGTTTGAGTGTTTCCTCCATTGCACACACCTTCTTTTACCTGCCCAATCTCACATTGTTCTCCGTTACCCACCACACCGTCTCCGCATTTCTCGCTTAATCCAATTACTTGATCTTTACACGAGTTATTCAGATCCAACAAAGAAGAGTTACCGACAAAATCTTCCAGAGGTTTATTCCATTTCACACTCGGTATTTCAAAATTCGCGCGTATGGAAGCTTTGGAATTTGAAGCAAACTCATATTGATAAATAAATGAACCTTTAGGACACATAAAAGTAGAAATCTGACCGTTCCAACAGGTTTGCGCGTCAAAATCTTTGAGATTGTATGTTGTGCCGCCTGATGTTATATTCGCATCGCCTCCACCGCACCCATTAAAAGTGTTAATTGGGTCAAGAGGAACCGCCACACCAAGCGCATTACCCAAAACTCCTTGCCAAGAAAGCCATTTGCTGTTGGTGAGCCCGGGAATAAAAGTTCCAAGCGAAGGATTATTTTTCAAATTTGGATATGATTGATTCAAAATTTTATACAATTCAATTTTGTTTGCCAGTAAAGCAAGATCTTTTATGCGTTTCAAATCTCGATTCATCTTATCCAAAGGCGCCTCACACTCGCCGCCAGCCGCGCCGCAATCAAGATTTTTTGAACACGAAATACTTGGATCAGCGCTACACACACGCGGATTATCTATATTGATGTTCAGAGTAAAGTTTGCAAGAAGCTGATTGAAAATATTCACTGTATCAGCGGAGGCGTTATCACTAAATGACCACACATACACATTGGTGTATGCCGGGGCAGGCGCTGGAGGCACTTTGATATGATATAAATTTTTCAATTGGTTGCCTTTTAGATCTTTAATAATTGTCTCTTCTGTGAAAGAACTGCCTTTATAGACAACCTGCCCGGTTTGGGGATTAAATGATAATCCTCCTGATATGTCTTGAACAGGAGAAATTGTACATAAATTACCGCTTTTACAAGAGAGATCAACTTTATAAAATTTTAAAGCCCCAGCGTAGTACTGTACATAAAATGACTCTCCTAAAGTGGATGATCCCAAGTTCAAACCGGCTATATAATAAGTGCGGCCTTCTTGCAATGCTTCGTATTGTCCTATTTTGATAGGCACTGGATTGCCTTTTGGCACCCACGGCTGACCTTGATACCACTCTTTTAATGTTTTATGTTCTATATTTGGATACACACGCAAACCAAGACTGTCTTTATTGCCACTTGCTTCTTCAAAAGTAAAGAAAAATTCTTTCAAAATAGGGTCCGCTGGCGAGGGTGGAGCGACTTGGTCTTGATGATAGAGTACAGCAGGCTGTTTCAACGCGGGTAAATCATCTTCAAAACCGGATATTCCCGCGTCTTTGCAATACATTGTTTGGAAATTATTCCATGCTTTGCCTTGTGCCGCCACACTCGGAGGAAAGGTCTCCGCGTCTATCAATCCAAACCCATACATTTTCCCTGTTGTTGGATCCTTATACTCCGTAATGTTAGGCCACGGATTTTCACACAAAAATACTTGCGCTTGCGCCTCTCCGGTAATTTCTTGATCTTTGGTGCTCGGCGCGGATGTATCTTTAGTTATTTTTATTCCGCTGGTAATCGTCGCATTTCCATTTTTACCAACTGCTTTTACTGTGTTATTTCCTTTAAAAGGAGCATCAGCCACACTGGCCACACTTGAGTCATTTGTATTCCACACATACGACCATTCATACTGCCCGGGGATTGGCGCGATCTGTTGCATTCCCTCTACGCCTATTCCGGCGGGAATAAACACTGGGATAACAACAAACTCTTTGGTAGCGTCTTTTTTATTGAACAGATGATAATTTGGTATAACACTCACATCAGTCACCTTGCAAAAAGGAACGTCCAGCGTAGTAAACTCACTTGAGATGTTTTTTTGAAAATTATTGGAATCCACAAAAGTAACGCCATGCGTGTCTTTAAGGCCGCTCCAACCCTTTGCTTTATCATAGTTTAAGACAAACAACTTGTAATTTTTCTTTTGCTTAAGAGGAATTTGCGGTGTTACAGAGATGACGGAAGTATTAGTACTATTATCATACGTGGATGACGCGGAAATTACCGCGTCGCCGGCGCAATATTTATATTGTTCCGCGTACACAGGAATACTCAAAAATCTTTTAACCAGCGCGATAATTTTCTGCCACAAATTTTTTGGAGCGAACGTTTTTGTCTCATAAGTAAACGGAGTTGTCCCGTTTGGACAATTTGGCGTACCGTCATCAACAACTTGTTCCGCTAATATAATATTATTTAACAAAGCTTCTTTATCCGCTTCACCGTTTTTCATGGTAACTTCAAACACCGCGTTGGGACACACACTGCTTGAATTTGTTTTTGGCTGGTCAATGGTTACCACAGGGCGCTGATAACAACAACTATCTGTGCCTGCGCCGTTTGTGGTATTGCTTGCATCAGGACACGCGCTATTAATCGGGCCAAACCCGCATTGCAACTCAAACGTGCCTATGCCTTTTTTGCTTGGCTGACCGGCTTGTGAGATGGTGGCGGAAATACTAGCTGTTTGTTTTTTTTCTATGATAGTGCCCGCGCCCACAGCTGTTGCATACTGCGCCGCGTCTACGTTTAAAGAAAAATTTTTGGAAGAACTATCACACGTTTCCCCTGTACCAACCACGCTGTCTCCGCACCAAGAGCCAAATAGCGGGGAAGATCCTAAATTCTGGCAGGTGTCTGAACACCCTTTACCACCCGCGATATCTTTTGGATCACATTGTTCCCCATTATCTTTTTCAACAATGCCATTGCCGCATTTTGAGACAGAGACGAGCTGAAGCAAACACGAACCTGAACAATTTGAATTTGCGGCCCCATTTTGATTACCCTTGTCGCATTCTTCTCCCGGCTCTTCTTTACCGTTACCGCACACAGGATGCACTTTCACGGAAATTACTTGCCCCTTATGAGTATACTGCGCCTCACCTTTGGCACAAACATCAGCCGGCACATTCATGCCTTTTTGTGTGTCTGTTTCAACACAGGCAACATAGCTCACTATAGTTCCTTCTTTGGTACAACTACTTTCACATCCGCTCCCCGTTACGCCATTTAACAATCCAAGATCGCATTCTTCTCCCGCTTCCGGCAAAACTTGAGGTCCATTCCCGCAACAATTGCCATTTTGGATAGTGGCGGCATTGCACGCGGGCGTTCCTTCTGTAGATGGGATGTAGAGCAAACAATTCCACCCGCATTTTTCAATATTGTTATTACCCCCTTTATTGCCATTATCTCCCGCGGGGTCGCATTCTTCTCCACTCTCTACTTTTCCATTCCCGCAGAGCCCTGTCTCCGGCGCGCTTGCACTACCAGCCTTTAGACAACTTTCCGTACACCACGGAGCATCTTGTTTGCCGGATGAAAAATTACTCATCCAGACCACCGCACGGTCATCTGTTTTTTCTTTCCAATCTGGTTTTTCCGGCGGGCTCCAATTCCATGAATACGAGGCTCCTGAAGTATCCAAAATCTGCCCATTGGGATTGCACGCGTCCGGAGATCCAATCGCGAGCGCGTTATAGGTTGCTTGACCGCCCACAACCTTTACTACCGCAGTATTTGGATTTAATATTACCTTGTCAACAGCACAAGCAGTACCGTCATTTTTTGTTCTAAACACCCAAGAAAATGTTTTACAATTCTTGCCGTTATCATCACAATCATCATTGAGAGCGGCTGAATCCAATTGAATCTGCCAAATACTTTTTACTCCATCTATGTCTCCTTGAATTTTAATTTTATAATATGTATTCTGGACAAACGCAACAGTATGTTTCAAACTGATTTGACGATTAACTTTTTCACGGTCTGTCTCATCTGTGTTTAACGATACAGTATAGGGTGAAACTGCGTCCGACCACCCGTCAACCAAGACATACTGTTTGCAGGTAACATCAAACAAAGCGCATTTATACAGACGGACTGTATTTTTGTTGACAGTTGATGGACCCAAAACAACATTGAACTCCGCGCCTACTTCCGCGTTTACGCACGCGGTGGTGCATTGTGGATAATAAGAAACCACTTTTGGATTGGGCAACTTTATCGTCAATTGCGCCGTTCCTTTTATCAATCCCGCAGGATTCAAAACTTTATCAACCCATGTCGCGACGATTTGTTCAGGCGTATCAAATGGTGTTTCTTTATTTTTTGTATTCAAATCTTGATTGGATTTAACAAAACCTTTATCACCGGCATTATTGCTTATATCGGCATAATCTGAAGTTTTTTGAAACTGCGCGACGGATGGCTTATCTGTTGGCGACCATGTCCAATCGTAATCATCTCCATCTAAAGCCGCGCACACGTCTCCTTTTGCAATAGGAGTTACGGAATAAAAATCCTTAAATTGTTTATTAAAGTCAAAAACCGAGGAGTCAACAGGGTCAACCACCACTGCTCCCAATTCACAATAATCTTTTGTGGGGCGCGTTACAAAGGTAGTGCAGTACGCGGCTTTTAAATTTGAGATGCCGTTGATTTTGACATTTTTTGATATTGCCGGACACGTGGCATTTTCAATCATTGCTTCAGACAACGCGCCAGGGAGGCTTTTTACCTTTGTGGTCACCAGCACACCATACGGCTTATCAGGCGCAAGATCGTCTAAGGGAGACATGGTTACCTTGGTCCCTCCTTTACCCCCAGAAGACCACCCTCCAAGCGAGTATGACACAGGCACAATCTGTTTTGTATCTTCTAAAATACATGTCGTTTTATCTTGACACTCATAAAGAATTATCGCTTGCTGTGTAGATTTTTCTTCAATATCAACAGACGTATCAAAACGCACTTTTACAACAGCATTCACACATATATTTGCCGCGCCCTCCCACACCTTTGACGGCGAAGGGCTCGGGGTGACCAATTTACAAATATCGTTGTCAATTTTTTTATCGCATCCATCTGTTGTGCCTATCTTTGAACACGACTTTCCACTCTTCGTACAAAACGCCCCGCATTGTTCCAGTACTTTGGGCACTATCGGCAGTTTGCCGGTAGTGAACGACCACATATACACGCTCGCGCCGGGTTTTTTGTCTTCAGGGCATTGTCCTTTGACTTGACAGACTCCGCTTGCGCAACAACTGTTGCCCTCCCCGCAAACCGCCGCCAGTTCTTTGCCTTTTTGCAATTCTTCTTTACAATTTTGGATTTTAAATTGCAAAGAATTGCTGGGAAGTTTTTGCGCGTTTAAAACATTGGCAGGACCTGTTTTAAATTGAGCTTGTGCGGATTTTTCTATGTCTGAAAATTTGCGCGTGTCAATTAAGGTATCTCCCCACGCAAAAAACTTTTGATCGCTCACTTGCGCGTCTTTGGTAAATTTAATGCTCCCCGGCGCGTCTCCAAACCCTTCTCCCTTAAACGCAATCCCTCCAAATTGCGCGGAAAATAACGGGCCATTATCAGGATCTAATTTACAAAGCCCTGGCTTGAGCGAATCCGCGTTGACAGTAAAGATTTTCTTATTGCTCGCGGCATTAGCCGAGCCTTTTTTTATTACTACTGAAACCGAGTAATCACCTTTATTTTGTTGGATTTTCTGAGGCACTTTTACCACAATCTGACCAGTTGTCCATGTGGAACCGCAATATGCCGGCGGCAAATCAGCAACAAACGTATCTCCGCCTTGAGAAAACACGACCTCGCCGTTCGTTCCAAAATTTATGCCGGTAAGAGTCACGTACGTGCCGATCGGACCTTCTGTTGGATTCATGCTAAAAATATGAGGGTTGGTGTCCCCTGCGGTTGAAAATACACCCAAAGGCAAGGTGTTGCTTTTCATGCCGCGAGATTGCACTTTAACACTGGTTTGCCCGGCCGCGATGGTAACAGGGACTTTAATATCTAAAATTAAAAAGTTTGACCATGCCCCAAATTCATTGAGCGCCTCGTTTTCAACACCCAAAAGAATCGCGTCTCCGGGCGACTTTCCATCTACCAATTGTGTTCCTGTTAGCTTCATTATATCGCCGGCGGATACATTTTCCGGATCAACCGTACATAATCCCGGAAATTTTTCATTGGTTACTTTAAAAACTTCGCTTGGATTAAATACCGGTCCAAACGCGTCCGCAGAGGTGTCACGAAACACAAGGTTCTCATATCCCTGAAGTGAACTGCTTTGAGCATCAATCTTTATTGGTCCGGTTACCGCGCCTTTAGGCACTTTTACCACTACATAATTATCGTGCCATGCTTTCACACTACAGAGATCCGCTCCAACCCATTGATCTGCCTTGGCGGGCTGGGGGCTTGCGACCTTGCTAAATGACACAGAACTCACACCTTGTTTATACGCGCCAAATGACTGCCCAACCACCGTTACATAGTTATCTTCAGCTCCGCTTGTTTGAATAACATTGGTAATTTTCGGAACATTCACGCAGATACCTTTTTTCTCCCTATAGGGCGCTTTGGTATTGGTAATTTCATACCCCGCTTTTGACAACTGCCAAATATCAGCTGTTATAATTGTTTTTGCGGGAGCAACATTAACATCCAGCGTATCCGCAGGCATTTGTGTTTCTGTTGCCGACTTAAATTCTGTCTGCAACTGTTGAGCGTTCAGTATGCGCGTAAAAATGCGCACTTCATCTATTAAACCATCAAACGCAATAGTGCCTTTATTGCCCTTATAACCAATAACCAACGGATTGTTTGTGGCATTAACAGTATGTGCAAATGCAACAGAAGCAGTATCCTGCACTCCGTCAACGTAATACAAAATAGATGAACCATCAAATACAACCGTAACCTGATGCCATGCGTCGTCTGCTTTTGGCAAAGGCCAATTCCCTTTTTCTGCCAAAGAGATATTCCCCGCATCTCCAGCTTTGACACTCACTGTTACGTTGCCACTGGCATTGGTCTGAACACTCAAAGAATCTTTTATCTGCGCGATCATAAACAATTTGGGAACAACAAGGTTTGAACGTTTCATCCACCATTGGAGGGATAGTTGATTTCCTTTCCACGGCAAAACATTTGTTTCAATATAGTCCGTCGGACTTTTAAATTGATACGCGGCGCCTATGACTCCTTCATTGTTTTTCCAGTCTGGACCAGAAACTATCGCGTGCGCCACTTGGCTCGCGTTTAACGCATCGCTTGGCACGCTCAAATTACTGGTAAACTTGCTTGTATCAGATGTTTTATCAAACGGAAGATACGCAACGGTCAATGGAGTACCATCTATATACCATTCATAATAAGGAATAATTTTGTTAAATGGCGGCAATCCGGAGGCTTCCGCCTTATACTTTGTGTTTTGGGCGGTGAGAGAAACTTTTACGCCAGGTTGTGGAATACAAATACCTGCCGCGCATTCAAGATCCGTGTCGCACCCTTCGCCTTGACATGAACCGCATTCGCTATTTTGTCCGCAATCCGGCGCGCCAATAACCGTACTCGCTTTTCCTTCCCCCTTATCTTCATCAAGCGTATTATTAAAACACCATGCCGGCAAAATCTTTATCGTCTGCGGTTCTGAAAGCGTCTCATGATTATCAATGTCATATGCTTTTGCGGTGAGTTGCACCACCTCCGCTTTGTTAGGATCTTTTAATTTTGGCTTCCATGTTTGATCACTCACCAAACCGGACACGAGAAACGGATTCAAAATCTTGTCGACGATATTTGAATTCTCATTTTCATAAAATGCGACTTTCTTTACTCCAGCGTCATCACTTACCTCCGCGCTCATAAGTGTTGGCAAGCTATTGCCCACCAACGCGTTATTGCCTGGTTGAACCAAAGAAATTTTTGGCGGTTCAGCGTCATATTTTTCACCGGTTATAAACTGGCTCACGCACGGATGCACCGCGCTACAGTCAAGCGCCTTGCCTGATTTTGAAGCGATGCTGTTTTTGAGCGTTACTTGGTACACGGTATTTTTTTCAAAACAATCGGTATTGGAGCTGCTGTTTAATGGATTCTCCGCGTCCGCGCACGAGCCTATGGGATGAAATTCAACCGTATTTTGATCCACAAATTTGAGTTCGCCGGCAAAAGGATCTGTAGGCGAGTCGGCAGGCACGGGAGTAAGGACTCCTTTTGCGTCTATTGCGCCTTTTTTAACAATTGTGATAGCACCGTCTAAAATTGTCTTGCCGCTATCCACGGAAACAGTGGATTGATCAAGAACCGCCGGCGCGCCCAGACCGTTAAAAAAATCAATGGAGATTACCACATTTTTAATAGGGAGCTGTGGCGGACTTTGCGGAGTGGTTGTCGCGTAAAACACGCTGAATTCCGGTTTTAAACATTCATCTCCAACACACCCTCCACCTCCTTGTTTTTGCGGCGCGCCCATAATAGCGCTCGTTAATTTGCTGATGATAAACTGCGTAATAGCGACAGAAGATAAAATAATCGCCAAACCTATTACAGCGTTGCGCAAGACTTTTTTTGCGGTCGCGACTTTTTCTTCATCTCCTCCCGCGGTCATCCAAAGATACCCTGCGTAGATCATGAGCCCAATTACAATAACACCCAAAAGCCCCAATGCAATACGGATAATTTTTGCCGCGATAATGCGCGGATCCGTATCTACCAAACCGGTGGAAGCGCCAATACCTCCCACCCCAAGCGCGTCAGTGTTTGAGCCAACCTGTGTGGGCGCAAAATTTTGCGCGTACGCGACAGGCGCAAATGCAGTCAACAAAAACACAGCGACGCTCACGAGCACGAGAAACTTCATCCATCTAATTGTGTATTTGGCGCGTGTCATTTGCATGAGCTCTTTTTACATATTGTATGTCGTTGAGGCAAAGACTTTGAGGGGACTACGAGCCGCGACGGCACGAGCCGGAGCGAAAATTCAACAGAATTTTTGCGTGCCCCGCAAAGCTTTTGCATCAACGAAAATTTTTAAAATGTCGGCGGATACTCAATCTTCAGTTCACTGCACCCGGGAGCATCTTTATCATAAATAATCTGTCCTTTGCCATTATCTTTCTCACAATTTTGCGCGGAGGAATATGCCTTCTTCTCGCCGTTAAAACAGCTCGGATCCGTGTTATCGCCTGTACATTGCGGACCAATCGCGGGATAAAAGCAATTTTGATATGCATCTGTTACTGTTGAGGGTATAAAAGGATAATACACCACATTAAGTAGCGGGGCTGGCGGGGGCGGATCACGCCAAAATTTGCCATGAGCAACAATGAGCTTGGTGTGGTTTGCAGGTTCGGTGCTCACAGGAGTTCCGTCCGGCGCGAGCGCGCTCAAGTCAACTCCCTGCGCGTCATAATTTGCAACGTTTTTTGTAAACCATATATATTTATCCGCTTTGCTCGCTTTGATAGTAACATTTTCAAATGTATATGAAGACATTACCTTGCTAAACATGACATCAAGCGGCGCGTCCGCGGCAATATCTTGCGCGCCAACACTTGGAGTGATGCTTGTAAGCGTGGGTGGCGTTACGTCTTTTTGATTTGAGGTGTTGAATTTCCATATAAAATTATCAGCCGGCGAGCCTTCCGCTTTCCCATTGCCCTGCGGAAATACAAAATCCTTTTTGACAGCGTCATAAGCAAACGATCCTCCGCCATCCAAAGAATTGACCGCCATGTCAATTACGCCGTTTGCCGGCAGTTTGGCGGTTGGTAGACTTGGTGCCGCAAGATCCGCGGCTTTGGCTTGCGCGGTGAGCGCGGCTTGCGCGGGCAAGCAATACACCGGCATGCCGCAAGAATTTTCTCCACACTGCTCGCTTGGCACAAACTCCACCGTACGATATCCATTGCTGATTCTAAATTCGCCACTCACCACATTTCCCGCGGCGTCGGTTACGGTAAGATTTTCAAAAACATCTTTCTCCGGCTTCCCGCTTGCAGACAACGGATCCACCGGTTCACTAAAATTTATTTGTAAAATAACATTGCGTGGTTGTTTGTCTTTTGCCTCTTTCATGGGGTAGGGCAAAACACTCACTACTTTGGGAGGAGTCAAATCAACTTTGGGGCTTACAGTAAAATTCCAGTCATACGGCAACCCTTGTGAATCTTTGCCTCCTTTTGTGCCATCATCAATTTTAATGCCTTTTCCAAGGACCACTTTATATTCAACATTTTTATTGGGATCTCCTAAATATTCAGACGGCTTAAACACAAATGTTTTATGATCCGTGCCTCAACACCGAGCGTCTTGCCATCTGCCTTGAACACGCGATATATTTTGATATTCACGTCATTGAGCGCGCCAGAAAACTTTTGCGGATCCATACCGTTGATAATTGTCTCTTGTTTAATTTTATCTTTAAATGTTACCGCAATCATGGTGTTGCGCGGTATATCCTGTGCGTTGCGCGCAGGGTAGTGCGACTCAATAATAGTACCCAACTGCGCGTGGCCTTCAAAAAATACCTGCCCGCCGGAGACGCCTTCCGCGCCACCCAAACCCCCGCCGCCTTCTCCAACAAGTTTTTGAATAACAAACTGCACAATCGCAACAGACATCAAAATAATAGCAAGACCAATCACCAAATTCTTGAGCATGTTTTTGGCTGTCATTATTTTTTCCTCTTCGCCTTCCGACGTCATCCACAAGTAACCGGCGTACACGATAAAACTTATCATTATAAGACCTACAAGCCCCAGCACCGCGCGGATTATTTTTGCGATGATAACGCGAATGTCTGTGCCGGACAATCCTGTGGCTTGTCGGAATTGTTCGTTTGCGCCCAAAGAGTTGGTCAATTGCGCAGGTGTGTTGACGTCGCCTTGCGCAAACACAGGCAATGCGTAAGCAACAACCGTACGCAAAACAAAAACTGTTGCCAATACAAATAGTATACTGACAACAGTTCTGTTTCGTTTTTGACCTGTCTGTTTTTCCCCCTTGATTCGCATACGATTCAAAATTGAACGTTATGACGACAATCGTTTGGTCAGAAGCATGCGAACTATCGTGCCGTCCGCGCGACTTCCTATCTTTTTCATGATAGAACCCATAACTTTTCCCACATCTGCCGCGCTCTTTACGCCGGTTTCAGCAATACATTCATCTATAAACACCAAAATCTGATCTTCTGAAAGCGGCACGGGCGCATATGTTTGCAATTGCGCAATTTCCGCGCGCGCGGCATCTGCCAAATCGGCGCGACCGCCTCGCTCAAAATCTTGCAGAGCGTCTTGTGATTGTTTGATCAACCGACGCACCACCGCGTGCAATTCTTCTTCAGATAATTCGTGACCGGTTTCTATCTCCTGATTTTTGATGGCGGTTTTGAGCATGCGAACCACGGACACCGTGTGTTCGTTTTTTGCTTTCATCGCCACTACGTATTCTTGATTCAATTGATCTTTTAACCCCATGTGACGACCAAAAAAAATTAATAATCTCCTTCTTTTATATTGCCTACTTTAATGTTGTATTCGTACAGGCCCGCTCGGCGTTTTCTTTCAATGGCGTTTTTGCGGCGTTTGTTGCGATTTGGCTTGGGTGCGTAAAAACGCACCTTCTTGGCCTGAAGGAGCTTGCCGCTGGAACGCATTTTGGTCTGAAAGCGCCGCATGAGAGCCTCAAAGCTCTCGCCTTTGCGTCGTTTAACTTCAAACATGAAACTTTTTCACCTCCCCGTGGTGAACTTAAATTAAGATATTTTCAGTATACCTGTTTTGTCTGGTGTATGTCAACTTAATCCAAGCTTCTTTTTGAGGTCGCTCACAGCCTTATTAAATCCGATAATTTCCTGTACGCCTGATTCCATGTCGCGAATAATAATGGTTTCATCTTGCACTTCTTTTTGGCCAATGACCAAACTATACCGCACTCCCAATTTATTGGCTATTTCCAACTGCGGGCGCAACCCGTTTTTGCTCAAGTTGTGCGCGACGTTAATATCCGCCGCGCGCAAATTTTCAAACAATTTGAGCGCCTTGCTTTTTGCCTGATTCCCCAGTTGTGCCACAAACACATGAAAAACAGGCTCCGATAATTTCACGGATCCAATTTCTTTGATCTTGGCAATCACGCGCTCACAACCCTGTGCGAAACCGCAAGCGGGTGTTGGACGTCCGCCCAAAATTTCAGACAAGCCATCATAGCGCCCGCCGCCGCCGAGCGCCGACTGACTGCCTTCTTCTTCGCCGCTCACGTACAGCTCAAACACGGTGCGATTATAATAATCCAACCCGCGTACCAGCGAGTGATTCAAAAAATACGGCAATCCCAATTCATCCAGATATTCAAGCACGCTCATAAAGTGCTCTTTGCACGGTTCACACAAATAATCAACAAAATGCGGTGCTTCTTTTTTTAACGGCTGGCATTGCGGTTCTTTGCAATCCAGCGCGCGCAATGGATTTTTTTGTAAACGTTTTCGACATTGCTCGCACATTTCATGACGCACTGTGCGATAATACGCGATAAGCGACTGGTGATATGCGGGGCGGCATTGCACGCATCCAATACTGTTAATCTGTATAGACACGCTGATCTCCAAATTTTTAAACAAATTATAAGCAATCAAAATGAGTTCCGCGTCAACAATCGGCGATTCGTCGCCCAATATCTCAAACCCAAGTTGATGAAACTGGCGGTATCTCCCCGACTGCGGGCGTTCATGGCGAAACATTGGTCCCCAATACCACAATTTTACCGGCTGGGGCAAATTGAGCATTCCATGATTAATATAGGCGCGCACAATAGAAGCTGTATTTTCCGGACGCAAGACAAGTTTCTCGCCTTCAGCGTCTGCTATTGGATACATTTCTTTTTCAACAATGTCAGTGTCTTTGCCAATAGAACGCACAAAAAGCGCTGTTTCTTCCACTACCGGCGTTTCAATTTTGTCAAAACCATATGAACGAGCAAGACTGGCAACGCGCCCGTACAAAAGATCCCACCATGGCGTTTCATATGGCAACAGGTCTTTCATTCCGCGCGGGAGTTGCGGTGTGCGCGCGAATTTTTTTGCTTGCGTTTCTTCCGGTGTGCGAGCCGGCTCATGGACTTTGTGTGCGATCTTTGAAATATATTTTACTTTGATATTTTTTGGCATAAGATACTATTTTATTTTAATTGATAATTGGGAGTTGAAAATGCTTGCGCGCGATCAAATGGCCAGCCCCTGACCCATACCCTGCCTACAATCGCGCTCCCGTTTATGGGACCAAACCCGCGCGAGTCCCAGCTTGCGGGGCGATTGTCTCCCATGACAAAATATTGCCCCTCTTTCATGGTGGCGGTAGTATCTCCCGGCGTCCGCAATCCGAAACGCAAATACGCTTCATTTAAAACAATACCGTTTGAAAAATCTTTATTAATAACAACAACCTGTCCATTGCGAACCGTAACGGTTTCTCCTGGCAAGCCGATAACGCGTTTTAAAAAATATTCTGACGGATCATTTGGGTAACGAAAGACAATAACATCTCCGCGTTTTGGTTCATGCACACGATAACTGACTTCGTCAATTATTAAGTACTCGCTATCAAAAAAATTTGTTTCCATGCTTGCCCCGCGCACATAAAACGGCTTAAACAAAAACGTGCGTACAACAAAAATAGTGAGTATGGTAAACAAGCCTACTTTAAAGACCTCAATGATAAAAAGCTTCATGCCGCTTTGCGGAGTGAAAGAAGACCTATTGCGGCGGTTGATCCACTCATGCATTCGCGAGAGAGGCGATTTCATGGTTGTTTAAAGTAAAAAATTAGATACTAAAGGGCATACTATCATGTTTTCAAACGATTTTCAATAGGCACATACGCCTGTATTTTTAAGGCAAGCGAATTTTTAAGGCCTATCCCTCAAAACATCACTCTTCCGCCCACCAAAAGCGTAAAAACCCACTGGATTATCGGCGAGATAACTTGAAAGGCGTAAAAGATAAAGAAAAGCAGAATAAAAAATCCGTAGCGGTCAAGAAACGCGCGCACATTATCCATTGAAGGCGGGAGCAACGCATACAAAATTTTTGAACCGTCCAAAGGAGGTATTGGCACCAAATTAAATATGGCGAGCATGACGTTGGCATATACGATAATTGCAAGCATGCTAGACACGGCCGCGTAGGGAAAAAACCGTATAAACGATCCAAACACCGCCGCCACGGCAAGGTTTGCAAGTGGCCCGGCCGCGCCCACTATTGCCGGTCCCCATTTGCCATGGCGCAGATTATATGGATTAAATGGCACCGGTTTGGCATAAGCGAACATAAAGGAGCCTCCGGAGAACACAAACAAAACAATCGGCATAATGATAGTACCCCACAGGTCTATATGCACGCGCGGATCAAGCGATAATCGCCCCGCGTATTTGGCGGTGGGGTCTCCCAGCTGATTTGCCACCCATCCGTGCATGTATTCATGGATAATAGACGAAGGGACGATGATGATAAAATAAAATACGAGCGAAAGTGGATTCATATTGACAGTACTCAAAAAGAATGATATTCTTATACTACTCTTAATTCATTCGCTTTTCAAGCACTCCCTCTATATGGCTTCAGCACGACGTTGTGAACTGTGCGGACGCGGACCTACACGCGGCGCTTCACGCAGTCACTCAAACATTCAAACCAAGCGGCGCATACAAATCAATTTGCAATACAAAATTATCAAGGGTGTCTCCACGAAAGTGTGTACGCGTTGTCTGCGCACGCTTGCAAAAAAGAATGCCAAAAAGAAATAATTCTTGCAACCTAAAACACCTCGCTTTCTGCGAGGTGTTTTTTAAGCTAATTAACACTGATACAAGAAAATTGACACCGCAATATTTTTTTGAGCTTCTTCAATCGTTTTTCCTTGTGAAACAACCCCCAACTCTACGCAACGAGCGACAAAATATTTCCTCTCTTTGTGAATGGTTGTTGTAAAATGTAATTTCATAATTTAAAAATTTCAGATTTTTTTCTATTTACACCTTATTACACCTGCCTCAAATTGACAAATTTTTTCAAAAATCAAACCCTGCGCGGGCGGGAACGGAATCATAAAAATAATGCTTCACTAGTGTCATGTCCGTAATCAAGTCCGCTATTTCCGTAAACGCTTCAGGAGCGTCTCTGCCGGTCAAAACCAATTCAAGTTCTTTGGGTCGCATGCGCACCACTTCCAGCACCTCCTCAACAGCAAGCATCAACAACGCTGTGGTGCTGTTGATTTCATCCAAAATAATCAAATCAAATTGCGCGGACAGAATCCACTCGCGTGCCTTTTCCAGCCCACGACGCGCTTCTTGCTTGTCTACTTCCGTCACGCCAAAACGAAACTCATTGGTAACAGGATCAATACGATCAAGACCTGTTGGCACAATGGTAATTTCTCCGGCAAACCTCTCACGCAACACCGCGCGCTCGCTGTAATGCGCTTCTCCTCCTTTATCAAAATAGACGATACCAACGCGCTTTCCCGCTCCCACCGCCCGAACCGCCAAACCCAATGCGGCGGTTGTTTTACCTTTTCCATTGCCGGTATAGATTTGGAGCATACAGGTGAAATTTTGAATGATGAAATACTGTTGAGACAATAACTTTGAGGGGACTACGAGCCGAGACGGCGGCGAGTCTGAGCAAAAATTCAACAGAATTTTTGCGTGCCCCATGAAGTTATTGTCTCAAAAAAATAGTTTTATCATTCACAAAATACTATGAGCACTTAGAAAACCCGCAACTGACGCATTTCATACACCCTTCTTCAAATTGCAACATCAAACTGCACGAAGGGCAAACCGGTGCGTGACCAAGGTTGGCGATAGAAATACGCCGCGCGGGCGCGCTTGCCACGGCGGTGGTAACCTTCATCTCTGTTTTAATTTGAGTTACCTCTGTTTCTTTAAGAGATTCAGTAGTGATAGTTTCTGTGGCAATTACTTCATCACCTTTTACTAACTGTTTGTGCCCATTGCGCACATGGCGTTCAAGAATTTTTGCAATAGCGTCCGGCAAAGAAAAAATCATCTCGCCGCCATCAAATGAAACTTCCGGTCCGCGAATGCCTTTTAACTGGTCAATCACCTCTTGAATTTCTATGCCGGAGCGGAGCGCCACGGAAACCATGCGGCAAATTGCTTCCGTCTGTCCGCCAAAAAATCCACCGGACTTGCCCAATTGCGCGAACACCTCAAACGGCCCATGTTCATCTTCATTTATTGTAACAAATAAATTTCCGTACGGGGTGCGTATGCGGTAGGTCATACCACTCATCACTGCAGGACGCACGCGAGGCATAATTTTAGAACTTGTCACAGACTCTTGCGGCACAGACGCCGTTTCCACAGCATCGCCAAACTTGAGTTTTCCTTCCGCGATTGCGTCCGTTACATCCTTGCCCAGTTGATCGGTCTTTGTTGATAAAATCTGCTCGTCGCGCGAACCATCGCGATAAATCGTCCCGCCTTTACATCCCAAATCATACATCAGCTCATACAGCTTGGCGGTTTGTTCTATGGTATATTCGGACGGCACGTTGCACGTTTTGGAAATTGACGAATCGGTCCAGCGTTGTATCGCCGCCTCCACACGCACATGCTCCTCGGGGGTCAACTCCATGGCGTTCACAAAATAATCCGGTACGACTTCTCCCGGGTGCGCGTCAAACCAATCCTGATAAATTTTAATGTTTTCCTGATGCACGCCGAGTCGTGACTTGCGGAAATACGTCCATGAATAAAACGGTTCAATGCCGGTAGAGGTGCCTACCATGGTGCCCACGGTGCCGGTTGGTGCTTGAGTCAAAAGCGTTACATTTCTGATGCCATACTGGCGCACCGCCTCGCGCACGCGCTCCGGCATGCCGCGCATAAATCCGCTTTCCAAAAAGCGCTCGTCATATTGAGAAAAGGGCGATTTTTCTTTTGCCAATTCAACAGAAGCCATATACGCCTCTTCCGCGATAAATTTGTATATCTTATCAATAAACAATAAAGACTCCTCGCTCCCGTATCGGATACCTAAACGAATCAAAAGCTCCGCCAAACCAATAGTGCCCATGCCCACGCGGCGTTCCGACATCTGTTGTTTTTTGTTCTCTTCAAAAAAATACGGCGTTGCGTCTATTACATTATCCTGAAAGCGTATGGCGCGATGCACCGTCTCGCGCAAGTCATCCCACTTCACGCTATGCGCCGTGGTGTCCGCGAATTTTGCCAAATTGACGTGACCGAGGTTGCACACGCCCCACGCAGGAAGCCCTTGTTCGCCGCACGGATTGGTGCAGAATATGCGCGCAAAATACTGCGAGTTAGACATTTTATTGTACCGATCCAAAAAAAATACACCAGGCTCCGCGCTTTTCCACGCGCATTCAATAATCATGTTCCAAATCGTCCGCGCTTTTTCTGTTTTGTGCACAATCACGCGACCGCCTTTTTCTTTCCACTTTTGCAAATCGCCATCCCACTCTGTGTGATAGCGTTCGTCCGCAACATCCGGAAACACCATTTCCCAATCAGCATCATCTTTAACCGCTTGCATAAAATCATCGGTAAGACCCACGGAGATGTTTGCGTTGGTTATTTTTCCCGCTTGCGTTTTGGAGGTAATGAAATCCATGACGTCAGGATGCCATACATTCAAAATGAGCATGAGTGCGCCGCGCCGCGACCCGCCTTGTTCAATGAGTCCGGTTACAAAACTGTAGAGCGACGCCCATGACACCGCGCCGCTTGAGCGGCCATTGACCCCGCGCACATACGCGTAGCGCGGGCGCAATGAAGAAACGTTGATTCCCACTCCGCCACCACGCGACATAATTTCCGCCATCTGTCCGAGTGTTTCAAAAATCCCCCCGCGGCTGTCTGTGGGGCTTGGTATGACATAACAATTATAGTACGTGAGCGGCACACCAGACCCCGCACCGGTAAAAATGCGCCCGCCCGGAACATACTTCCAATCATCCATGAGTTCCGTGAATTTTTCCGTCCACTCCGTGCGCAGATTTTCTGTTTTTTCCACCTGCGCGATTGCTTTTGCAACACGGCGCATCATTTCTTCCGGCTTGGTTTCCAACGGTTTGTCCACATGTTCCAACGCGCGCTTTTCTATGGTGCCGTCGCGCAATTCCACGGTCACTTCTTTGGTGTCCGCATCATACGCTTTCACTATACCGATCTCGCGCTGACCGGTCTTGAGATTCACACAGACAATCACCGTGTCTCCCGCCTGCAAACTCGCTTTCATGCCGTCTTTGACGGCGTATCTATCCAAAAAAATCTTTTCACCTAATTCTGACAAAGCGTTGCGAGTGCGTGTCTGCAGTGAGTCGTTGTGCATATGATGCGCATTAGGTAAATAATACTAATTTTTGAGTTAACCACAACATCTAGTGGCACCAGAAGGATTATACCACAAGATGTTGTGTTTGGTTAGAAGCCACGCAAGAGCATTTATCCACAGTTTTTACCCCTCTCGTCAACCCAGCCAAGTTCGTGGTTTCAGAATGATTTTGAGTCAAAAATCATTCTATCAAGCAACCTACTTGCAAACAATTTGCATTTGTGTTATACTCCCCGCATACCATGAAAAATCATCCTGAACATCTTAAAACGTTTTACGCGCTTTTCCAACGAGCGCGCCTCAAAATTACCCCGGCTCGCGTCCGCATTCTTGAGGTTTTACACCATGCGCACGCCCCCCTCTCTATACAGCAAATCTCCGCTGAACTTGAAACCGGCGAGGTGGATATTGTGACAATCTACAGAACCATCAGTGCCTTACAAAAAATCAACGCAGTCAAACAAACACATCTCAACGCAAAGGAACGGGCGTATGAGCTTGCCGGTGAGCACCACCACCACCTTGTGTGCACTTCATGCAACGCGGTGGAAGACATCACACTCAACGATCAGTTTGAACAATACCAAAAAATCATAACAAAAAAATCCGGTTTCAAAATTATGGATCACTCGTTGGAGTTCTTTGGTCTTTGCGCCCCCTGTCAAAAAAACTAAATTATTTACGTACTTATTTTTATGAAAAAAATCATCATATCCGTTGTCGCGCTCGCGGTCATCATAGGACTTGCGGTTCTCTATAAACAACGCGCGCCAATCTCCGGATTCTCAAAATCCGGCGGGGTCAAAATCGTAACAAGCATTTACCCTCTTGAAGAAATAGCGCGCAATGTTGGCGGTGAAAAAGCCAACGTGATCAGAATCACCCCCAACGGCGTGGAACCGCATGATTATGAGCCAACCCCGGAAGATATCGCTACGCTTCAAAGCGCGCAATTGGTACTGGTAAACGGCGCGGGAATGGAATCATGGAGTGAAAAAATCAAACCTGATTTGGAAAAACAAGGTGTGAAAGTGCTTAATCTCACGCAAACCATTTCGCTCTCGGACATGATCGCCAACTCAAAAGGCCAGATTGATCCGCATATCTGGCTTAACCCTCAAATATTTCAAAAAGAAATTGACGCGGTGCGCGACGCGTTAATCTCGCTTAACCGCTCAAACGCGTCGGTCTACACCGAAAACGCGAAACGCTACAGCATGGAAATCGCAACGCTTGACGCGCAAATTTCCGAAGGACTGAAATCCTGCGCGCTTAATGATTTTATCACCACGCATGATGCATTTGAATATCTTGCGATGCGCTATCACCTGACCCCTCACGGGATTGTGGGATTCTCACCGGACGAAGAGCCAACGCCGCGCGCCATAGCCGAACTTTCAACGCTCGCCCGCAAACAAAAAATCAAACATATACTTGTTGAACCGCTTGGGAATGACAAGTTTGCAAAAACACTTGCCAAAGAAGCGGGAGCTCAAACACTCACCCTTAACCCTATTGAAGGGTTAACCGCAGATGAAACAAAACAGGGTGCTACCTACCAAACGCTCATGAAAAAAAATCTTGATACCTTACGCACCGCGCTTTCATGCAAATAACACCATCCGCACAATCAAACTCCTGCATTACCCTCAACGACGTATCGTTTTTCTATAAAGCGGGCGAACCTGCCTTGGAGCATATCACGTTCTCCGTCAACCACGGCGATTATTTGGGTATTTTGGGCCCCAACGGCGGCGGCAAGACCACCTTGCTCAAAATTATTTTGGGACTCCTCACTCCGCAATCCGGGGTGGTACGCATTGATAATACCTTGCCTTCCGCGCGCGCAAGCCACCTGCATATAGGATATGTACCGCAAAAATCGGATGAAGAGCAGTGGAATTTTCCCGCCACGGTAGAAGAAGTGGTACTCATGGGCCGCACGGTTCGCGCAGGAGTCTTAAAAAAATACGCGCCTGTGGATTTTGAAGCGGTAGAGCGTGCCATGGAAACAACCGGCATCACCGCCTATCGCGCACAGACCATCGCAACGCTTTCCGGAGGATTGCGCCAGCGTATTTTGATTGCGCGAGCGCTTGCTTCCAACCCTACTATTCTCATTTTGGATGAACCTGCCACCGGTGTTGATATTGCCGCGCAAGAACAATTTTATTCATTTCTAAAAATGCTGAACACCAAACACGGACTCACTATTTTGTTTGTCTCACACGATTTGGACGTGCTCGCGCGAGAGACCACCTCGGTGTTGTGTGTCAACCGCACGCTCATAAGCCACGGCCCCACGAGCGAGGCGTTGCGCGAGGAACACCTTGAAGAACTCTACGGTAAAAAAGTCGCGTTTGCTGTTCATAGACATTAACTATTATGTTTGAATTTCTCCACTACGCATTTTTCATCCGCGCCGCGGAAGCGGGACTCATTATCGGCATCATCGCGCCCTTGATTGGCATATTTTTGGTAGTGAGGCGCTTTTCACTTTTGGCGGACACGCTTTCTCATGTAACGCTCGCCGGCGTGGCGTTGAGCTTTCTTTTGGGAACCAATGTCATTCTGACCGCGCTCGTTGCGGCGCTAGCGGCGGCGTTTGGCATAGAAAAACTGCGCGCCCGCAAACTTTTGTTCAGCGAATCCATACTCGCATT
>LCLH01000004.1 GCA_001001925.1 Candidatus Magasanikbacteria bacterium GW2011_GWC2_45_8
CCACCCGAGTATGACTCCCATCAAAATACCTAAACGAATATCGCCGTCCCCAATCCATCGCCCTTTTGAAAAAACATATTGTGCCGCAAAAAAACCTCCGGCCAAAAGCGCGGCAAACAAAAGCGAGCCAACCTGCACGCCGCGCGCGATTTGTAAAATCATGAACACTGCAATTGCCGGCAAGGTAATCACGTCCGGAACAATCTGATACTCATGATCAATCACAAAAAGCGCCACCAGCATTCCCGTTGACAAAACAACAAATGAAACATCAAGCGGAACGGCAAAATAGTCTGGGCGAGCAATCCACGCAAATACCAAAGCCACCGCCGTTGCCAATTCAAGCAAAGGATATCGCCAGCTGATTTTCTGCAAGCAATACCGGCACTTAAAACGCAACAATAAAAAACTTACAACCGGAATAAGGTCTATCCACGCAAGCGTATGCAAACAATGTACGCACAAAGAACGCCCCTTGAGCGTTACGCCGTTGGGGATTCTCCAGACGATCATGTTGATAAAACTACCGAGCAAAAGTCCACCGATAAACAAAAAAATGCCTGTCATAGAAGTGCCCTTATAATACCATATTGGACCGCTTTAGCAAAGCAAAACGAGCCCCCTTTTTGAAAGAGGCTCGTTAAGAAATCAGTAAAAACCCGATCTTTATTGAAGACCTGCCGGTGTTTGTGTATGTATCCCAAGCGCCAAACCTCCACTTGTGCCTTCAAGAGTGAAAGCTATACTGTAGGTTGATCCGTCAGTTGAAGTATATGTGTAGACGCTGTCTGGTGGAGGCGTTGGACTTGACGGAACGGTAGCCAAATATGTAGTTCCGCTACATAGTCCAGATGCCTGAAAGCCATTAGTTCCAAGACAAACCGCAGTACTTCCTCCTAAGGTAACTCCAGCAGACGTAGGATACAGATTTTGATCAGTAAAGTAGAGCTCCAGTACCGTACTTAACTGTTTGACGTCAGCCAAACGTTTTGCGTCACGTGACTTCTGGCGAGCAGAACCCAATGCTACCACCGCGAGGGTAGAAAGCAAAGCAATAATTGTAAAACCTTTTTGTTGCTTCATGTTTTCACCCCCTTTCTTTTTGAAGATGTTATTTCCTCAATGACCTTTTACCTAAATTAGTGTGTGGCCTTTTCCAAAATTTTCTTGACCTTGGCCACTGTTTCTGATGGTTTAAAGTGCGCTTTAATAAGATAATCAGCGGCGCCAAGCTGGAGACCTCTTTCAACATCATCTCTCTGACCTAAATTGGTAAGCAAAATTACCGGTATATCTTTTGTTTCCGCGTCTTTTTTTAATCTTTCTAATACGGCAAATCCGTCAAGTTTTGGCAGAAGGACATCAAGTAATATAATATCCGGTTTTTTTGTCTTCACGGCTTTAAGAGCTTCCTCTCCGTCCCCCGCTGTTGCCACCTGATAGCCATCTTTTACAAATTTTGTCTGATATATATTAGACAAAAAAGTATCATCTTCTACCAATAAAATTTTTTGTACCTGTTTAGTAGGCATATATTCCAACAATTTCTAGTATATCACACTTTTGAAAGTTTCAATAATCTGCGCAAGGCCATTCCAAGCGCCACCGCAAAACGAGGCCCTATGGATTCCAATACTGGTTGAAGCTCCGGGTCGTAAATTACGCGTGACCATGGGTCTCCCACATAAGTCTTGATGGAAAAGCGGTCGCTCAACAGCGTGTCAAACTTTGGCAAAAGCGCCGCGCCGCCTGTCAAAATTATTTTCTCCGGACGTGCTGTTTCTTGTTCTTTTTGCTTGGTATAAATTTCCAATGAGTAGTTTACCTCCTCCACAAGCGGCTCAAGTGTTTTTTTGAGCAGGTTCAAAAGCGCGTCGCCACCGTGCTCGGCCGCCATATCGCGTTTAACGGCTTCTGCCTGGCTCATATCCAAACCAAGCTGGGCTGCAATGACTTCTGTGCACTGACGTCCGCCAATATTAACGCTCCTGAAAAAAATGGGAACACCCTCATCTACAATAAAGAAGTCGGTTTGTTCTCCACCCATGTCTATCAAGAGCGCAGGGCTTGGGTCCGTGCCCACGAGCGCGGTAATAAGGCCAAATACCTCGCTTTCTAAGCTTAAAAGTTGTAAGCCGGCAATGCGGAAAATTTCCGTATACGCGGCAATGAGTTTCTTGGAAGTTGCGGTTACCAAAATATGTTCCACCTTGTTGCGCTTATCTTCTTCTGTTTCTTTTGCGTCTTTTGATTTTTTTGCCGGTTGTATCACTTTCCAGTCCAACGCGGTATCCACTATCGGCTGTTTAAGAAATTTTGAAACTTCACGCTCCACAAACAATTGTTTTTCTTCTTTTTTGAGCGCGGGTATCGTAAAATAGCCGCTGTATACCGCCGCGGCGGGAAGGCTTGCAAAAGCCCGTTTTGAAACTGTTTTTGATTTTAAACAAATTTGCTTAAGCAGTGCACCGACATGATCAACATCCAATAACTGCTCGCTGTCCGCGTGAATGGCGATGGATTCGTCCGCAAATCCATACGTAAACAAGTGCGGACGTTTTCCGCGTTTTATTATTTCAACAACTTTTATTCCGTGTGATCCAATATCTACGCCTAAATAACTCTCTGGTTTGCTGAATGGCCACATAGTGATTATAGTATAGCATATTTTAAACAGAAGCGGGCGCCGAGCAAAAAAGTTATACACAATTTGTGTTGAGACGCACAAACAAAGTATACTATCCTATATGCTCTCCATCTATAACACCCTCGCCCGCAAAAAAGAACCTTTTCATCCACTTATCAAAGGCCATGTTTCTCTTTATACCTGCGGACCAACGGTCTACAACTTTGCGCATATTGGCAATTTGCGCACGTATGTGTTTGAAGATATTTTAAAGCGCGTTTTGCAATACAATGAATTGAAAGTCAAGCACGTGATGAACATTACCGACGTGGGGCATTTGACTTCTGACGCAGACGAAGGCGAAGATAAAATGGAAAAAGGTGCCGCGCGAGAAGGCAAAACTGCATGGAATATAGCAAAATTTTACACCGCAGCATTTAAAAAAGATCTAAAACTTTTGAATATCTTGCCGGCGGACAAAATGCCGCGCGCCACGGATCATATTAAAGAACAGATCGCTTTGATAAAAATTTTGGAAAAAAAAAGTTTTGCCTATCGCACCTCTGACGGCATATATTTTGACACAGGCAAGCTCACGGACTACGGCAAGCTCGCAGCACAAAATTTTGAAGACAAAAAAGCCGGCGCGCGCGTTGAAGTAAACAAAGAAAAACACGCGCCATGGGATTTTGCATTGTGGAAATTTTCTCCCAAGGGCGCCAAACGCCAGATGGAATGGAAATCACCGTGGGGCGTAGGGTTCCCTGGCTGGCATATTGAATGTTCCGCCATGTCGCGCGCGTATCTTGGCCAACCCTTTGATATCCACTGCGGAGGCATAGATCATATTGCCATCCACCATACAAACGAAATCGCGCAAAGCGAAGTGGCGTATGACACACCCCTTGCGCGTGTCTGGATGCATGGCGAGTTTGTGGTTATTGGCGAGCAAGAAAAAATGGCAAAATCCGCGGGCAATTTCTTGACACTCAACGCGTTGGTGAAAAAAAGTTTCAGCCCGCTCGCTTACCGATATCTCCTCTTGGGCACGCATTACCGTTCACCGCTTGCTTTTTCATTTGAAGCTCTACAAGGCGCGCAAAACGCGTTGGATGCGATTTATGACGACGTCCGTGGTTTTGAAAAACCGCGCATAGGGTGCGCTGAATTTGAAGAAAAATTCAAAACAGCGGTGAATGATGACTTAAATATTCCCAAGGCGCTTAGTGTTATGTGGAATTTGATGAAATCCGCTTATCCAAGTCATGCCAAAGCACAGTCTCTCCTCAAGTTTGACACCGTGCTCGGTCTGGGGCTTGCGCGCGTGCTTGGGCACCCGTTGCGTATCCCCGCGCGCGTACACGCGCTTGCGCAGGCGCGTGAAAAGGCGCGTGCCGCCCGCGACTGGGCGGGATCCGACTCGTTACGGATACAGATAAAAAAAATGGGGTATCACATAGAAGACGCGCCAAAAGGATACAAAATCAAAAAGACGCACTCGTAGACTCGGGTGCGTTTTCAATTATGTAAAACCTTACATCCACTTGCGGAGCTTGTAAAATACAAGCATGACGCCACCCATAAAACCCATAAGAACCGCTATCCACCAAAATCCAAACGGCCAGTCTATAAACGGCGTGCTCGGGGCGCGCGTTGCAAGCAACGTAGCCACGAGAGTGAGAGAAAAAATAATAGACGTAAACAGCGTAAACCTTTGCATGATTTGGTTGCTCCGCAAGTTTAAAAGCGACACGTGGCTTTCATGAATGGCGTCTATTGTGTCGCTAAAATTCTCCAACATGCCCCAGATGTCCTCTGTGTGCTCCACTAAATCATTAAAATATAATGAAAGCTCCTCCACAGGAAAAAGCCGCTCGGCTTTTTCTATGAGTTGTTTGATGACCCGCGTATGGCGGTTCATTGCTTTTCTAAAATTGACGATGTTTGTTTTAATCCGCAAGACTTCATTGATATTTTCAATCTTTTTAACCTCAAAAATGTTTGCTTCTATAGCGTCTATGTCGTTGCTGATGTGCGTTATCATGGGATAGCAATAATGCTCAAGCGTTGAAAGCACTTTATAAAGCAATATGCTTGGTGAATTCGGCAAAACGTGCTGTGGAGTTTTCTTCTTTTTTCCAGGAAAATGCTCTCTAAATAACTGATCCAAAGCAAACAGTGTGGAGGACGAGGTAGTAAAGAGAAAATCCTTTCCCACCGCAATGTCAACCTCAATAGGAGAAATTTTGCCTGTAGCGCGATTATAAATTGGAAAAAGTAAAATCAAAAAAAGATACTGATCGCGGTTTTCCAGCTTGGGGCGCTGAAGCGGCGGCAAAATATCTTGCGCGTCAAGCGGATGCAGGCCAAACCGCAGGCTGATCTCTTGAACCTGTTTCTGGCTTGGCATGGGAACATGCACCCACGAAAATGAATTATTTTTAATTTCTTGAATTGATGTATCCATAGGTGAGTATAGTATACCACACAAGAAGTGGTAGCGTCTATGGAAAACAAGATTTAATTTCAAAAAACATTAAATTGGATAAAACACTTCTATATGTGCTATACTATAAACGTTAAAAAAACGTATGCCCATAAAAAAACCAGAGCTCAAAAATCAAGAAACACCGCTTGAAAAATTAGGGACACAATCAACCGCTCACGCACCAGAACAAGCTCCTCAATTTGAGATTAAAAAAACCAGTCAAGAGGTGGTTCCACGCCATGACCAAGAAGAAAAATCATCCTCCTCACGCAAACCAAAAACAGCGTTCTCTGCTCCAGTTGCTCCAGCTCCTCAACCAAAATCAGAGCTTCTTTTGGAAGTTGAAGATATTCTTTCAGAAGACCTTGCGCCTGTTTATCAAAAAATGACACCGGAAAATCAGAGAAAATTCAAAGCAAAAGGCGAAGAAATCGCGCGCACTATTTGGCAAATGATGGAAACTGCCAAACTTCAGCTGAAAAAGATACTCACTCTCTTGCGTGAATGGCTCAAGATGATTCCAAGTGTTAATCGCTATTTCTTGGAGCAAGAGACAAAAATTAAAATTGATAAAATTATTGATCTTACGCACAAACAAAAACATTAAATTCGCCCCGTATGGCACAGCCATCCTACGTGCTTGAACAAACAGGCAGTGGCCTGCCGGTTCAAAATTTACCTTCAGAAGCGGCACAAGGTTTTTTAAACAGCCCAATACTTTATTATATCCTTGTTGCGGCGGCATGGACATTTTTTGGTATTGCCCTTTTAAACGGTATTCGTTTTATTATTTGGCATTTTGCGCGAATTCGCTACACTTTCCGCCGTAAAATTTTATTAGTACGCCTTCCTAAAGAAGCAGAAGAAGAAGCAAAACGCAAAGAAGTTGTTGATCAAAAAAAGGATATAAAAGAGGTTATTGCAGTCATGGAAACGCTCTATGCGTCGCTTGCCGGCATCAAGCGTTTGCACGATTGGAAATATATATTTTACAAAATAAGAAGATTTTTCCGAGGCTCTCACCGCCACATCTCGTTTGAAGTAGTGCTCCATGAGGGGCTCGTAAAATTTTTTGTGGTGGTGCGAAATGATTTAGCTGAATATGTAGAAAAACAAATCCACGCGGAGTTTCCTTCCGCTCAAGTGGAAGAAGTACCGGATTATAACATTTTTAACGCGCAAGGGATTATAAGAGGCACTTATCTCAAATGTACAAAAACATCTATTTTACCTCTTAAAACCTACAAAAAATTGGACGGAGACCCAATGGAGGGAATTCTCAATACGTTCAGCAAGCTAAAAAAAGACGAAGGCGTGGCGATACAAATTCTTCTGCGCCCTGCTTCCGGAGATTATCGCAAGCAGGCCATGATGATAGAACAGCGTTTAGATAAAGGCGACAAGCTTGAGAAAGCTATTTCCGCAAACTCATCTTTTACGGACTGGCTCATCAAAATAATGCTTTTCCCCATAACAGTACTCACCTACATCATTAAAGAATTCATTTCTAAAAAAGGCGACGCGCAAAAAGAAATGCAAAATGAAAAAAACTTGCCGGTGCGTCTTTACCAGAGAGAAGAAGAAATTAAAAAAGGAATTGAAGAAAAATTCACCAAAGTAAATTTTGAAACAAACATTCGCGTGCTCACCTCCGCCTCAAATGAAATCCGCGCGCAACAAATTTTACGCGATATGCTTGGCGCGTTTTCACAATTTACCGCACATGAGAGCGGCAACGGATTCAAAGAACGCATTATATTTTTAAAGTCAATGCTCATCCACGATTTTATCTATCGCAATTTTCGTGAATGGAAAAAAGTTATTCTCTCATCAGAAGAACTCGCAAGTATCTGCCACTTTCCATCCCCTGCCGCAGAGACGCCGAATATCTTATGGCTACAAGCGCGCACCTCGCCGCCGCCTGTGGACTTGCCCGAAAACGGGATCTTGCTCGGGCACGCCGTATATCGCGGAGAAACACATGACGTCCGACTTCAAGAAGAAGACCGCCGCCGCCATCTCTACATTATTGGTATGACGGGTTCCGGTAAAAGCGTGCTCATGAGCAATCTTGCAATTCAAGATATCAAAGCCGGACACGGCGTCTGCATTGTGGATCCGCACGGAACGCTGGTGGAAGATGTTTTGCCGCATATTCCCAAGGAGCGCGTGGACGATGTCATATATTTCAATCCCGCAGATATAGAGCGGCCGATTGGTTTGAACATGTTAGAAGCGGATAACCCAATGCAAATGGATTTTGCAGTGCAAGAAATGATCGCAATTTTCTATAAATTGGTTACCGATCCCTCAATGATCGGCCCCATGTTTGAACATAACATGCGCAACGCAATGCTTACGCTCATGGCAGACAAAGAATTTCCCGGCAGTATAGCGGATATTCCACGCATTTTTACGGACACGGATTTCCAAAAATACAAACTTTCCAAAGTTACAGATCCAATGGTGCGCGCGTTTTGGGAAAAAGAAATGGCGAAAACTTCTGATTTTCATAAATCAGAAATGCTTGGATATTTGATTTCAAAAGTTGGCCGTTTTGTGGAAAATGAAATGATTAGAAACATTATTGGCCAGCCAAAATCCGGATTCAATTTCCGCGAAGTAATGGACAAGAAAAAAATTCTCCTCATCAATCTGTCCAAAGGCCAAGTGGGAGAGGTCAACTCAAATTTGCTGGGATTGATTGCGGTATCAAAACTTCAAATGGCGGCACTTACACGCGCGGATCTGCCAGAGTCTGAACGCAATGATTTTTATCTGTACATTGATGAATTTCAAAACTTTATCACAGATAGCATTTCCACTATCTTGGCCGAAGCCCGCAAATACCGTCTTGATTTAATTATGGCCCACCAATATATCGGCCAACTTGCCGGCGGGGGTATTGAAGGCAAACAAGGAAATAGCAAAGTAAAAGATGCTATTTTTGGAAACGTGGGAACAATTGTCTCTTTCCGTATCGGCGTGGACGACGCGGAAACCATGGCAAAACAATTTGCTCCAACATTAAATGAATACGACGTAATGAATGTGGAACGATATCATGCATATATCCGCCTGCTCATCAACAACACCGCATCGCGGCCCTTCACAATGAAAACAGTCGCTCCGCAAAAAGGCGATACCTCAATTGTTGACGCTGTTAAAACCTTATCACGCCTTAAATATGGCCGTGATAGAACACTTGTCAATGCGGAAATTCTTGAGCGAACAAAACTCGGAGAAAGTGAAAAAAAGGCGATAAGGCCCGACATAGAGCCAACCTTGTAATTACGGCAATTTTGATGTACAATTTTTGAAGACTACAATAAAAATATAAAAACCTTAAGAATTAAAACAAAAATATATGGATCAAAATCAAAGTTCATGGCAGCCTATTTCAAATGTTCTAGATCAAAAGCTTACAGGAGAAGAGTTAATCCCTTCCACGCCTCAAGCATCTGAAGAAACTCTTCCCATAACTCCTCTCAACAATACCACCTCAATTTCTCCTCAAAATCTTGCTTTACTAGAAAAATTGGTCAACCATCTCACAGAAGTATCAGCATCTCTTTCTTTTTTAATTGCTCAAATCAAAGGCACAGAAAATTCTTCAAATCTCCCTCCACTCCCCTCGCTCTTAAGTCAAACCACTACTATTCCTGAGCCAGCTCTTTCTACGAGCCAAATTCAAAAATATTCTACAGATTCTAGCGCAGCTCGAGTCCTTGAAGGAGTTTTTGATGGGACGCGAATGGTTGGAGCAGATGGCGCTGTGTATCCAGTACCACCCAATTACGCGTCAAAATCAAAATTAGTCGAGGGAGACCTCATGAAACTTACTATAACGTCAACAGGAGCATTTATTTATAAACAAATAGGACCTATAAAAAGAAGACGCATCATTGGGGAATTGATAAAACACCAGGACGGCGATACTACTCTTTACGACGTGCTTGCGCAAGATCATGTGTATCATGTACTTTCCGCCGCCATTACCTACTACAAAGGAGAGCAGGGAGACGAAGTCGCAATTCTTGTTCCAGAGAGCAGTCCCTCCAAGTGGGGTGCTGTAGAATATGTCGTCAAAAAGACACCATCTCAATATATTTAAATATGTCATCATTATACCGCCGCCACCGTCCTCAAAAATGGGAAACAATTTCAGGGCAAAGCAACATCAAATCAACTTTGCAACAAGAAATCAAAGATGTACGTTTGGTAAACGCTTATTTATTTTTCGGACCGCGCGGCGTTGGAAAAACTTCAATCGCGCGTATTTTTGCAAAATCCCTCAACTGCGCCATGCGCATTCCAACAGATAGTGAGCCGTGCAACAAATGCACCAATTGTGAAGAAATAACCTCCGGACGATCCCTTGATGTGCTTGAAATTGACGCGGCATCACACACAGGCGTTGACCATGTACGAGAAGCGATCATTGAAAACGCGCAATTTGCGCCCAGCAAGGGAGCCTACAAAATTTTTATCATTGATGAGGTGCACATGCTTTCTATTTCTGCTTTTAATGCTTTGTTAAAAATTATTGAAGAACCTCCCGCACACGTCATTTTCATTCTTGCCACGACAGAGCCTGATAAAGTCCCTGAAACCATTATTTCACGTTGTCAACGTTTTGATTTTAAAAAAATTCCACATAAAGAGGTTATCGCTCGGCTCAAGCTTGTGGCAACAGAAGAAAATATTTCTGTAGAAGATGAAGTCTATGAACGCGTGGCGCGCCAAAGTGAAGGATGTGTTCGAGATGCCGAAAGCCTACTTGGTCAGCTTTTTTCTATTGGAGAAACCGCTATAACTTCTGAAATGGCCGATCTAGTACTGCCTCGTTTTTATATTGATAAACTTAAAATATTTGTGGAGGGTATTCTAAAAAAGGATATCATAACAAATCTCAACCTCATTCAAACTCTCGCAAATGAAGGAGTTGATTTATTACTCTTTCATGAACAATTAATTGAGTTTATTCGTCTCATCATGCTTGTAAAATTCAATCCTGAACTCGCGCGCCAATCTTTTCATCTTAATGACGCGGCACTCATTTCCATAGAAGATGTGGCGGGGCGCATGAGCCCTGAACAACTCTCAGTTATTTTTGAAGAAACTATTGATGCCAAAAAATGGTGGAAAAATGCTCGAATTTCTGAAATACCGCTTGAACTTTTGACTCTTAAAATAGCATATGCAGGATCCTCTCTTATCCCATCTGTGTCTCATCGAGAAATACCATCATCTCAAGGACATTCAAAAAATCAGCCTGTTGCGGAGCCTTCTTTGGACAAAATACAAATACCTACACCCGTCATAACAAATCAATTACCAGCGTGTGGAACAACGTCTTTACTCCATGAATCCAGTAACACGCCTCAACCTCCCGGCATTATCTCACTTGACGAAATAAAAAAAAAATGGAATGATTTGCTTAAACGAGTCCAGACATACCATCATTCATTGCCGGTCATCCTCCGCATGAGCGAACCTTTGGAGGTAGCAGGTAATGTTTTGCGCATTGGGCTTAAATACACATTTCATAGAGACAAAATCAAAGAACGTAAAATGTCTGATCTTGTAGAAAAAGCCCTCCTTGATGTTTTAGGGTTTCCACTTCTCATTGAGCCAATGATGATTACCGTATCTACACCGGTTCAACCCGATAAAGATGCCAAAAGTATTGAGTTTGATGATTTAGTGCAAGCATTTAGCGGCATTCCGGCGCCTTTGGCATAAAAATTTGACATTTCTGTACAGCGCTCGGGGATCGTCTAACGGTAGGACGCCAGGTTCTGGCCCTGGTAATTGGGGTTCGAATCCCTATCCCCGAGCATTGGACAGAAAAAATTAATTTTCATTACAATTTTATGAGCTCATCTCACACTGTAAATCATAATAGCCAAAAATCGCTTCTTATATGGACGATTGTTGCGGTTGTGGCGCTCATTGCGGTTTTTGTTGGCATCGATTCCGCGTCTAAACAGCGTGCTCCCAATAATCCATCAGATCAAAACAATTCTATTGACGCGGTAAAAGAAGATGATCATGTCAAGGGAGGAAATTTTTCTAGTCCAGTTACTATAATTGAATATAGTGATTTTCAGTGCCCTGCTTGCGCCGCTTACTATCCCATCACTAAAAAAATCTTTGAAACAAATGGCGCAAAAGTGCAATTTGTTTATCGCTACTTCCCTTTGGAATCAATCCATGCCAATGCGTTGCCCGCGTCTCAAGCTGCCGAGGCCGCCGGCAAACAAAATAAATTTTGGGAAATGCACGACCTTTTGTTTGAACGACAAAAAGAATGGTCAAATGAAAAAAGTCCCCGCGATATCTTTGCGCGCTACGCGGGAGAGCTTAGACTCAATACCGGCAACTTCATAGCTGATTTTGAGAATCCCGCGACCAAGGACCGGATTCAAAAAGATTACCAAAGCGGTACACGCGCTCGTATTGAAGGTACTCCGACATTCTTTATAAATGGCGCAAAAATTGATAACCCGCGATCTTATGATGAATTTCAAAAACTCATTGACGATGTGGTGGCAAAAAAATCATAACATCTTCCCCCACCATTTTTTCATTCTGTTTGTCATACTAATTCTTGTGGGACTTGTTGATAGTTCATATCTTGCCGCCTTGCATATCCGAGGGGTCGCCCCCACATGCAATGTCTTAAAAGGTTGTGAACAAGTTGCGACGAGCGTTTACTCGTCGCTTTTTAGCGTACCGGTCGCTTTTTTTGGTCTTGCTTATTATATGTTTCTTTTTTTATTTGTCGTATATATTTGGGAACGCCAACGCTCACATCTCTTTCATTATTTGATCGGCATATCCACTATTGGACTACTAGCTTCTATTTATTTCTTTTATTTGCAGGTAGTAGTTATTCACGCGCTTTGTCTATATTGCATCATCTCCGGTATAGATACTCTTATTTTTTGGCTTCTTGCAACGCAACTCATACGTTTTAATCGACAAAACATTATTTAAGATGCGCCTTGTCAGCCATAAATTTTTTCCCATAATAAGTATTGCCGTTGTGAGCCTCATAGGGGCCTCATTTTTTATCATGAGCGGTCTCAAAACAACTCATGGCACCATAGCTACTCCGCTTGATGACGCATTTATCCACTTTCAATATGCCAAACAAATCTCACAGGGAAACTGGTTTAAATATTTCCCCGGAGCACCCATATCTTCCGGAGATACGAGCTTCTTATATCCGCTAATTTTGGCTGTTGGATACCGCGCAGGGCTAACAGGACTTTCAATTATCTGGTTTGCATACGCGCTGGCGCTGGCTTGTCTTGTAGGGACAGGATATATCATCTATGCCATTGGCGGCTATTTTAAACTCAAACAAAAAAACGCATTGTGGATTGCGCTTCTTGTGATAAGCAATGGGTGGCTTTTGTGGGGGTATTTTTCAGGCATGGAAATTGCCTTACAAACATTTTTTTTGCTCGCAACGTTCTATGCCGCACTCAAAGAAATCAATGAAAAAAAACTCAAATGGCTTCCTCTATGGCTCTTTCTGTTAACCATCGTGCGGCCGGAAGGGTTTATCGCGAGTGCTCTTTTAGGAACTTGGATTATTGTTCTACGGGTTTTCCGCGGGCAAAAGATAACATATTGGTATGCGGCGTTTCTGCCATTTTTAACCTACGCCGCCCAACTTTTGTTTTATCATTTTACAACCGGTGAATGGAACAGTAATACTTTTATTTTAAAAACATGGTGGTATATCATATCGTCGCAAGGAATTTTTCCCTATCCGCTTCTTAATAAATTTTTGAGTCTAAGTATTGTCTTGGCTTATTTTTTGCCAAAAGAAATTGCTTACTTTGCAAATGATATGGGATTAATAAGCATAATTGGATTTCCGATTATTTTTATCGGAGCAATTTTTGCTCGCGGCAAAGAAGGACAGCGTTCTTTTCCTCTTACCGTTTCATGGATAATCCTCTTCATAATGGAATTTCTAGCACTTCTAAATATTTATGCCGTAACAGAGGTAACCCGCCGGCGTTATTTTATTTTTCTCGCGCCACTAGCTATTTTTTTTACAATGTACGCAGTAATAGAAATTGCCGGATGGTTTAACAAAAAATTAATTTCCTTATTTTTAATATTTTTTACTATTCTTTCACTTGGCAATACCGTTTATTTCGCGCGCGCATATTCATTTGATATTCAAAATATTTTTGAAATGCATTTTCAGGTGGCACAATGGGTACAAAAAAATACCGCTCCAAACGATATCATCGCAATGAATGACGCTGGCGTTGTCCCCTATCTTACCAATCGTCCTTTTTTTGATGTAATGGGTCTAGTAACCAATAAAGTAGCACGAGTAGTGCACGAAGGTCCGGACGCATTCCTCAAATATATAATTTCTCTCCCACGCTATGAACGCCCCGCATATTTTATTATTTTCCCCGGCTGGTTTGACACCAACGAAACGCGTGACGTGATAAAATTACGCGCAATTTTAAAACAACTTGGCACGCCAATCGCGCACTTTACTGTCTCAAATTTTTCAATCGTGCCGTATGGAACCATGTCAGTCTTAAAGCCAAAATGGGATCAATAGGATGTGCTTTATCGGTACCCTAATAATACTATATCCCCTATATTAGTACCAGTAGGGCCGGAGATGATCAGTTCGTGCAACGGCTTGAAGTAATTGTACGGGTCGTTGTTGAGTGCCATCTTCTCCGCATTCAAACCCAGCGTATTGCCGCGTATCAGCGTCTGCGAATCCACAATAGCGCCACCAACCTTCTCCGGAGCGACGCCGTCAATGCCGTCGGTGTCAAATGCCGCAAGCACCTCGCCTTCTTTCAAGCGCCCCAAGCTTTCTATAACTACCTGCTGATTGCGCCCGCCAGCACCCTTACCGCGCACATGCATGGTTGTTTCCCCCGTGGCAATCAAAAGCAGAGGCTTGCTTGTGTTTTCTTGCTTTTTTTTCAGCGCATTAAATGTTTTAAATACGCGCTCAACAGTGACACTCACCTCGCCTTGCAAGGCATGTGTCCATGGCAAAACTTCATACCCCTTTTTCCGCGCAATCGCAACGGCAACGGTAAGTGTAGACTCGTGCCCACCGATTAAAAAATTGTACACGCGGTTACTGCAAAAAACTTCATGATCCGCTTTGGGAGTTTCAGGGCATTTGCCGCGTTCTCCATTTTTCAAATGCGTGCGGATTGCCGCCGGTGTTTTCTTCCACAACCCATGATGACGTAAAATTTCAACCGCTTGTCCAAAAGTGGACGAATCCGGCACGGTGGGGCCGGAAGCAATGGTTTCCAACGAATCGCCAACCACGTCGGACAAATACAAACACACCATCTTGGCGTTTGCGGTACTGCATGCCAATTGTCCGCCTTTTACGCATGAAACATGCTTGCGAATTACATTGATTTCATCAATACTTGCTTTTGATCTGATGAGTAATTCCGTAAGTTTAATGCTCTCCGGCAATGTGATGCCCTCCGCAGGCACGTCCAGCATGGCAGAACCACCACCAGAAAAAAGCCCGATAATCAAATCGTCTTTGCGCGCGCTTTTCAAAATACGCAGAATTTTCTTTGCACCCGCCACCCCGTTTTGGTTGGGAAAAGGATGACCCGCGACACAATGACCAATCGTCTTAAGTTTACAGTCTGTCTGGAGCGCTCCTATGGCAATAAATCCATCAGTAACCCGCTTTCCAAAAATTTCTTCTACCGCGCGCGCCATTTCATAGGTTCCTTTACCCGCTCCAATCACTAAAATGCGTTTAAACACATTCAAGTCAAGTGTGATTTTCTCTTGCACAGAAAGTTTTCCCGCACCGGTTACACGCAGAGCTTTTTTTACAATTTTATACGGATTGCTCTCCGCAACCACTTTTTCAATAATGTCTAAAATATCTCCGCGTAATTTTTTAGTAGCGGCGCCGGAGGCATTGTTTAAAATGTATTTCCGCTCTTTAATCAAACCCATACTCATTCCGGTTTTACGGCATTGGGGGGTGTTTTTCCTTGCAATGCGGCAATGATATTGCGCGCAGCGGCTTCTGCCATGGCAGAACGCGCCGCAATGGTGGCAGATGCAATATGCGGCGTCATAATGATGTTATCAAGTTTGCGCAACTCCATGTGATCTTTTAAATCACAATCAATGGCAGGTTCGCACTCATACACATCAATCGCCGCGCCGGCAATCTGTTTTTTGGAAAGTGCTTGCAATACCGCCTTTTCTTCAACCACGGGCCCGCGCGCTGTGTTAATGAGATACGCGGTCTTTTTCATGAGTTTGATATTTTTTCGATTGATGAGATAGCGCGTCTCGCGAGTTAAAGGCACATGAAGCGTTACAAAATCCGCTTGTTTCAAAAGTGCTTCAAGACTCATGCGGCGCGCGCCAAATTCTTTTTCAAAATCAGCATTACGGCTCTGGCTGTTGTAAATAAATTTTACCCCAAAACTCTTAAGCCTGCGCGCCACGCCGCCCCCAATGCGCCCCAACCCAACAATGCCGATTGTCTTGCCGTATAAATCCTGCCCCATCAAAAGCATTGGCTCCCAGCCACGATATTTATGCGCACGAATAAACCGTTCCGCCTCGCCCACGCGCCGTGCCAAAGCCAACATAAGCGTTACGGTAAACTCCGCGACTGATTCGGTAATCTCCGGCCCGGGTTGCGGCGGCTTTTAAGTCTATGTTATCAAACCCCACCGCGTAATTAGCAATAATTTTTAATCGCGGGCTACCCGCGTCCATTATTTCCCCGTCAATTTTATCCGTCAACAAACACAAAAGCGCGTCTATGTCTTTCATTTCTCTTAAAAGTTCGCCTTTGGTGAGTACACGGTCATGTGGAGAAACTTTTACCTTGTAACCCTGTTTTTTAAGCAATGACAAGCCTGCGTCCGGTATGCAACGCGAAACAAATATACTAAATGAAGACATATATTAAAATAGATCGCCGTGATGTTTTTCTTGGCGAATTATTAAACAAAACCCTCTAGCCGAGTCAATTCTTCAGTGCCAACCAAAGCATGACTTCTCAAAATATGTATAAGTGTACGTTTAAATTCTTGTTCACGTTCTATTTTGCGATTAATTCGCGCCCCGATTTCCGCGCCTAGATCCGACAACTTGTCATCAAGATACGACTTGGAAACCATGCGAGTTTCCATTCCCGCCAAGTCGCCCTTGGTGGCAAAACGTTCTAGATCATCTTTGGTTGCCATGCGGGATTCAATCCCATCAACACGTCCTGAAAGTTCAGCTATATCATCTTTGGTTGCCATGCGGGATTCAATCCCATCAACACGTCCTGAAAGTTCAGCTATATCATCTTTGGTTGCCATGCGGGATTCAATAGAAGCAATTTTTTCATTAAATTCTTCTTTGACCACCATATTTTCCTGTAAAAAATCAAACAAATCCTTTGTTGTAATTTCGTTAAGATTAGATTCGTTCATAGTAAAAAGATTTGATTTATTTAGAATGCACTTGGCGATATTTTTATTATACCAAAAAAGACAAAAAACAACAAATTCTAGTAGCGATAATGTTCCGATTTGTAAGGTCCTTCAACCGGCACTCCCAGATATGTGGCCTGCTCCTGTGAAAGTTTTGTCAACCTCGCCTTGAGATGCGCCAAATGCAGACGCGCGACTTCTTCATCCAATGCTTTTGGTAAACAATATACTTGCCCGCTCGCATACTCTCCTTTATTTTTCCACAATGCCAACTGCGCAAGTACCTGGTTAGTAAATGACGCGCTCATTACAAAACTCGGATGCCCTTGCGCGTTGCCCAAATTCACCAAACGTCCGCGAGAAAGAAGAATCAATGTTTTGCTGTTTTTCCATGTAAAGCGATCCACTTGAGGCTTGATTTGATCCTCGGAGATATCTTTTTGCGATGTAAGCCACGCCACATCTATCTCATTGTCAAAATGCCCGATATTGCAAACTACCACGCCGTCTTTCATGCTTTTCATGTGCGCGCCGGTAATAATCTTGGTGCATCCGGTGGTGGTTACAAAAATATCCCCCACACCCGCGGCTTGTTCCATGGTAACCACTTCAAACCCTTCCATAGCGGCTTGCAAGGCGTTGATGGGGTCAATTTCCGTAATCAACACGCGCGCGCCGTAGCCCCGCATGCTTTGCGAACATCCTTTGCCCACGTCGCCATATCCCGCAATTACCACCACTTTGCCTGCGAGCATGATATTGAGCGCCTGTTTGATGCCGTCCGCCAAACTCTCACGGCATCCATATTTATTATCAAACTTTGATTTGGTTACGGAATCGTTCACGTTGATAGCAGGAATCCCGAGTGTTCCCTTTTCTGCCATCTGATACAGGCGATGCACGCCGGTGGTGGTTTCTTCTGACACGCCTTTTATATCTTTTAACATCTGCGGATATTTTTCGTGCACGAGCAAAGTGAGGTCTCCGCCGTCATCCAGCAGTAAATTAGGTGCCTTGCCTCCGTGGAATTTGAGCGATTGCTCCACACACCACCAATATTCTTTCTCTGTTTCTCCTTTCCACGCAAACACCGGAACGCCCGTGTGAGCCACCGCCGCGGCCGCTTGATCTTGCGTTGAAAAGATATTACAGCTACTCCAACGAACCTCCGCGCCCAGACGCGTGAGCGTTTCAATCAAGACTGCAGTTTGTACGGTCATGTGCAAACATCCGGCAATACGCGCGCCTTTAAACGGTTTTGCGGCGCCATATTTTTTCCGCAAAGACATGAGACCTGGCATTTCTTTTTCCGCGATTTCAATTTCTTTGCGCCCCCATGCGGCAAGTTTGATATCCCTAACTTTATAGTCGTGTGATGGCATAGAAAAATAAAAAATTTAATGATTTTATTGTACTCTCTTTTGCGCGCATATTCAAATCCCCACACGAACATGTCTGCCCGCGTACGCGGTTCACACAATGATACACTGCTTTGAAGGGTATCCCGCCGCGGCAGACGCTTTGACATACGCGCTCACGCGGAAACGCGGTGGAATTTCCATAAACATTTTAAGCGGAGAAATTTCAAACTTTAAATGATGAATAAAAAACTGCTGAATCGTTGCAAGCAATTCATTCGGCGCAAAAATATGCCACACGACTCTCTCATGCACCATTGCCGCCGCCGGAGCGAGCGCATCACCAAGTCCCGACAAATCATTTTTTTTGTACGCGTCGCGCATGCCCCATGGCAAAGTTTCCATGGAAAACAATCCTTCTTTCCCACCTATCGTGCATAACGTGGAACGCTCACCCACTTCAATAGTTCCTTTAAGCGGAGCCCCAGAAGAAGAACTTTCATGTTTTTCTTGCTCTGCGAGCAGGTACGTGATACTTGGCATGTCCACAGCGATACGAACCAAACGTAATCCCGCCCGTGCATACACCACTTTCCAAGAATCTAACACTGACCGCTCCAATGCATAATAACCAAATACCTCGCGCGCATTTTCTTTTGTTTGAGAACCTTGGACAGCCCATTCTTTAAAACGTACCTCGCGCGCGGGCACACTAAATAGACTACAGATATGTTCTTTCAAAAGTGTGTGTGCCTGTTTTTGCGTTACACCTTTTGGCGCCTCAAAAAAACCAAATGTCGTGTTTGATAAAGGAACGCTCATAACACAGTCACAATTTTTGATCTTGAGCGCGCTCGCCATAGAGCGCAGAGCCTTTTCCACTTGCTCCAAATCAACATCCGCGTGCTCGCCCGTCTGTGCGCGCTTGAGGCGTATCTGCGCATATTTGTGCGCTTGTAAATGATGCGTGTGATGCGTGCATGAGACAACAGTAACCGCTTCATCGGTTACCGCAGTTCCCAATTGAATTGATGATCGCAATATGCCCATACAGTATATTAAATATATCACCGCCTCTTTGAGCGATGATATATGGTATGTCTCATGTTACTCTGTCAATTTATTGAGACCGGAAACCACCAATTGACCTGCCACCACTTTGCCCATTACCGCCACTTTGTCTCCGTTTACAAATCCACGTCCCACCAGTGTTGCCACAAAATTGCTTTGGGGGTTAGTAACTATTGGATAGGTTTGATTGTCAACTTGCAACTGCGCGACCGCGGTAGTAAGAATAAGTTTACCCGAGTATGTCTGAATCCCCGGAGTGCCGGAGATTGGCGCGGTGGGAAGTGTGGGTGGCTGTTTACCGTTTGAGTTAATAATGGGTGTGCCTTGCGTCTTTTGTATAGTGCCCACTTGTTTTGCAAGCCTTTGGTTCCATGCATATAGAATGCCCCATACGAGCAAAACCACGAGTATTAACGCGCCAATAAGTATAAAGAGCTGTTTTTTGGTCATAATTTTAGTTAAAAAGTATGGGATAAGTATAGCAAAATGGCTAAAAAAATACAAACGAACAGTTTAAAGGTTTTATTCTTTACCATTCCACGCATGTATCACCTTCTCCACATCATCGGCACTTTGTGTGGTCATGAGCTGTATGCGCAATTCACGCGCACCGTCAAACCCGGAACAATACCACGCCAAGTGCTTGCGCATGTTCAAAAAACGCTGATCCGGTGAAATTTTTTCAAAATATCGCGAATGCTCTATGCATGCTTGTAATTTTTCTTCACGCGTTGCCGTGTGATCCGCAAACACCCATGGGTTCCCTTCCGCGGCACGGCCAATCAAAACACCATCCACGCCGTACTGCGCCACGCGTTCGCGCGCTTGCGCAAGCGACGAAACATCACCATTGCCCAAAATCATTGTGCCGCTTCCGCGCGCAATCTCCACCGCGCGACCAATTGCATCCCAATTTGCCAAACCGGTATACAACTGTTTCAGCGTACGGCCATGAATTGCGATTGCAACCGGCTCCACCTCAAGCAAATGTTTTATCCATTCTTCTACTGCCACCGCGTCATACCCGATGCGCGTTTTTATAGTAAGCGGCAACACGCAGCGCACAGGCGCACCGTCCAAACGCGCCCACTCTGTGTGCACATACTCAAGAATCGCAGGATGCAACCCCGCATCCGCTATCTCAACTCCCCGCCCCCAATCTTCCAATCCGCGCCGCGCCTCGCGAACAATTTCTTTTGCCAGATCCGGCGTGCGAATCAATGCCGCTCCACTCCCCGCTTCCGCGATATTTTTTGCGGGGCAACCCATGTTGATATCCACCCCGTCAAACCCAAGCGCCGCAGCCACCAATGCCGCTTTGTAAAACGCCTCCGGATGATAACCAAAAACTTGTGCCACCACAGGACGCTCAAGCTCACTGTAACGAAAATCCCGCATCAAACGCAATGCGCCCGCTTCTATTCCCTCGGCGGCAGTAAATTCCGTATACACAACATGAGGATGCCCATATTTGGCGGACATAAAACGAAAGGCGGCGTCAGTAACGCCGTCCATTGGTGCAAGCCCTATTATCGGTTTGACAAGTTGTTTCCAGAACCCTCTTTCCATATTTATGAACTTACCATATACATTTCGTAATTCACCAACACTACTTCGCCGCGTTCAAATTGTCAATATCCTCCTGAAACCCTTTTGCAATCGCAATTACATTATCCCCGTAAAAACGAAATGCGACATTGGTGCCGCCTGAAAAATAGCGCATTGCCGCACGCCATTCCGCGTCTTTGGTTTGTGCCGCCGCGCCGTTTGCTTTGAGTAAAATCGCCGAAGCCATAAATGCGTCGCGCGTATCCCATGGATTTGCCGTCGCTTGTCCCGTAATTGTTGTCACTTCATTCCTATGCGCCATCCACGTTGACGGAATAAATTGCGCTGGTCCCATGGCACCGCCCCAGCCTATTTTTTTGCCATTTTTTGTCATGGGACATGAAACCGGCATCACATCCGGATCCAAACCAAGCTCTTCCGTAATTTGTTTGAATAAAGGCTGATCCCTTTCCGGCTTCATCACCACGCGCCAACTTTTTTCCGGCGGGTCGCCCGGTCTGTTGCAGGTGCCCACATTGCGCCCCAAATTTGATTCTTGTTTTATGATAGCGAGCAAAAATGCGGGACGCACACCTGTCAGATTTGATGCCCACTGCGCAAGAGATACCGCCTCGCCAAAATTGATCTGCTTTGACACTCCCACCAAATCGTAAATACGGCTCCTAATTTCCGCGGCGCGCTTGCGCACATCAGACAACACTTGCTGATATTGCTTTTCTCTCCCGCCGGTTTCTTTGAGCAAGCTGTCTTGCTCGCGCTTTGCCTGATCAACCGCCTGCTGTTGGAGAGACTGGATGGAGAGCAAATTACCAACCGACATTTTTTGATCCTGCAATTCTCCAGCCTTGTTATCCAACTCTTTTTTTAATTCTTTGGTATTCTGCAAAACTTCACGCAAACCAATCTGCAACTGATCCAACTGGTCAATCTCAAGAAAAAAATCAGACAACGTGTTGGATACCAGCATCAAATCCACCGGAGTAGTTTGATCTTGCTTATGAATCTGCCTAATGAGCTCGGAAAGCAAAACACGATGCTGGTCAATCTTTTGCATTGTTTCATCTACCTTTTTTTCCGTCACAACCAGTTTGCTTGAAACATCTTTTAGTTTGAGCGTAGTGGCTTTAATCTGCAAACCCAATTTATCACGTTGTTTTTTAAGCCCCGTAATTTTATTTTGCAATGTTTTTTTCTGCGTCTGCGTGGTGGCTAGCTCCCCCTCATACTGTTTTATCTGATCCTCAATCTGCTGGAGTTCCTGCTCCAATTGCGCTTTTTCGCTTGCCGTGTCAGCCTGCGCACGGCGCGTATAGCCAAAAACGCCTGTTGCCACAAGCCCAAACACAATGCACGCAACAAGCATGCACCATACTATTTTTACCTTAAATATTTTCCGCATACTCAATAGTTTAACAAATTTTCAATAAACAGGCAATAAAAAAACGGCCGGGCATTAGTCTAATCTAAATAAAATTTTGCTCTCTACGGACATTTTGTGCTAAACTATTACCATATGTTCAGCACTCTTTTGCGCACGACCTTTGGCGAACTTTTGTGGGATGCCCTCCTATTCCCTTTTTGGTGGTATAGCTTTGGCGCGTGGCACGCTTTCCAGTGGGCGCTCGGGTCCATAGGAAACGAGTTCAACCGGCTCAATATCGGGCTATGGACAAAAAATCTTTTTACCCCCATGTACGGTCAATATGACTGGCAAGGACGGCTGATCAGTTTTTTTATGCGGCTTGCCCAAATTATCGGCCGTTTTATTTTCTTACTTATTTGGATGATATTCGCCGTCGCACTTTTTATTGCCTACCTCATACTTCCTATTGCGGTTGTGTATTATTTAATTTCTCTTCCTCTCTTTTAGACGCATCCGTATGCAACTTCAAAAACCTTCTCCCCTTGAATTTTTCTCTTGTGGCGCGTGCCGTACCATGCCGGTTCAAAGCAAACTGTGCTTTTCGTGCAAAGGGCTCAAACGCGTGGTGAAACAAGACGGTTTTTATTTATGGTGGGACTATGAACTCACACCCTCTTCTATTTTTGGGCGGCTAATTGGCAAGCAATTTCAAAACACGGTCAATGCTCTTATCCTTGTAGGAATTCTAACACTCGCCGGTTTTGCGTTTTGGGACGCTTACGCGCTCTTGCAAAACGCGGGCGGCGGAAATATTTCTCTGCATTTTGCCAAAACATTTCAAACACCATTGATTCGTTTAACGTGGGCGATTCTTTTGGGAATGTTTTTATCGTTCCGTATCGGCAAAAGTTCCACAAAAATTCAAATGCCTGTTGCCGCAAAAGACGGGAAAAAATTTGATGACGTTCCACCTTCTTGCGAGGACGCTTTGCGCCATAAAAAATCATGTTTCAATATCGCGCTCTCCTACTCCGCGGAAGGAAAAAAAGTGCTGGAAGAAAGCGTAGGGCTTGCCACAAAAGCCGGCGCCAAAAGCGTGGAGCCGTTGCATATTTTTACCGCGCTTTTGGGGAATACGCGTGTTGCAAGTGTACTCTCGCGTTTTGGATTGCCCACCAAACAACTCCGGCAGGATATCATCAAATCATGGGGCTCATCCCACGAATCGCGCCAGCCGGAGTTACCTGATGATTTTTTTCAAATTATTTTCCAAGCTTTTTTGAACGCGTATCATAATAAATGGAAACGCACCGGCCCCACCGAGCTTCTGGTTGCCGTGGTTACCAGCAATGAAAAACTCCAACAATTGTTGTTTGACGCCGGTATTGACTTGGTCAAGCTGGGAAACGCCGTGGAGTGGATGCGCATCCGCGAACGCCTGCGTGACCGCTGGAGAAGCGTCCACGAGCAAGGATCGCACCGCTCCGGAACCGGCACTAACCGCGCCATGACCGCACTGGCAACCCCTTACCTTGACCACTTCTCGCGCGACATCACTTTTGCGGCGCAAAAAGGATACACAGAACTATGCATCGGCCGCGACAAAGAACTTGAATCTATTTTCCGCGTGTTTGAAAGCGGCGCACGCGGCGTGTTGCTTTTGGGTGAGGCGGGCGTGGGCAAAAATTCTCTCATAGAGGGCGTCGCGGAGCGTATGATTGCGGACGAAGTACCGGAAACCTTGTTTGACAAACGTCTGATAGAGCTCCATGTGCCAACTCTACTTGCGGGCGCCGCACCTGCAGAAGCCGAAGCGCGGCTCATTCATATTTTTAACGAAGTCATCAGGAGCCAAAACATTGTGTTATACATCCCCCACATTGAACAGCTCATCGGCGTCAGTCTTGGGTCAAACGCTTCAAGCATGGATCTTTCAGACGCGCTCGCGCAACAAATGCAAAGCGGACAAGTAACGGTAATAGCCACCACCACGCCGTTTGAACACCGCCGTTTTATCACGCCGTCTTCTCTTGGTACGCTGTTTCAAGTGGTGCATGTGGAAGAACCGGAAACCAATGAGGCAATCCAAATTTTACAAGCCAAATCCGGCACCATTGAATACAAAAATAATGTGTTCCTTTCATACGGCGCGCTTGAAGCCGCGGTAACGCTTTCCCATTCATATATTCATGATCGCTACTTGCCGGAAAAAGCACTGGAAGTAATTGGTGAAGCGGCCACTGGCGCCCGTTCACAAAAAGGAAAAAATCATTTGGTAACCGCGGAAGACGTTGCGCGTGTGGTGTCTGAAAAAAGCAAAGTGCCGGTGCAAAGCGTTACGGTGGAAGAAACAGACAAACTGCTTAACCTTGAAACCGAGATGCACAAACGGGTAATCGGCCAAGAAGAAGCGGTCAAGGTTGTTGCGGCCGCACTGCGCCGCGCGCGCGCGGAACTGCACTCAAAAAAACGCCCCATTGCTAACTTTCTTTTCATCGGACCAACCGGCGTGGGCAAAACAGAGCTTGCCAAAACCCTTGCCGAGGTATATTTTGGGCGTGAAGATCTCATGATCCGTTTGGACATGTCCGAGTATCAAAATTCAAGCGATACCGCGCGGCTGATTGGCACCACCAACGAATCCGGCACAGGCGTACTCACGGAAGCGGTCAAAACAAGCCCCGCCTCACTCATACTCCTTGATGAAATTGAAAAAGCGCACCCCAACATTCTTAATATATTTTTGCAAGTCATGGACGACGGCCGCCTGACCGACAGCACGGGACATACCATTGATTTTACCAACAGCATTATTATTGCCACCTCAAACGCGGGGGCGGATCATATACAGGAGCAAATGCGCGCCGGCATGCCCTTTGCTGATATTCAAAAAGACCTTTTGCATGGCGGATTGAATCAATATTTTAAACCGGAATTTATCAACCGCTTTGATGGTGTGGTAGTATTTAAACCGCTTGAAAAAATGGAGATCAAACAGATCGCGGTGCTCATGCTCAAAGGCATTGCGCGCGGGCTTGAAGAAAAAGGACTTGGGTTTGAGTTTACGGACGCCGCGTTGAACGAGCTGGCCGACGCGGGTTTTGATCCTGTTTATGGCGCCCGCCCACTGCGGCGCGCAATCCAAGAAAAAGTAGAAAATCCGCTTTCCGAATTTATTCTGCGCGGCGGCTGGCAAAGGCGCGACATTGCGGTGCTTGACGCAGGCGGGAAGCTTTCTATTAAACAATGACAAAGCTGTTTTGCGCTTGATTCCCCACTGGCGCGCAGATTTTTATATTATGCACAAACGATTATTCATAAAAATTTTAGGGCGCGTGCAAGGCGTTTTTTTTAGAAAAAACGCGGAAACGGTGGCGAGAGGACTTGGTCTCACTGGCTACGCGCAAAACATGCAGGATGGCAGTGTGGAGATTGTGTGCGAAGGCGAGGAATCCGCTTTAAAAAAAATGCTGGAGTGGTGTTACCGCGGCAGTCTGCTCGCCCATGTGGATGGGCTTTCGTTTGCATGGGAAGAACCGCAAAACGAGTTCAATAATTTTTCCATACGCTATACCAACTCATTTTTGAGAGATAAAATCGCCGCTGTAAAACAGCTCTCAAAACATTTGGTTGAGCACGATGCCATTGCGCCTGAAAAACTCCCCCGCCATGTGGTGATTATTCCGGATGGCAACAGGCGCTGGGCGCGTGAACATGGAGTGCCGATCTGGCGCGGACACCAAAAAGGAATGGATAGAGCGGTTGATCTTTTACGAGAAATGAGGCGTCTAAACATCAAATATGTTACTCTGTGGGGCTTCTCAACAGAAAATTGGTCTCGTAAGAAAGATGAAGTGGAAAAATTGATGGATATTTTTTTAATCATCATTAAAAAATTCCGCGCCGAAGCGCTTAGAGATCATATCCGTTTTCATCATTTCGGCCGTACCGACCGACTGCCGGAAGTCTTGCTCGCCGCGATTACTTCGCTTGAAAAAGAAACCGCGATCTTCACTGAATTTCATTTTGGGCTCGCACTGGACTATGGCGGACGCGACGAAATTTTGCGCGCGTTTGAAAAGATACAACAAGGAGGAGAACCTGTTTCCGAGGAAGCAATTTCTCATGCCCTTGACACGCAGGGCTTCCCTGACACGGAATTAATCATACGCACCAGCGGTGAACAGCGCCTTTCCGGCATTATGCCGTGGCAAGGGGTGTACGCCGAGCTTTATTTTGCGCCTGTTCACTTTCCTGATTTTGACGAACACCAGCTCCATTTCGCGCTTGCAGACTTTGCCCGGCGCGAGAGAAGGTTTGGAGGAGGACATTAAACTTTCTCGGCAAACGCTTCTCGGAGCACACAAAAATTCTGTTGAATTTTTGTTCAGACTCGCCGCCGGTCGCGGCTCGTAGTCCCCTCAAAGCATTTTGCCTCAAAACTTCAAAATATAACTAAAAACTTATGAAAACATCTTACTCGATATACTTGGCCGGCGAATGGATTGAAACCGTGCAAAAACTCGCAGTAATCAATCCATACAATGCGCAAGAATTTGCATATACTTTTCTTGCAAGCGATCGGCCGGCGGTCATTGAATGCCCCATAGATTACAGTGAAAATACTCATGTTTTTAATGAAGAGCTGGATAATCTTGTGTGTGAGGTTTGATGGGCTTATTTAAGGTGCCAAAATGAGGCGCCAAGTTTGACAAATAAGCGGAGTTGTGCTATACTTCTTCATTAACTTACACGTGCGCTTTAAAGCACGTGAGACTCGAACCTCATTGTTGTCATATATTAGGTAACAAAAAGGAAACGGGTCACCTAATATTTTTTATGACACAAGAGACAAAACAGCCGAATGGTTTTTTTGGGCTTGGTATTGCGCCCAATCTTTTAGATATTCTTGCACGGTTGCACTACACCGAGCCAACGCCCATACAATTGCGCGCGATTCCTATTGGAATTCAAGGTAAAGACATGGTGGGTATTGCGCAGACTGGTACCGGCAAAACGCTTGCCTTTGCTCTTCCTCTCTTACAAAGACTTTCCGCTACCAAAGGCCGCGGTTTGATTTTGCTTCCTACGCGCGAACTCGCGATTCAAGTTGATGAAACTTTGCAAAAACTGGGTCGCTCTGTGGGGCTCAAAACCGCGGTGCTTATCGGCGGTGCGTCCATGCACATGCAAATTAGTGCCCTCCGCAGAAATCCACATGTAATTGTGGCAACGCCAGGGCGCTTGAATGACCACTTGGAACAACGCACCGTCACGCTTGAAAAAGTAAATACACTCATACTTGATGAAGCCGATCGCATGCTTGATATGGGCTTCTTGCCGCAAATCAAACGCATTTTACAAACCGTACCCAAAGAACGGCACACCATGTTATTTTCCGCTACCATGCCTTCCGCAATCACACAGATTGCCGCCGCGTATATGCAATTGCCGGTACGTATAGAAGTCGCCCCCTCCGGTACCGCGGCAGAGCGAGTTGTGCAAGAGATATTTATCGTATCCAAACAAGACAAGCTCCGCTTGCTTGAGAAATTATTGAATGAATACATGGGCACGGTTCTTGTGTTTTCACGCACCAAACATGGTGCCAAAAAAATCGCCCATGCCATTAAAAATATGGGTGTACGATCTTCGGAAATTCATTCCAATCGTTCGCTCGCACAACGCCGCGAAGCTTTGGAAGGTTTTAAATCAGGCAAGTACCGTGTGCTTGTGGCCACGGATATCGCCGCACGCGGGATTGATGTTACCAATATTGAAGTGGTCATTAATTTTGATCTGCCGGATCAGTCTGAAGATTATGTGCATCGCATCGGCCGAACAGGACGAGCTGGCCGCGAAGGCAGGGCGATATCGTTTGCTCAACCGGATCAGGGCAGAGATGTGCGCGATATTGAACGTCTTGTGCGCACACGCATTCCTATAATCAAACTGCCGGAATTGCCGCCCGCACGTATACAGCCACAAGACTTTAAATATGACTTACCTTCTGACCGACCGAGTTCACACCAAAGACCATACCGTGGACAAGGCGGCGGGTCTCGCCCGCGACATGGTGACGGAGGTGGACATAGTCGTCAAGGAAGCTCTGACCGCCCTTATAGACGCCACTAAAATCAATAAAAAAACAGTCCCGCTTGAACGGGGCTGTTTTTGTTTGTGTTGTTTTATTTTGAACACATTTTGCAGTCTCCTTTGTGGCCTGCCAAAAGATAAATTGTTGCCAAACCTACAAGTACGTAAATGACGCGCGAAACCGTTGCGTCTTGACCTCCAAATAATGCGCCTATGTCCCATTTGAAAAGACCAACAAGAAGCCAGTTTAAGCCTCCAATGATTACCAAGAGAAAACTAAGACCGTGTAAACCTTTGTTTCCTGACATGATTTTCACCCCCTTCCGCTATAGAGTTTAATTATATATAGTATAGCACGTCGACAAAAAGAACGCGAGCAAATCATTTAAAAGAAAAATAACCTTAATTTTAAGGTTATTTTTCTTGGCTCGGGGAAAGGGATTCGAACCCCTATTCACGGCTTCAAAGGCCGCTGTCCTACCATTAGACGATCCCCGAACATAAATTGTTTATACTCTCAAATACTTGTACAACGCAAGGCTCGTTGCAATCACATTCAAAATTGCCACCGCCAAAAATTCTCCCCCAAAAATAGTCCAAAAATTTGCGTTAAAATAACCGGTCAAACTAAACCCCGTACCGCTAAAAAACTGCGCGATATATGGGTCTATAAATCGCAAACCAATATACCATATAATCACTGTTAAAACAACCGCGCTGAAACTGTACAAAATTGTCTCAATCCAAAACGGCCCTCGTACAAACCAATTTCCCGCTCCCACCAATTTCATGACTCGAACTTCTTCACGATGCGTATAGACGTTTACGCGAATGGTATTAAAAATAATCAAAAATGCAATGATAGTAAGAATAATACTTACGGTTATAGCCGTCTGTTTAGTGCGGTTCGTCAAAAATCCAATACGTTTAATAATCGCCGCATGATCATCAAAAGTCTTTTTTTCAATCATCGAGTCAAATTCCGAACCCTCTATTGAGGACAGTACTTTATCATAATCTTTGGTTGTCTCCGCGCGTACCACTAAACTGGCGCCCAAAGGATTTTCCTTGAGCTCATTGAGCGAGGCTATAATATCCGGATTGTTTTTGTGTTTTTCTTTAAATTGTTCCAGCACTTGATCACGTGTGAGGTAATCAACTCCGGCAACCTCGCGCTGTCCTTCCAGTGTTTTCTTGAACGCAAGTATTTTGTCTTCCGGCACGTCAATTTTAAACAACAAGCTGATGTCTATGCGCGACTCCACCACCTTAAGCGCGGTTTGCGCTAGCGCACTCACGGAAAAAACGGTGTTCACTGATACAATCGTCAATACCAAAATGAAAATGGTGGTGAGAGACAACCCCAAGTTGCGGTAAAAATTCTTCAAAGCAAATTGCACAGTGCGTGTTAAAATGACAAACATAAATACAATAAATTACAAAACATATTTTCCGCCTTCTTGATCCGATACTACAGTACCGTGTTCCAATGTTACCACGCGGCGGCGCAGGGAGTTGACCACTTCTTTGTTGTGCGTTACGAGCACTACTGTGGTGCCAAACTCATTAATTTTCTTCAAAATTTCAATGATTTCATGCGTATTGATAGCGTCCAAATTACCCGTTGGCTCATCTGCAACCAAAATCTTTGGACGATGTACCAGCGAACGCGCAATGACGGCGCGCTGTTGCTCTCCACCGGAAACCTGATGCGGATACCGGTCGCGCTTGCCCTCCAACCCTACAATTTGCAACACCTGTGGAACAATTTCATTGATGCGCTCGTTGCCAACGCCACACACTTCCAGTGCAAACGCGACATTTTCAAACAGCGTTTTGTTGTGCAATAATTTAAAGTCCTGAAATATTACTCCAATCTGCCGGCGCAATACTGAAACTGATTTTTTTGGAATGCTCGCAATATCCCACCCGCTCACCTTTACGATCCCTTTGCTAGGACGCTCCTCCGCAATCATGAGCTTGACCAACGTGGTTTTACCGCTTCCGCTTTGCCCCACAATAGACACAAATTCACCTGATTCTATTTGCAGATGAATGTCCCTCACTCCAATACTTTGCGGCTCGTAAATTTTGGATACGTTTTTGAAATATATCATCTTCTTAAAATTATTATGGAGCCGAAGGTGGGAGTCGAACCCACGACCTCTGCTTTACGAAAGCATTGCTCTACCAACTGAGCTACTTCGGCATCAAAAGCGGGTGACGGGAATCGGACCCGTGTCTCAACCTTGGGAAGGTCGCATACTACCATTGTACTACACCCGCGCTTCCTGCCGCACCTATTATTCTATCCTCACCCACAACTTGATAATGCTTTGTTTAAGCAAATCCCCCAAAAATTGATCCGCGTCCGCGCGTATCAAGATATGCTCGGCGTGTGCGCGCGCAGGTTTCCCCTTTTTTTCTTCACGCTCAAGCAACTTAATAATATGAAAACCAAACTGAGATTGAACAATACCGCTTATCTCGCCCGGCTTGAGTGCAAACGCCGCGTCAGAAAATGGCTTGACCATTGTTTCAGCGTCAAACCAACCCAAATCTCCACCCTGCGAGGCGCTTCCGTCTTGGCTATATTGTTTTGCTAAATCCTCAAACTCTTCTTTGCCTTCTTTGACTTTTGCCAATACTTCTTCCGCTCGAGCGCGCGCTTTTGTATTCATCATATCTATCGTGGTTGTTGTTGAAAAAACTTTTTGCTGTAACAAAAATGGCATGATCACACGCTGTTTAAACTCCGCGCTTGACCACCCATAGCTTTCTTGAATCATTTTATTCGCCGCGTCTTCACTTCCTAGCGCTGTGGATAATTTTTTAAATTCTTCATCGGTATCTTTAGACGTTACCTCCGCGTTATTTTTTGAGGCAAGTTCCCCCAACAACGCGGTACGCACCAAACGATCCCATACGTTTTTTCGCAATTCCGAGTCTGATGGCGTGGCGATGGCGGGGTCCTTTTTCTTGTTTGATTCATAAAAATTCTTGACCGCTTTAAAATCTTCCACATAACTCGCGTAAGGAATGCTTGTTTTGTTCACAAAACCCGCGGGCAAATGCACCACCCGCGCAAACCGCAATGACGTGTTGTCCGTCAAATTATTGCGCACAATAAGATAACTCCATACACCCACGCTTGCCAAAATTACAATTATCAACCCCACAAACACTCCTTTTAAAAGCACACCGGCCTTGTTTTTTGATGGTTGAAGAGGATCGTTTGAAGATTGCTCCGGTGGTGTTTCCGTTGGCAATTCATTGGTGGCATGAATATGAAAATCCTGTGAATTTTCTGTCATAAAATTGAAGTTAAATAAGCTTAAAAAGACAAAAATTTTTTAATTTATATGAAAAAAATATCGCCGCCAATCGCCAGCATTTGAAGTGGTATCCTTTGTTGTTGAGGTCGTTTTTCCCTCCTCCGGACCTGTGTCTCCAGTATTAAACAGTATGACTGATTCTCCGGGTTTTTGCAACCCAAACTTAAGGCGAGCTTCTTTTTCTACGAATGAATCACTTTTAGCATCCTGTAATCGTTCAAGTAAATTAAGCTTATTTTGGCTTAGTTGCGCTTTCTCATGTTCAAGAGCTTTAATTTCTTTGCGGACAACGTAATCTTGCATGGATGCTTTTAGAAAACCGAATAAAAATAAAGTAGCCACCACGCACATAACAAAAGCAAAGATGAACGAACGCAAAAAGTGTTTTGTTGAATTGCCACGCGAGATCATAGATGTTTCATCTTTAATCAATGGGCATTAAGAATTTTTTGACGCGCCAAGAGAGCTTCTTGGACATCTTCAATTTCTTCCGCGCTTAAATGGGCAATGCCTTTGAGCACACGTTCCAATTGCCCTTCTTCTCCGGCACCTCTATGTGTTTGTTCATATAGCTCAAGAATATGAGAAAGCTGAATCTGCAAGGCGTCGGAATTGCGTAAAGGATGCGATTCAAAATCATACTCCTGACCATGCGCGTATGTTTCAAACTTGATTACGCCGATACGGAAAATCGTCGCCCATGCCCCCTTGATTTCACTTCCAATAGACTGAATTTTATTCCAACCGATTTCATGCAATTCGCGATTGAATAAACCTGTCCGTTCAAGGTCTATAAGTCTATCACCTGTAACCAGCAATATATTGCTGCGCCGCAAAAACAGAAGGCGTGCGATTAGAAAAACAGCAATAACTAACGGCGCCGCGAATAGATAGACACCCCAGCGTTCAATTTGAAACAATCTGAACATGAAAAAAAATGGCGCGCCAATGATCAGGCAGATGCCAAAAATCTGCCCCGCGTAAGCCCACAATGACTTGCGCAGAGTTAAAAGAATTTTCTCGTTTTCTTTAAGTGGAATGTTCATGTTTTTTAAAAAAAATTTATAGGTGTTTCCCTAGCTTTGATAACTCTTGCTTTGCAACAACGCGATCGTCCCACGGTATTTTTTTGTCTCCCGCAACGCACATCGCCTGCTCGCACCCTTTGCCGGTAATGAGCACCACATCCCCTTCCTGCGCTAATGAAAATGCATGCGCAATTGCTTTTTGACGATCAAGTATCTGCCACAAATTCACTCCTTCTTGCTTTCCGGCGCGCACAGAGGCGCTTGCAACGTCTCGCATAATTTCTTCCGGCGGTGTATCGTATGGATCTTCATTGGTTACCACCACATAGTCTGCTTTTTTTCCCACCAATTCTCCCACGGTAAATCTTCGTGCCTTATCCCGCCCGCCGCCGGTTGAGCCGAGCACATGAATGACGCGGCGCGGATTAAAACCCGCGACTGTTTTATAAAGCTCTTCCATGGCAACCGGCTCAAACGCGTAATCCACAATCACTTTAAATGCCTGACCCGCATTTATAAACTCAAGGCGTCCGGGAATTTGCGATAATTGAGCAACTGCTTTTTGCAAAATAGGCCATTCAATACCCAAAACGCGCCCTACTGCCAACCCGGCGCCTATATTCATTATAGTATAAGTTCCATATAAAGGCGACTGAAACACCTCCCCTTCCGCGGAAAAAGCAGTACCTTGGGGTGTTACGCGCACATCTGCAAAGTTGACTACCTTGTCTTCTGCGGATTCTTTGTACCATGGCAAATCTTTGTGGCCAAAATATAAAGCCCTCACACCGTGTGCCGCGCGGGCAAAATCCATCGCGTGCTCATTATTGCCGTTCAAAATTGCGGTTTTTGGAAACACCGCACCACGCAATTTTTTAGGAGCACACCATGCCAAATGTTTAAATAATTCAATCTTTGCGTTCTTGTAATTTTCAAATCCGCCATGCGCTTCTATGTGTTCAGGGTATAAATTTGTCAAAAGCATTACGTCGTAATTGATAAACCTGTGCCTATACTGGAGTACTGCCTGCGAGGTTGTTTCTATAATCGCCACATCGCACCCGGCGTTAACCATGCGGTGCAAGAAGCCTTGCGTTTGCATGCGGCCAAGCGTGGTCATTTTGCGGTCATTCAATTTTTGCCAGCCATTGATATAAAATTCAATGGTTGAAAGGGCGCCAACTTTGTAGCCCGCCTGTTCAAGCAACTGGCGTAAAATGTATATAGTGCTGGATTTGCCGCTCGTGCCCGTAACACCAATAACAAGCAACTCCTTGCTTGGCTGGCGATACCATAATGCACCCAACAACGCCATCTTCCAATGATACAAAGAAAAAAGCGTAGCCGGTAATAATTTTTTTATGTACTTTTTGAGCGCCATGTTTTATTTTTTTGTAAAACTCTTCTTAAGTTCTTCATCCACACTCACAGCAACAAGATCCTCCAATGGAATATTTGCAGTTTTGCCGTCTGATGTCTTTCTCCTACACCAATTAGTAAGACCACCAAAACCATTATTGTCCAACCATGCAAAATTAAACTTTCCTCTTGTTTCTTTAGGTAATGCCTGCCACTTCTGGAAAGCTTCTTCCAATTTGGCTAATGCAGAAGTTTCAGTATAGGGCTGTTCTCTTTCTTCTCTTTGAAAACTTGCTTTTAATTCTTCATTGGCGCTCTTCGCAACAAGATCCTCCAAC
>LCLH01000005.1 GCA_001001925.1 Candidatus Magasanikbacteria bacterium GW2011_GWC2_45_8
GTACGCCGCAGATTACCTGCGTGGCGCGTCTTGAACCGCAGAAAGGACATGACACTTTGTTGCGCGCGCTTGCGCTTTTAGATGATATGGCATGGGAACTGGTATTGGCAGGGGATGGGTCTTTAAAGGAGTATGTAATAGACTTGGCGCGCGTTTTAAACATACGCGAACGGGTGAATTATTTGGGCGCGCGGCGGGATATTCCCGCAATTTTGCAGGACACGGATATTTTTGTTTTGCCTTCATTGTGGGAAGGGTTGGGGATTGTGATTTTGGAGGCGGGTGCGAGCGCGGTGCCGGTGGTGGCGTCAAATGTGGGTGGTATCCCCGAGATGGTTGTTGACCAAGAAACGGGTTTGTTGGTTCCACCCGGAGATGTTGAAGCGTTGTCGCACGCTTTGCGTGCGTTGTTGCAAGATAGCGTACGCGCTCGTGAAATGGGCACTGCCGCCCGCGCGCGCGTTGAACAAAATTTTGCACTCCCGCAGACGATAGAAAAATACAAAATGTTGTATGAAAGTTTAAAATAATAAATTTTTGGTTATATATTATGCGTATTCTTCAAGTCAATAAATTTTTCTATAGCCGCGGGGGTGCAGAGACCCACTTTTTTGACGTGATTGATCTCTTAACCGCGCACGGTCATGAAGTGGTTCCGTGGAGCATGAAAGATCCCGCAAACGCGGCAAGCGATTACGAAAAGTATTTTATTGACCCCATTGATTTTCAAAAGCGCGAGTCGTGGGCGCGTGAATTCAAAAAAGTCGGCCACCTTTTGTATTCAACGGAAGCGGCGCAAAAACTTGATCGTTTTTTGACTGATGTTAAGATAGATATTGCGCACCTACACAATGTGTATCATCATTTTTCGCCGTCAATTTTTGCGGTATTCAAAAAACACCGCGTGCCCGTGGTGATGACTTTGCATGATTACAAACTCGTCAGCCCCAACTATCGGTTGTTTAATCGCCACGGAGTGTGTTTGTGCTCGCGGCATCATCGGTATTACGAGGCGGTGTTTAAACGCTGTGTGGATGACAGTTTGCCAAAAAGTATGGTAGCCGCTTTGGAATTGTCATTTCATAAACTGTTTCAGTTTTATGAAAAAGGCGTAGCTCGTTTTATTGCACCGAGTGAGTTTATGCGTACACTCATGATTGAATGGGGAGAGCCGGCGGAAAAGTTTGTTACACTGAATAATTTTTTGAATCCTGCGTGGTACGCATCTGCTTCCTTGCCTGCTCCTTTGCCGCGCACGGGGGGCTACCTTTTGTACATGGGTAGGCTAAGCCACGAAAAAGGCATTTTATCGCTTATCTCCGCAGTGCGGCCACTCACTCAAGTTTCGTTGAAGATTATTGGCGCAGGGCCGCTTGAGGATTCTATCCGCACGCAAATAAAAAATACGCCTCATATTGAATTGATGGGGCATAAAGAGGGCGCGGAGTTGGCTCGCATCGTAGAAGGCACTCGCGCAGTGGTGATTCCTTCAGAATGGTTTGAAAATTATCCAATGTCGCTTATTGAAGCGTTTGCAAAAGGCAAACCGGTAATAGCTTCTGCAATCGGCGGCATTCCGGAGATAGTGCAAGAAGGAGTGAACGGATGGATGTTCCCGCCGGGCAACGCCCGCGCGTTACGCGCGATCATTGAACGGGTCTGGGGGTATGAAGATAGGGTGTTGCAAACCGCCGGCCGCGCGGCGCAAGCCTACGTGCGCGGACATAACAATCCGGAGGTTTACTATGAAAAATTGATGAAGGTGTACGATACCGCACTCGGCAAAAACTTTGAAGGGTACGCGTCCCCGACCTGAAGTCGGGGCGCTCCAACTCGCGCCGTCGCGCTCCAGCACGTCCCCTCAAAGTCTTTGCCGAGCGCGATCTATAATACAACATGTTCTCTTTATGTTTCAAAAGTTCAAATATCTGTATGTCTTTGGTCTGATTGCATCGCTTTTAGCGCCGCGCTTTGCGGCAGACGCGTATCAGATGAAAACCACGTTTCCCAAGCGCGCGAACTATTTTTTATCATGGGATTTGTCAGAAGCGCAAGCGCGCGAGCTCTCTCGGTGGGACTTGGTGATTTTGGACATGGAACACGCCGCGCGTAATCCGGAAAAAATTCGTTTGATGCGCTCGCTTAATCCTTCAATTATCATTCTCGCTTACATTACATCGCAAGAAATTCGTGACGACGCGCTTGAACAAAAAATGTATACGCCTCTGCGTTATGAATTGGCGCAAAGGATTGACCCTTCTTGGAATTTGCAGCGCCCCAACGGCGCGCTCGTGCGTTTTTGGCCAGGAGCGCACGTGCTCAATCTCACCACGCAGGCGCCGGCGGTCAATGGTGCGCGATGGATTGAAACGCTCGGTAATTTTGTCAGTACCCGCATTTTGGCAAGCGGGTTATGGGATGGAGTATTTTTGGATAACACGTGGAACAGCTTGAGCAATCAGGTGGGCGGACAGCTTGATATTAATAGAGATGGTGTGGCAGAGAGCACAGACGCCATTGACCGCGCGTACGTGGACGGATTCAACGCTCTGGTGCAAAACATTCGCGCGTCTACCGGAGACCGGTATCTTATTATGGGCAACGACGGCGAGCGATTCGTGCAGTTTAATGGCATGATGTTTGAAAATTTTCCTCTCGCGCGCGGATGGAGCGCAACCATGAAACAATATACCGATTTTACCGATAAGTCGCGCGCGCCATCGTTTGCGGTTATTAACGCAAATACCAACAACACGGGCGATCAAAACCAACTGCAAGCAATGCGTTTTGGTTTGGCATCAACGCTTCTGGGGGACGGTTATTACGCGTTTGATTTTGGCGATCAAAATCATGGTCAAACATGGTGGTACGATGAGTATGAAGCACTTTTGGGCGAGCCTACCAGCGCTCCCTACGTGCAGAAAAACGGTTCAAGCAACTTTGTCACAAAAGGAATATGGCGCAGAGATTATACGCATGGGCTTGTTTTGGTCAATACCGCAGACACGGCGGAGACGCTTGATTTGAACGCGGATTTTGAAAAAATTAAAGGCATGCAAGACATCGGAGTTAATGACGGGCAGATTGTGAACGCGGTCAGCATTCCACCGCATGACGGTTTAATACTTTTGCGTCCCCTTGATTTTCTTGAAGGCGCGCCCTATGTTAATGGCGCATTTATACGGATTTACCATGCGGACGGGACGCAGTTGCGCAATGGATTTTTTTCATACAATGAATCTTTTTTGGGTGGACAGACGATCGCGCATATTGATCTTGACCGTGACGATACGCTTGAAACAATAGTGATAGAACACAACCGCGCAGTGATTAAAGAAGGAAATACGGTGCGCGCCACTATGTATCCATTTGGCACTGCATGGCGCGGTGAGCTTTCCGTCTCCGCGGTGGACACGGGTGATGCAAATGGGCTGTATTTGGTGTTTGGCCAGAAAACGCGCGGTGGCAAGGTTGCCGTAACACGCGCCGACGGCGCAATGGTAACGCGTTCGTTTGACGGAATACGCGCGGGGTTTGCAGGCGGCGTTACCGTGTCCGCGGGGCATTTGAGTAATTCCGCGAGTACGGAAATTGTGGTTGGAACCGCAAACGGCGCATCGCTCGTAAAAGTATTTTCTTTGCGTGGCAAGCTTTTGTCCGCCGGCTGGAATGTGTTTGGCAAACGTGATACGCAGGGAGTTTCCGTGGCGGTAGGGGATGTGAATGGCGACGGCAAAGATGAAATTATTGCGGGGCATGCACGCGGCGCTCCGGAAGTAAAGGTATTTAATGGCCGCGGCGTATTGCAAAATCGTTTTGTGGCGGGATCATCAACAAGCAAAAGCGGCATAGAGGTTTCAAGCGTGCGTGCGTTGGGGGGGTGGCAAAGTAGTATTATTACCTCGTCGCGAAGCTGTTTTTTTTGCGGGCAGTAAATCAGGGTGTAATGAATTAAAATTTCTTCACTCGGTAAACGCTTTGAGGGGTACACGTCCCCGACCTGAAGTCGGGGCGCTCCAACTCGCGCCGTCGCGCTCCGTTAGCCCCCTCAAAACGTTTACCTCAACGACATTTTAATTCATTCATATTTTTTATTAATTTTCAAAGCAAAAAAACCGCCCTCGCGTGAGAGGACGGCTTTTTGTATGTTCAAGATTATTCTGCGCGCAATTGGATGCCTTGCCAATTCCATTCGCGATTCAGCACCGCGTCGGCATAGATGTGCTCTGTTTGCCGGATGATAGCGTCCCAATTGTAGTGGCATTCAACTTTTTCGCGATTGCGCAAGCCTTCCACATGCGCGATTTCAGGATTCGCAATGAGCCATACCATCCGTTCTTCAAGCTGGGTGATCTTTGTTTTTTCATAACGGAAACGGCTGTCGGTAACAAGTTCACGATGTTCCGGCAGGTCGCTTGCGATAATCGGTTTGCCATGAGCAAACGCTTCAAGCATGGCGATAGACAAACCCTCTGATTGTGAAGGCTGAATCAACGCAATGCTTTCAGAAAGCAGTATCTGTGTTGTCTCCGCGTCCTGCCAGCCGGCAAGACACACATGAGGAATTTTTTTTGCCATGCGGCGGAGGGATTCCGCGTATGTCTTGTCTCCTTGTTCATCGCCCACAATAACGAGCCGTAAGCCCCGCATGCGCGAAGGGTAGTCACGTTCAGCGCGGCGCCACGCATCCATTGCCAAATGAATCCCCTTGTGTGAAACAAAACGCGCGATAATAATGAAGTAACGTTCCTGCCGCAAACCAAAGGATCGCAATACGGAAGCGGTTTTTTCTTTTGTAGTAGTTTGGGGGAGCGCTACGCCGTTGGGCACATAAATGGTCGGCACTTTGTATGTTTGCGCCGCGTAGAGCTGGAGTGTTTGAGAGACCGTAATGGTTTCATGCGCAAAATGGCAACTTGCCCATTCACCCCATGTGAGAACGAGTTTGGCAATTGTGCCCCATTTGCCATGCAGGCGGTCGGGGCTGTGGAACGTCGCAATGATTTTGGTACGCGGAAGAAAGAGTCGCGGGATCCATGCGACCAAAGAAGGTCCTACGCCATGATAATGGATGACATCATAATTTTGAAACAGCGCATGTAAAGTGGCGGCGAGCACATGCGTGATGGTATCAAGATGTTTAGTGGGAAGGGAAGGCGCAAAAACAAGATGAACGCCTTGGTAGGAGTGTTTTTTGAGAGCGATTTTTCCCTCGTGGGTGTTCTGCGTATACCACTGGCGGGCATAAGCCGTAACCGTATGCCCACGGCGAACCAAGCCTGTGGATAATTCTTCCACGTGCCGTTCAACCCCGCCCCATGAAGCAGGAATGCCTTTTTGACCGATCATTGCTATACGCATATTTATGCTTATTTTAGCTCAAATCATCTTATTTAACTTGACCGTGTATCATAGCATATTTTTACGGTTTTGTCAATATTTGCCCCCAATGGGCAGTAATCTAAACTAACAGCACCACCCATTGCAAGAGTCTAATCTAAATGCACCAACAGGTCATTTTTTTATAATAAAAAAACTCTCTAGGTTTTATCTGTAGAGAGTGGGTTTTTACGAAGGCTCATTGATGAGTCTCAAAAGAGTTCTGGCTACGGATTTGGCAACGTGTCCTCCGGATTGCGGGAGATCCAAGATGTCCTTGAGGTATACCTTGGCCTTTATTTTGTACCCGCTTTGAATCATAGCGAGTGCGAGCACAAGATAGGCTTCAGCGCGCCAGTCCGGATTTTCCCGTGAGTTGAGCGCGACTCCTCGCGCTACAGAGAGCGCGTCACCCCACTCGCCATACGACCGCCTTGTGTAGTACGCGGCGGTAAGCACCTTGAGCGCGGCGGTGAAGTTACCGGGAATTTTTTTGCGAAGCTTCGCAAGCTCCGCAAAACTTTCCTGGTGGTCGGGATTATGGAAAACCACAAACCATTCCGCGCGCAAAATGTGAATAAGACACGCCACGCGCCAATACACGTCGTTGGGAGTTTCAGAGAGATGGAGCAAGAGCCGCCCTGCAGAACCTTTGAGGCGAATCACGGCGTTTCGTACTGTCTCTCGTATCCCCTGCACCAACGCGCTATTGCAGAGTTCTACCTCCGCCATGAATTGGTTGGCGTAGACTTCTTTGTCCGCAGATCTGTTTCCTGCCGCGCAAGCGCGTTCCTTGTACGCGTCCGCGCACGCACGGAAATATCCTGCCGCGTGGAACACCATAATCGCCGCGTCCCTCCATCGCTCAAGTAATAACTCTCGCCGTCCATAATCTTTGAATTCTTGGACGAGAAGCGGTTGTGAGTCTTCAAGACACCGCACCATAAATTCAACGCGCCATTCCGCCTGCTCAAAAGAGTATGTGTGGTGGTGAACTGCTTCAAGCAAGAAGGTCGCTTTGCGCTCTGGTGAAGCGCACAAGCTCGCCGCGCGTCTGCAGATCTTTGCGTAGCGCATTGGCTGGCTATGAAGAAAGGATATAATTTGAGGACATTGATTACTCAAATCCTCATTGGCCTTGCAAAAACGCACTAGTTGGAGCGCCATACCGTGGTCGGTAGGAGGCAAGTCCTTGCGTGGAAAACAGTACTTCATTTGATTCTCCAAGATGAGCCGGAAAAGCATTTGCTTTGCGACGGCACATCACGAGTGAGAAAGATTTGGGTGTCGTCAAAAAAAGCAAACGCCATGTAGCGCATCTTGAAAGCCTAAAAAGAGCAATATGTTACCTTATGCTTTTTTCCTGTTTGTGTCAATAACTATTTTTGCACTCGTCCTTTCCCCTCTGCCATGGGATCGTCAGGAAGCTCGGAAGTGATATCTGGTGATAAAGCATGAAGAGGAACTTCTGTCCATGCGTCTATGCCATCTGCTGAAAGATTTTTGATGAGAAGAGTAGCTGTTCCGATGTCTCCTTCAGAAGGAGTGAGTGAGATTTCAAAACCACCTTCCGCGCACGCGCAGGTTTCGGCGGTTGGCTCAAGCAATTCATTCGTCCATCGCACCTCGCGCGTTGCGGGGTCGTAAGTGATACTTTTTCCTTTGGTAACAGTACTTTTTCCTGTCCATTGGATTGAGGACGGCAAGGTGGCGCGCACCACGAGATTTTTTATCGGGTTTAGACTTGAGTTAATTGCCCATGCAATCCAGTATTTTGTTGTTTTGCCCGCTTGTGGCGGCAAAGGTCCGCGCCCAAGCTGATCGCCTTCATTGGTGAAATATCGTCCCATTGTTTGGAGCGTCAGCGTGGTAGTGATGGGAACGCGCAATTCCGGTCCGTTTAACGATAATTTGACCGGAGGCGTATGCGGCGCTATCAGTGAAATTTTTGGTGTAAAAGCAAGTACCGCGTTTTTGTTTGTTTGCGTGTTTTGTTGATTAAAGACAGGTTTGAGTGAAAAAGTTATTGGCCATTCTCCATGAAATCCATTTTTTATTTCTTTTAATTTCGTTTGCGTGGCAGGAGTAAAACAATACTGATTGTCCTCTAGCTTGCCGTCGCCTTTGATGCTGTGTAGTTCAATGTTTTGATTTTCCATAGGTACACACACGGAAACCGTTTGGAATGTTTCCGACCCCATATGGTCTAAAGAAACAAGGAGACGCAACGGTTTTCCTGGCGTGCCATTGCTCTCAACGTTTTTGAGCGATACATTGATACCTGTTGGCGTGACGGAGAGGCTTGGCAAAAGGTCTTCTTGTGTTACGCGCCGTCCATTTAATTCCGCGCTCGTTTGTATTCCAATAGATAGACGGTTTGCGCGCGAATCCGCGGTGAGCGATCCGTTGAGTTCTATGGATCCATGCGCTCCGGGCGCGAGCGTTGGCAAGGCAATGCTTCCGTTTTGCCACGAACTTGGTTTGTTGTTGAGCACGAAAGAAGAAGGAACTTCAAAACGAATTATGGAATGTTCAAGCATGGCGCCGCTTGCGTTGGTATAGGAGACGCTAAACGGAAACGATTCTCCGGCGAGTATTGATTTTGGAAAATCCACTGTTGTCAGAAGAGCGGGATTTGTGGCGCGCAATTCCAAAACATCTGTTTCCGAGAATGGTTCTTTTGAGTCCGTAATGCCTTCCGTGCGGGCGATAATTTTTACGGTTTCTCCCACCGGAGAAAACAATATCCCGCGCACATCCAGTGATAAGTTTTCTTTTCCTGATAGGGGGTCAAGTTTCCATACACGCGTTGCGGGTGCGTGCGCTTCTGAAGATGATGAATTTTCACCCGTTGACGCGACAATTTTGAAAGACGAGGGGAAGGTGAGCGTGGTAGTGATATTGCGCAACGTTTTTTTTGTAGTGTTGCTTATGCGCAATTCCCACGCGTGTTCTGTTCCGATGATGATTTTTTGATCTGTTGAAGCAATGGAAATATCAAGAGGGCGGAAGGTTGGTTTTAATAAAAGATAATATGAGGCAAACGCGCCAAGCAGTATGATTACTGTAATGAGCGCGAGGTCAAAGAAAAAAATTTTCTTGTGATGGCGGGGGAATCGTTTGTGATAACGATGATGATAGTGATGTTTGAGAGGTTTTAAAATTGATTGCGCCGGGGCGGTGATGATGTTAAGTGTGTTGATAAAAACACCTTTTTGCGCGGCTTGAGTGGTTGTTTCTTTAGAAATGATTTCGCCTTCAAGGGATTTTTCTTCCGGCAGTTGATTGTTTTGTTCATGGCTCATATGCTAATAGTGTAGCACGCGTTAGGACAAAAAAGAAGGAGGTGTTTTCTTTTTCACACTCTTAGGATTTGGGCTATAAAGTTTGTTGCCAATTTTCCAACGGTCAACAAATTGTCCGATGCCTTTTTGAGCCATTTTATTTCTGCGTTTGTTGTTATTTTGCGACCATTTGAGAACGCTCTCAAAATTTAATTGATAACGCCCCAAAACTACCACATAGGTGATCTCTTGATTTTTGATGGCACGTCTAATGGTCTGTGAATTGATTCCAAAAAGCCGCGCCGCCTCTGAAATTGAAAGTCTTATAAGTTCTGACATATTTTTGATTTCCAAAGTATAGACTGTTGTATACTTTACTTTAGCAGATGAGCTTATTTTTGTCAAGACTTAAAATTTTCCAAAGTATAGAGTAGTCTATACTTATCTCAAGCATAAATTGACAATATCGTTGAAACAGAAATCTTGAGAGAGTTAAAAATAGATATTTTTAATTTAAATTACTTGCTTTTTATTGCCATTTTGGTATACTCCTGTAACATTTTACCTATTATTCCGTCTACATCAATGTCAGTAGACTTAAAAGAAAAATGGTTGCTGTATCAGCTTAAGCGTACACGAGACCCAGAGCTATTTGGAAAGCTCTACGATATGTACGCGCCTCGGTTGTATCGGTTCGTGTACTTTAAAGTTTCATCTGCCCATGACGCGGAAGACCTCACGGCGGAAATTTTTTTGAAAGCGTGGGAGTACGTGAATGGTCAAAAGAAAATAGAAAGCTTTAGTGGTTTTTTGTACTCCATCGCGCGCCGCGTGATAATAGATTTTTATCGCCATCGCGCGGCTGGCAGAGAGGACTCCATTGAAGAAGACATGTTGGAGCGCGCAAGCGACAAGGGTGAAACGGCGAAGATGATGAGCGAGTCTCAAGACGCGCGCGTCATGCTTGAACATTTACAACAATTAAAAGAAGAATACAGGGAAGTATTGACCTTGCGCTATGTAGATGAATTGGAAATTAGAGAAGTGGCGGCAATACTTGGAAAAAGCCAGTTGAATGTGCGAGTGATAACGCACAGAGCGCTCGCCGCGTTGAAACGGATAGTGGAAAACAATGGGAGCTAAAATTAAATTTACTAAAGTTTTTTGAAACTAAAACATTATGAACGGCGACGATCGTATTTATAAAAAATTATTGGAACACGACAAACGATTTGATAAGAATGACAAACGTTGGGAAGAAAATAATAAGCGTTGGGAACAGAATGACAAACGTTGGGAAGAAAATAATAAGCGTTGGGAACAGAATGACAAATGTACCAATCGGATGATTAAAAAATTGTTAGAACATGATGAAAAATTTGAAAAGATGGCAACTTCAGAGGAGGTGCAAACGATCAAAAATGAAGTCATGAATTCACTTGATAAAATGACTACTATATTGAAACGGATGGATGAAGAACGAGTATTTACCGCGAAACGGATAGAAAGAGTTGAGAATGAAACCGAACGTCTTGCAAAAGAGAACACACAGCACGCAAAAGATATTAGACAGATAAAATTACAATTAAAAATCGCATAAATAAACTTTAGCGCGGGAAAGGCAATTTCCTAGAAAAAAATGAGCAAGAATGATTTGATACAACATATTAAAGGAATACAAAAAGTGCGCGGGGCTGGGAGCCCCCGACCCGAATGGCTAAAAGCCAATCGGGATATTTTGTTGATGCAGGTCAAAAATAGCATTCGCACAGAGGTAAAAGAAACGCGCGTGTGGAATACAGAGAATTTGTGGCAGTTTCTTGATGTGATTTTGCCTGCTCGTACAGTGTATTATGTGGTGCGTCCCGCTGTGGCGGTTATGCTCATTGTGGGAATGATGTTTGGCGGATGGGTGACTACCGTGAGCGCTTCATATAATAGTTTGCCGGGGGAGTATTTATACGCGGTCAAGATGGCAACAGAAGCCGTGCAGGTGGCGGTTGCTCCAAAGCCGGTGGAAACCAAGCTCCACGCGGAATTTGCGGTGCGCCGCGCGCAAGAAGTAGCGCAGATTGTATCAAAAACAGAATCAAGTCCGGAGAAAGTAAAAAAAGTTGAAGCTACGGTCAAGAGTTTACAAAAAGAGTTAGACAGTGCCAAGGGCGGTTTGAAAGATCTAAAAGAAAACGGCTCCAAGTCAGATGCCGCGCAGGCGGCAAAGGTGGTGGGAGAAAAAGCCGTGGAGGTGCAAAGAGTAATTGAACAAACAAAAAATCAAGTGTCGCCGGCAAATACGCCTGTTGTGGTGGTAACGCAGGCAACCGCGGCCGCGGCCAAAGATGCGTTGAACGCGGTCAATAAAGAATCAACAAGTTCCACAACAGGTGCCGGAATTGTTGGCGCGAGCGCGAACACAAACACCGCCTCCAGTGCGCCGGTTAAAGAACTGTCAGCGCTCAAAGAATCACTCAAGAGCGCGGGCGTGGCGGCCGAGGACGCAAGCGCCAAAGCAATTCAGGTGTTGGTAGATACGCATAAAGAAGATAAGCAATCAGTGAGCAGTGCGGATGTCAAAAATGCGGTAGATAAAAAAATACAAAGTGTTGAAGAAAAAATGCAATCAGTCAATTCTCAATTGCAAAGTATAGTTGCCACGAGCACGCCTGCCGGGAGTTCTACCGCGGTGAATCGGTCAGAAACAAAAATTTTGGAAAAGGCGGTTGAAAAAGTAGTGGAGCCTGTAAGACAGACAACGGAAAACGCAAAATCAACATTACAAGAAGCAAAAGATATGGCGCAAAGCCAGAATTTTGACGGCGCGTTGAGCAAATTGCAAGAAGTAAAAGATATCGTAAAGGCCGCGGAAGTGAGCGTGGAAAAGATTCAAACAGTTGGGTCAACATCCACCTTTGCCGGAGTGGGTGTGGTGGAGGTGAAAGTGGAAGTGGAAGTGGAAGGCAGAGATGCGGTGGGGAAGGATGTTTCAAAATAGTTTATTTTAAAAAATAACGAGTAAGATTCAAGGTGAAAATACGGCATGAAATTAGCTTTCAAGCCGTATCTCTACCTTGCATTTACGTGAGGTAGAAATTTATTAATATGAGTATGACACGAAAGGTCGAATTGTATACGGGTTCATCTCGCTGGTCTTAAACGGGCCGGTGACATGCGTATATGATGCGGGCATACATAACCGTTTACTAAGATACTTACATAAATTATGTCAAATACTTTACGATTAAGCAAAAAGGTTCTTACCTATGCAGTCGTTGCCGCCACCATTCTTTGGTCGGTTGGTTTTGCCGCAATCGCAGCTCCTTTGGCTGCTTCAGCGGCTGACACCACCGTTACCTTGACTGCGGGTGACAGCATTCAGAACGCGAGCTCAAAAGCAGTGTTCTACTACAGTGCAGACGGTAAACGTTACACATACCCAACCGGTTCGGTGTATCTTTCATGGTACTCAAACTGGAACGGTGTTAAGAAAATTTCTGACGCTCAAATGGGTGGCATCGCGATTGGCGGCACTGTTGCCTACCGTCCGGGTACCCGTTTAGTCAAAATTGCTACAGCTCCGGCTACCTACGCGGTAGAACCGGGCGGAACCATTCGCCAGATTCCTGACGAAGCAACCGCAGTGGCACTTTTTGGTAGCAAATGGAACAAAACGATTGATGACGTTGACCCTTCAATTTTCCCTTACGTATACAAGATTGGCACCGCACTCGCCACCGGAGAATATCCAAATGGCGCAGTGGTTAAGGATGTTGCCGGAGACGTTTGGTTGATTGGCGCAGGCAAGACAAAAGTAAAAGTTACTTCTGCCGGCCAGACAGCCAACTGGGTACAATCCAAGTTTGTGGTGTCAACCACAGTTGATCTTTCCGGCTACCCAGCTGGTACAGAAGTGACTGCGAAGGTTGACTCATGGACAACGATTGCAGGTTCAGGAGCTCCTGTTGGTACGGGTACAACCCCTCCAGTTGTCACAAGTCCTATCGGTACCGGTTTGACGGTTGCTCTTAACGGCACCCAACCAGCGGCCGCAACGATTGTGACTGACTCTGCAGACGGCGCGCAATCATTGATTCCTGCATTGGATGTTAACTTTACCGCATCTGCTGACGGCGATGTAAAAGTTAAAACAGTTGCAGTTACTCGTGGAGGCGTTTCTGCTGACACTGATGTTGTTGCAATGTTCTTGTACGATGGCGAAACACAAGTTGGTAGCTCACCATCCATTGCCACCAAGAAATTCACCTTCACCAACAGTGGCGGATTGTTTACTGTTGCCAAAGGCACTACAAAGAAGATTACGGTAAAATTTGATCTTCTTAACGCCGGATCAGCCGGTAAAGTGATTAACTTGAGCCTTGCGGCATCTGCTGATGTTGTTTCAGATGGAGCTGTTGTGAATGGTTCATTCCCTCTTGCAAGCAACAACTTTACTACTGCAGCAGTAACAGACCTTGGTAAATTTACTTTGACCAATATTTCTCCTACAGCCGCGGCCAATGTGAACGCAGGCTCAACAGGTTATGAAGTATGGCGCTTACAGGCCGTAACTCAAGACCAGGATGTTGAATTACGCAAAGTTAAATTCACTGTAGTCGGTTCTGTTAATGTTGGCGATCTCAAGAACTTCGGTTTGTGGGATGGAGCCAAACAAATTGGCGCCACCGTAGCAGAAATGGCAGCAGATAAGACTATCACCATTGATGTAACTGTTGCTCCTTATGTCTTTGCAAAGGGCGTTACCAGAACATTAAGCCTTAAAGCAGACGTAATTGGCGGTTCAACTCGAACTTTCCGCACATCTATCCAAGGTGCGGGTGACCTTGTGGTATATGACAAAGGCTACGGCGTATTCTTGAAGCACGCAGGTTCTGATACATTTACTGTATTACAACCAAACGACGGCGCCGCTTCTCCAACCGCAGTTAGTTACACAGTTTCTACCGGTACCTTGAGTGTTACTGTTGCGACAGATTCTCCAACTGGTAATGTTGCATCTTCCACCACCGCGGTTACTTTGGGTAAATTCAATTTTGTTGCGGCAGGTGAAGATGTTAAGGTTACAAGTTTAGTGGTAAACTGTTCCGATTCTACCAACACCAAGACAATAAAGAATCTCAAAGTGTTATGGGATGGGTCACAAGTGGGAAGTACTGTTGCCACTTCCGCGGCATGTGACGGAGCGGCAGACAACACCTTTACTCTTGGTAGCACTATGATTGCTCGCGTGGGCAAGACAAGTGTGTTGACGGTACAGGGTGATATCACAGGCACGACCACTTCAGGTGAAACTTTGAGTGTCAATGTGGAAACAGGTTCTAGCAATGCAACCACATTGACTTCTTTGACCACTTTGAACACAGGTTCCGGAACCGGCCGCACTTTGACTATCGCGGCAGGAACAGTGAGTGTTTCTTTGAACTCATCGTTTGGTAACAAATCATCCACCAACCCAACTGGCACAATCAATGCGGCTGGTGTGAAGCTTGGTTCATTTGTGATCACCGGCGGAGCTGGTGAAGATGCAGATGTGAGCCAGATTGCTTTGGTTGATGTGAGTACTGCTCTGAATTTGAACACTTACACGCAAAATGTGAAACTGATGCACAACGGTGTTCAAATTGCGCCAACATTGGCAAGTCCTGCAAGCGCTGCTTCAGCGGTTCAGACGCATACCTTTAATGTGTCTCCATCCATTACAGTGCCAGCAGGCGGTCAATATGTGGTTGATGTGGTGGCTGATTTGAAAGCTACACAAACTTCAGCCGCGGCTATTATAACGACTGGTGCCATTACCGCTAGCGGACACACCACAGGTACTTCCGCGAATTATTCAACCGCGGTTACTTTGCAACAGTCGTATATCGCATCTGCTGGAGGTTTGGCAATCACCATCTCATCTGACACCCCACTCCCAACCAACTTGCTTATGGGTGCCACAGATCAGACACTTGCCAAATTCCAGTTCACCGCTTCCTCAACAGAACCAATTAATATTACACAATTAGTTTTGAGTTCTGCATTTACAAGTGCCGCTACCGGTACTTTGAAGAACGTGAGACTGTATGACGATGCAGGCACGCTAATTGGTACCGTTGCTGGTTTTGACGCTACACAGGCCTCAAATACCAACTCAACAGGTACCTTTGCAGGTGCTAAATTCACAGGTCTTAGTTTGGTAATTCCAGCAGGAGTGACCAAAGTTATTACTGTGAAAGCAGACCTTGCCAACTATGTTGACTTGGGTGTTACAACCACTGGGCAGGCATTCAAACTTGCGTTTCTTACTGACTACGACGGACCAACCGCTGGATTTCAATTGCCAGTTACTGGAACAGGCGGGCAATCTGGTGTAGCATTGGCAACTACCAATACATATCTAGTTGCAGCTACGGAATCAGTAGCATGGAACAATTCCACTACTTCAGCCACGGCTGCTGCTACTGCACTTCCTACTGCTGGAGTTTCAACTAATGCTGCTTATATCATCACAGATGCAAATGAGTTTGTGCTCTATCGCACAAAGTTGACCATTGCATGGGATGCTACTACATTTAATCAGGCAGCTGCGACTTCTGGAAATTCAGCGCAGATTATTGGAAAGTTTGTAGTGAGCAACGCAGCAAATGCCGGTTCTTATGCGGCAACGTTGGATAACTTGAACTTCACCATTAGCACTACGCTGTCAATTACCGCAACTAATACAGCGGCACTCAATGTGTACAAAGACAGCTTGAGCACAACCGCGCTTGCTACGACTACGTTTGCAGCAGGAGAAGTTTCAGGTCAGACTGGTTCTACTTATACTGCGTTTAACACAGCGTTTGACTGGGCTGTGGAAACAGCATCCTCAAACAGCTTGACTGACACGGAAATTGCTGCAGGTGGTTCCAAAACTATCTTTGTCACCTTGGACACCAGCAATATGACTGGTGCTTCTCAAAGCACGCGTAACTTGACCCTCGGCATTGCGCAGATTGGAACAGGTTATAGCGCGGCACGCAGACAAGAGATTACGAGCAGGTTCGGCATGGTATGGAGTGATAATGGAGTCAACAGCAACACAGGAGGAGGTATTTCCAACATTGTTGCAAGCGACAACCTCTTGCCACTTCTATCTAAGACTTGGACATACTCCTTCTAATCTAGTTTGATTGGATAGAGCGTTCAGGCTTGACTCACGCGGTTGTTAAATAACCGCACTCACAACCCCCGCACTAAAAGCGGGGGTTGTGTTTTGTTTATTTTTTTGGTAGGATTAGGCGATATGAAATATAGAGAAAAAATAATGGCGTATGGACTTTACTCTTTACTCTTTTTGCCGTTGGCATTTATGCCTTTTACCATGTTTCCATGGCAATTTGGCAAGACAATTATTTTTCAGATTATTGTTGAGATTTTGCTGGTTATTGGTTTGAGCATTGCTTTTTATAGCAAAACATTTGTTTGGAAGAAGTTTAATTTTCTTGATAAGTTGTTTTTGTTATTTTTTTTGGTGCTTTTAATTTCTTCTTTTACCGGTGCCAATTTTGGGAGCAGTTTTTGGACCAGCCAAATGCGTTCCAACGGCGTATTTTTGTGGTTGCATTTTGGCGTGTTTTATTTTTTGATGCGGAACTTTTTTAAGACAGAAAAACAGTGGCATAGGGCTTTGGATGTAATTATTGGTGTGAGCGTATTGGTGAGTTTAACTGCACTGTTTCAAAATTATTTGCCTGACGCATGGCGAGGTGATGGTGGCGGAACTCAATTTGCAGGCATTATTGGGAATCGCGCGTTTCTTGCGCTGTATTTGATTTTGCCCATTGCTTTGGCGGCGTATCAATCATTGGGCACCTTTATTGCATCACAACAATGGAAACGATGGGTGTATATTGCGATTGCATTTGGGGAGATATTTATTTTGTATTTTACTGGTAATCGTGGCGCACTTGTTGGTTTGATTGTTGGGGGTTTATTGATTTTATGTGCAAGTATTTTTATTTTTTCACACAAACAATATCGTTTGTTTGCGGCATGCGGGTTGGTGCTCGGATGTGTAATAGTAGTAGCGCTTTTGTTGACCAGACTTGGTTCCGGTACGCTTGATTTTCGTAATTATTATGCTTCCGGTACTGCCAAAACACGTTTTATGGCTTGGGATATTGCACTCAAAGGACTGAGTGATCGGCCGCTCGTCGGGTGGGGGATGAATAATTTTGAAGTATTTTTTAATAGATATTTTAACCCCGAATTTTTGCGCTATGGATTTACGGAAACAATTTGGGACAAGCCGCATAACTGGTTTTTGGATATTGCGGATTCGGCAGGAATAGTTGGTTTTGGCGCATATGCCGCAGTACTTGTATGTCTTTTTGTGTATCTATGGCGATTGCAAAAAAAAGCAGTTACTAATTTAGCCAGATTGCAATATATTATTATTACAGGAGGATTTATGGCATATTTGATTGCTTTATTTTTCTTTTTTGAGACAATCAATTCAATGCTTGTTTTTTTTCCAGTATGCGCGTGGATCGCGTTTTTATATGATCAGCAGTTTTCTAAACAGCGCGCGCCCTTAAATAATCATCTTAAAAAATGGCAGAAAGAATTTATTGTTGCGGGTGCATGCGTTGTTGCAGTTGTGGTGTTGTATAAATGGAATATCAAACCATTGTATGCTTCGTACTATATGCAGAAATCAAGCACGGAAATATTTATACGAGGGGATATGGTAGACTGGGCTGGCAATGTACAAAAAGTATTTGATACAAGCACCTATTTGCAAACAGAAAACGCGATACTGCTTGCGTCTGATGTGGCGACTGCGGATAAGAAAGGCGTACAGATTTCTGTGGGTGGAGACGCGGTACAGCACGCAATTGGACGTATTGCAGACACTCTTGTTCAGCGCGCAGAACGCTATACAGATAATTATGTGTACGCCGTGTGGGCAGGGCAGGCATATTTGGCGCTTGGTACGCACTTTGGGGCAGGCTATGCTGACGATGCGATCAGGTGGTTTGAGGAAGCGGTGCGGCGCGCTCCGCAAAAGCAAGAAGCGTATTTCTTTTTGGGTCGTGCATATTTGGTGAAAAAAGATTTTGTGAAAAGCGAGGAGGCTTTGCAGAAAACTGTTATTTTAAGTCCTGCGCTTGGCGAGCCATATTGGTTTTTGGGATTAGTACAGTTTGCGGAAGGAAAGCGCGCAGAGGGGCTTGAGAATATGGAAAAGGCATTCAGTGTTGGTTTTGTTAAATCAACAAAGAATGTTTTGTATGTTATAGATAGCTTTGCTTTGGAGGGAAGATATGACAAAGTGGTTGAATATTACAATTATCTCATTCGTCTTGAACCGAAAAATCCTACGTGGTATACTAAATTAGCTGCGACGTATGTTAAAATGGGGAATAAAGTAGCCGCGCGCGACGCGGTAGAAAAAGCGGTGTCGTTGATGCCGGATTTACGCCCCCAAGCAGATGAATTTATTAAACAAAATAAGTTGTATGACAAAAAGAAATAAAATTTTAG
>LCLH01000006.1 GCA_001001925.1 Candidatus Magasanikbacteria bacterium GW2011_GWC2_45_8
TTGCCGCGTTGGGGCATTACAAAGGAGTGGAGATTGACACCTTGTTTGTTACGGCCCTTTTAACCATTTTGGGTTTTTCCGTGCATGATACCATTGTGGTCTTTGACCGTATCCGTGAAAATCTGTTAAAATACAGTAAGGAGTCTTTTGAGCAGGTTGTAGACAGAAGCGTCAACCAAACCATGGTGCGCTCAATCAGCACTTCATTTACCGTTTTGCTCGTACTCTTGGCGGTATTCTTCTTTGGAGGGGCAACCATTAAGTATTTTGTACTCACTTTGATTTTAGGCGTCATATTCGGTACCTACTCATCAATTTTTGTGGCAAGTCCGCTTCTTGTGCTGTGGCAGAGGCGCGCGGCGGTTGCCAAACGGTAAAAGTGGCTTCTTCCCAAAACTACGCAACATTTTGTTTTGTAAATTTCAACCGATATGTATGATAAAATGATGGAAGTGCTGTTTGGCTGTTTAAGCGCGCTTGCTTTTTTTATCGCGTTTTGGGGCGGGTGGTTTGCTCGCGAGCGGGGTTGGTGGTGGATGAGTTTGGCAGTGCTCTTTCTCATGTATCAGGCATTTGTAAAGATTTTGAAGTCGGAAAAATAAATTCCGACTTTCTAATTTTTCAGCATGTTATTTGACTATGGTTTAAATATTGATAATTTTTTTTCAACCAGTCAAGCTCAATGTCTCGCTGTCCAATAATTTTATACAAATTGTCTCCGAGCTGATTTGTGAGATGGTTTTTTCGCCTTTAATGGCGATTAGTGCCACCTGCGCTTTTTCTTGCGGACTGAATGTCCGCGGTTTCTTGGCCATAGATTTGGTTTAGTTTCTCCATCTCATTTTAACATATTTTGTGTATGGATTCACCAGGCCATTATACATACCATTTCTGGTATGCTTGTATTATATGAACAGCGGGTATGCGAAATCCGCCTCGCGCACTTCGTGCGTTCGTCGGACTGTCGCATACCCGTGCGCATTATATGAAATACATTTTTATATATTCCCTTTTTGCCACTCGCTTTTTTACCATTTTGACGGGCGAATTTGTACGATTTTTGATCAGGCGGAACTATGGTGTATTCGCTCGCTGTGGCTCGCTCATACGAGCTTTTTTATTTTTGACCAAACAGTTAGAACAAGGTATAATGTGGACATACAAAGGTATATATGCAAAAACCATATTTTGATAAAAATAATTTCAAACTATACCAAGCCAACAGTATAGAATTACTAGCAGAACTCCCCGAAAATTCCGTGGATATGATTTTTGCTGACCCTCCGTATCTTTTATCCAACGGCGGTTTTACTGTCCATGCTGGCAAGATGGTAAGCGTAAATAAGGGCGAATGGGATGTTAGCAACGGATTGAAAAAAGATTTTGAATTTCAACTGACTTGGATTGAAGCCTGTCGCCGAGTTTTAAAACCAGGTGGAACAATTTGGATTAGCGGAACATATCACTCAATATACCAGTGCGGTTTTGCTTTACAGGTCAAACACTTTCACATACTCAACGATATTGCATGGTTCAAACCAAATGCTTCTCCTAATTTGAGTTGCCGTTTTTTTACCGCCAGCCATGAGACTTTAATTTGGGCACGTAAGGACAAAGAAGCCAAACATAAATTTAATTACCAAGCGATGAAAAACGGCAAATGGCCCGATGATTTTATAAAAAAACCAAATTTACAAATGCGTAGTGTTTGGGCTGTGTACCCGCCAAAGAAAGAAGAAAAAATCCACGGCAAACACCCAACTCAAAAACCGATTGATTTACTTGTTCGCATTATTATGGCCAGCACTGATAAAGGTGACGTCATTTTAGATCCGTTTGCTGGTTCTTCAACCACTGGGTTGGCAGCTGTACTAAACGACCGAAAGTTTATTGGTATTGATTTAGATAAAAAATACCTTGATTTGTCTATCAAACGTCTTAATGATTTAAAGAAAGGACTTTTAAAAAAATAATTTTATGAGAAAAGGCGGAGTCGGCGGTGCCAATACAAAAACAGGACTTTACTATGAAGGTAAAGTTAATTTTTTAACATTTATCAAAAAACAGAAAAATTATTCTGTAAAAGATAATAATATTTTATATAATGGCAAAAAAGTGGGGTTGACCTTTCAAAAACATGGCCTGTATAAATATCTTGAAGAAAATAAAATTGACTACACAGATTTTATTTCTAAAAAAATCCTGCCTGATGACGCTGTGCTCGTTATCGCTAACAACACCATGCACATTATTGAGGTTAAATTTCAAGAGGTAGCTGGCTCCACGGACGAAAAGTTGCAAACTTGTGATTTTAAAATCAAACAATACAGAAAATTATTTTCCAGATTGAATATTGAGGTCAAATATATTTATGTATTGAATGATTGGTTTGAAAAACCAGAATACAAAGACGTTTTGGATTATATTATTTCTGTTGACGGATGTTATTATTACTTCCACTATCTGCCTCTGCAAAAGATTGGGTTGCCTGTGCCAAAATAATCATGAGGTTACTAACAAAAAAGCCCTTGTGCTGGCCTTTTTTGTTAAATGGCGTTTCAACATGTTCGCCTTAGGAGTCAAGTTATTTTAATTACACGTTGCCTAAAAAGTGTCTGCGGTTTGGTCGCAACCTTGTTAAAATGCTTGCACGCCGCCCCCCTGTTTTCTATCATTTTTTATTGCACTATGGTATAATGCTTCCAAGGTATGAATTTTTTGGAGGCGATTTCAAGGTTTAGTAATAACTTTGTTTATTTTGCCGCTACCGAACCGTGGTATGTGGTATCTTATTATATTCTTCAGACCATTGGCTGGGCAATATTTTTGCCTCTTGTGTGGGCCGGCGCGCTCATAGCTTATCTGCTTGCGCGTCGGGGTCATTATCTTTGGAAGAACGTCAAATGGTGTTTTCTCGCAATAGATGTGCCCAAAGCAAACGAGCAAACGCCCAAAGCGGTTGAAAATATCTTTAATCAGCTGGCTGGTTCTCACAAAACACCGGACTACGAAGAACGGAATTGGCATGGTCACATGCCGTACTGGTTTAGTTTTGAGATTGTCAGCATAGAAGGCTACATCCAATTTATTATAGGCACACCAAGAAAACGCCGTGATTTGATAGAATCAATTATTTACGCCCAATATCCGGACGCGGAAATTACGGAAGTGGAGGACTATACCAAGTCATTTCCCACCCAGTATCCTGACAAAGAATGGGAGGTCTTTGGTGCTGAATATGTTAACGCCCAAGACCCGCTTTATCCCATTAAAACCTATGAGGATTTTGAGCATGCAGGAGCGGAAGAAGGGACATTCAAAGACCCAATGGCCGCGTTTTTGGAAGTGTTTACGCGCATGGGGCGCGGAGAGCATCTGTGGGTGCAGTTTTTAGTTAAACCACTTGAGACCAGTTTTCTTAAAGCAGGGGGTTTAAAATTGGTTAAAAAATTGATTGGTGCAAAGGTAGAAGTAAAGGCGCACCCTCTGCATGCGCTTGCTGTGATACCCGGGAAAATTATTGATGCTGTAATTGATGCATTTTTTACTAAAGAAGGTCTCAAACCGGAAAAAAATAAAAATGATGCCCCGCATTCGCTTATGTTGTTTTTGAGCCCTGGAGAAAAAGAAAAAGTAGAGGCGGTAGAGCATAAGATTGATAAGCTACCGTTTGGCATTAAAATTCGTTTTATCTACATTGCGCGCCATGAAGTTTTCAATCGCGCGCGCGTTTCCTATGGATTAACCGGTGCGTTTAAACAATACACTTCAGGGCATAACGGCATTAAACCTGAAAGTAAGAAGACCATGACCAAAACTCATTTCTTTTTTAAACAAATGCGAGATGACTGGCGTCGCACCAAAATCGTATCCGCGTACAAAAATCGTAGCCGTTGGATTGGCATATTAGAGTGGCCATTAAACGCGGAAGAGCTTGCTACGCTGTGGCATTTCCCAATTTTGACGGTCAAAGCGCCCTTGCTTAAGAAAACAGAAGCAAAACGTGTTGAACCTCCTATATCCTTGCCTGTTGAGGGCGGGTATCTGCGACCCAAACCGTTTGCGGAACATTCACCGGAGGCTCCGCCTTTTGATCCGCATAAGGGCGGCCCGCCAAAAGGTTCCCCACCATCCAATTTACCGGTATAATTTAAATCAATTTTATGATAGACAGACAAGACCCTGTTACTCTCTTTGCCGAAACCAATTTTCGCAATCAGCATCGCCGTTTTGGCATTAAATTGGATGACCGCCGTCGCCACATGTATTTGGTGGGAAAGACCGGCATGGGCAAAACAACGCTTTTGGAACAGCTCGTATTTGACGACATTAACAAAGGCAACGGACTTGGTGTGGTGGATCCGCATGGAGACTTTGCGGAAAAGATTTTGAATTACATTCCTACCAGCCGCATCAACGACGTGGTGTACTTTAACCCATCCGACATTGATTATCCAATTGGTTTCAATGTATTAGAAACTATTGACCCGCGCCATAAGCATTTGGTGGCATCCGGGCTGATGGGCGTATTCAAGAAAATTTGGCCGGATGTATGGAGCGCGCGCATGGAATATATTCTAAATAATTGCATTTTGGCGCTTTTGGATTTTAAAGGGAGTACCTTGTTGGGAATTAACAGATTATTGGTTGATAAAGAATTCAGAAAGCGCGTCATCGCGCAGATAGAAAATCCCGTCGTACGCACGTTTTGGACAGACGAATATGCCCGATATAGTGAAAAGTTTGCTACCGAGGCCATTGCGCCAATTCAAAACAAGGTAGGGCAATTTTTGTCTGTTTCCATTATTCGGAACATTGTGGCGCAAGTTAAGTCAACCATCAATATCCGTGAGATCATGGATACCGGCAAGATTTTTATCATGAATCTTTCAAAGGGACGTATTGGAGAAGATTCAAGCAGACTTTTGGGTGGTATGCTCATTACAAAAATTCAGCTTGCGGCCATGGAACGTGTTGACATACCGGAGCCGGAGCGTAAAGATTTTTTTCTATACGTAGATGAGTTTCAAAATTTTGCCACAGAAAGTTTTGCGAACATTTTGTCCGAAGCGCGTAAGTATCGGCTGGATTTGATTATGGCGCATCAATATATTGAACAGTTGAGCGAGGAAGTCCGCCCTGCGGTTTTTGGCAACGTTGGCACTATGATTGTGTTTCGCGTAGGAGCAGAGGACGCGACTTTTTTGGAGCCGGAATTTACGCCGGAGTTTTTGGCGGAGGATCTCGTGAATTTGGGCAAGTATAATGTGTATATCAAATTGATGATAGATGGGGTGGCGTCAAACCCCTTTAGTGCCCAGACATTTTTAACCGAGTATAAGCCAACAGGCAACACAGAAAAAGTTATTAAGGTTTCGCGTGAACGTTACGCGGAAGAACGATTGGTGATTGAAGAAAAAATTATGCGTTGGAGTGGTATGGTTGGCGGAGAAGAACCTTTGGAGAGTGCAGGAGCGGATGAGGGCGAGAGTGAGTCCGTTGGTCACAAAGAACAGAATCATATCTATTTGCACGAAGAAGAATTGGAAACAGGTCAACATTCAAAACGCGTGGATGATGCACACAGAGTGGCGGGTCATGGGAGTGCGTCCAAGCCAAAGATTACAGCACTAAACGGCACTCGATACCCAACAGTGTGTTTCCATTGTGGTAAACCAACCGATGTTCCTTTTAAACCTGATCCGTCGCGTCCTACGTATTGTGTAGAATGTTACGCAAAGGTGCAAGAAGAAAAGCGCAAACAAGTAAAAGAAGATGGAGTGCAGAAAAAAAGTGAACCGGAAAAGGTAAGGCCGCCACTAGTAGCAATAAAAACAAAAGTCTTAAAAACACCGGAACCAATATCGTTAAGAGAGGCACTGGGCAAAGCTCCTCCGCCCATAAAAACAGTTCCTCAAGCTGTTAAAAATATGCTTACGGAGGTAACACTTAATCCTGTTCCACAGCCGGTAAAAAAAATAAAACCAGGAGAAATTGTAATTTTTGATGATGTTTGACAGAATACAAGATTTTATCTATACTTAACATTAAATAACACTTTTAATACTATATTTAACCCTATGCAGGGAGGAAATAATGAGAACATCATTTCATCAAAACAAGTTATAGAGTTTAAAGGCGTCGTAGAAGAACTTCTTCCATCAACCAAGTTTAAAGTCAAATTAGAGAATGGGCATATCATAATTGGACATCTTGCGGGTAAAATGCAGATGAACAAAATCAGGCTCTTGCCGGGAGATGCGGTAAAAGTTGCGTTAACACCTTATGATTTGACAAAAGGTCGTATTGTATACCGTTTTTAGCTAAATTAAGCATAAAAACGAAATAAAACAAGGTGTGCACATCTTGCCCTTGACATTTTTTGTTTTTACCATTATTATTATACCAATCCTTTTTACGTAAAGATTAAGACTAATTTTCATGAAAGTACGTGCTTCAGTGAAAAAAATTTGTAAAGACTGCCAAGTACTGCGCCGTAAAGGGCGCGTTGTTGTCATTTGTAAGAATCCTAAACATAAACAGCGTCAAGGTTAAGCAATTATTTTTTTATGATACGTATAGCAGGAATCAACTTACCTTCCAACAAGCGCATTGAGCATGCGGTGCCATATTTATATGGTATTGGCATTTCAGAGTCACGCAAAATTCTGTCAAAATTAAAAATAGATTTGAATACGCGCGTTAAAGATGTTGCTGAAGCGGACGCAAATAAATTACGTGAATATATTGAGAAAAATTATCGTGTTGAAGGAGATCTGCGCCGTGAAATATTATCCAACATAAAACGCCTTAAAGAAATTGGTTCATACAGAGGAGTGCGCCACACACGAGGTCTTCCTACGCGCGGACAGCGCACAAAAACTAATTCTCGCACCGTCAGAGGCAACAAGCGTCGTACTATGGGAAGCGGTAAACGTGCTGTTGAAAAGAAATAATTCCTGTCCACTTTATATAATCTATGTCAGAAGAAACAAAGACCAAAGCCGGAGCAGTGCAAGCTCCCGCGGAAAAGAAAAAGTTAGCAAAAGCAAAAGCTCGCAAGAAAAAAGGCAAAGTGGTAAATATACCCGTTGCTAATGTTTATATTCAAGCTACTTATAACAACACGCTTATTACGGTAACAGATCCTCAAGGTAATACGCTTGGTTGGTCTAGCGCCGGTCATATGGGTTTTAAGGGTCCAAAAAAATCAACTCCTTACGCGGCTGGTTTGGTCATAAAAGATTTAGCTGAACGATTGGGGTCTTTTGGCATCAAAGAAGTTAATGTGTTTATTAAAGGCATTGGCTCCGGACGCGACGGCGCTTTGCGCGCGTTATATGCTAACGGATTTTCTGCTTTAAGTATTAAAGATATAACCCCTATTCCGCATAACGGATGCCGGCCTTGTAAAGTGCGTCGCGTATAAAAAATTTATTTGTATGGGAAGAAATTTAGAACCACAAGTCAAGCGATCTCGTCGCCTCGGGGAAGCTCTCACCGAAAAGGCTGTCAAATATTTGGCGCGCCGCAATTTTCCGCCGGGAGTGCATGGCAACACCAAACGCAAACCTCAGCTCACTGGATACGGTCTTCAATTGCAGGAAAAGCAAAAAGCAAAAGCGGTATACGGAATTTTGGAAAAGCAATTTGCCAACTATGTGGAAAAAGCGATGTCAAAACGCGGAAATAGCGGGAATTTGCTTTTGCAATTTTTAGAAATGCGATTAGACAACGTATTTTATCGCGCGGGATTTGCAAAAACACGTAGAATGGGAAGACAAGCTGTCAGTCACGCGCATGTGACGGTCAATGGTCGCAAAGTTGACGTTCCTTCATTTCAAGTCAGAGCAAATGACGTTATAGGAGTGCGTGAGAAAAGCAAAAAATCATCTTTGTACGCTACACTTTCGGAGTCATTGCAAAAAATTGAGGCGCCAAGTTGGCTGTCAATAAATTCAAAAGAACTTACTATAAAAGTTTTAGGTGCGCCAAAACCAGAAGAAATTCCGGCAAATTTTGACGTAACCAAAATTGTTGAGTTTTATTCGCGTTAAATGTAGACGATCTTTTTTATTCATTTATTTTGTATGCAAAAACTTCTTCTTCCCTCCACTTTTTCTCTTGAGGAGACAAGCAAACCACATGAAGGGCGCTTGGTTATTGAACCTCTTTTTCGTGGTTATGGAACCACGCTTGGCAACGCTTTGCGTCGCGTGCTTTTGTCATCGCTCCCTGGTGCTGCGGTGGTGGCGGTGAAAATTAAAGGAGTTCCCCACGAATTTGGAACAATAGAACATGTAAAAGAAGATGTTGTGGAGATAATATTACAATTAAAACAGCTTCGTCTGCGCGTATTTAATGATGAAGAAGTGCGTTTGCATCTGGAAGTCAAGGGTGAGCGAGTGGTAACAGCTTATGATATAGAACCTTCAGCTGAAGTTGAGATTGTCAATCCACAATTGCATTTAGCCACATTGACAGATGCTAAAGCATGTTTTGAAATGGATTTATTTGTCCGTCAAGGACGCGGTTATGTGCCAGTGGAGGAGCAGGGTAAACTACGCCTGGAATTAGGTACTATTGCCATTGATTCAATATTTACACCGGTTATTAATGTTGGTTATAACGTGGAACAAGTGCGTGTGGGGGAAATTACTAACTACGAAAAGCTGATCATGACCATTGAAACCGACAGCACCATCACTTCTCAAAAAGCAGTTCTCTCTGCCACTACTTTGCTGGTTGACCATTTGAATTTGCTGGTAGGCGCTTTTGGAGGTGGAAACAGCATGACAGATTCTGATATTTTAAAAGATACTGAAGAGGCACAGACAGAGCAAGAGGAAATTGCCATAGCTAAAGATGAAAACGGAGAATCCAAAGTCAAACCTAAGACAAAGAAAAAAGCTACCAAGAAAAAAAAGTAATTTGTTATGCGTCATCTAAAAAGAAAAGTTACATTAGATAGAAAAAAAGCGCCCCGTACCGCGCTTCTGAAGGGTTTGGTCATGAATCTTATTCTTTATGAGAAAATCCAGACAACAGAAGCCAAAGCTCATGCTCTGCGTCCTCTTGCGGAAAAGATGATTACTTTGGGCAAAAAAGGGACGCTTGCCGGACGTCGTCAGATGAATGCTTTTTTTCCCATAGAAAATCCTGTTAAAAAAATCATGGAAGTATTGGCACCGCGCTACAAAGATCGTGCCGGCGGTTATACTCGCACCATAAAACTCGGTGAACGCGTGGGGGACGGAGCGAACGTTGTTCAGATTGAATTAGTATAAGTGTTTTTATGCAACAGATAGTTCGTACAACTCATGTCATAGACGCAGGAGGGCAAATAGTGGGCAGGCTTGCAACGCGTATTGCCAATCTTTTGAATGGCAAGCTCAAGAAAGATTATGAACCGAACGTTGACGGAGGCGACGTGGTAATGATCAAAAATGCGTCCAAAATGATTTTTACCGGTAATAAATTAGCGGTAAAAACACTCAAACATCATTCAAATTATCCTGGCGGTCTTAAAGAAGAACCCATTGCGCGTTTGATGAAAACAAATCCGGGAAGAGTATTGCGTCACGCCGTACAGTTTATGATTCCTAAAAATCGTCTGCGAAAGCGCAAATTAAGACGTTTAAAGATATCAGCATAAAGTTTTATTATGCCAACTACAATATCCTCTCCAAAAACAAAAAAAGTTCCAGCTCATTCTGGGACGGATCGTACGCGTAAGTCTCCGGGAGTCAAGGTTTCTTCATTGCGCGCCAGCAAGACTGTTTTAAAAAAAGCCACAGCGGAAAAGTCTTTAAAATCAGAATTAGCAGAACAGAAGGTCAATACAAAAGGTTTTTACCGCGCAATTGGTCGCCGCAAAGAAGCAACCGCACGCGTGCGCATGATGGAAACAGGCACAGGCAGCATCACGGTCAATGCCCGCCCTTTTGAGAAATATTTTCCTTTGGCAATAATGCGTGATGAGATTACGGCTCCGCTCAAATTGGTTGGCCAGTTTGATAATCACGATTTTTCAATAAAAGTGGAGGGCGGCGGCACTCAAGGACAAGCTGGTGCCGTACGACATGGTTTTGCACGAGTCTTGCTTCAATGGAACGCGGAATTCCGTCCGCCGCTCAAAAAAGCCGGATTTTTAAGACGTGATCCGCGCGCCAAGGAACGCAAAAAGTTTGGTCTCAAAGGAGCTCGCCGCGCTCCCCAATGGGCAAAACGCTAAATTCATCAGATTCCAAACCCCCGCAAAGAATGCGGGGGTTTTTGTTTGCTTTCCTCCCTTATTTTAAGGTACAATGCTAGGTACAGTCCCTCCTATGAGCACTTCAGTAGTCAAAAATACTGTTTATCTGATAACTGCCCTTGTCGGGCAAAAGTCTATCGCTTTTGTCTATTTTACGATTTTGGCGCGTCAGCTTACCATTGAAGAAATGGGGCTCTACAGCACCGCGGTTTCTTTGAGTCTTATATTTTCAATTTTTGTTGATGTTGGGTTAACCTCGGTTTTGATACGCGACTTGGCGGCATTGCTCTCACGCACGGGCGACCATAGTAAAGAGGAGCAAGAACTGATTGGCAACACCTTTGCGTTGAAGTTTTTTTTGTCCTTGATTGCATTTGCCATACTATATTTTGGTGTGCGCGTTGCGGGGTATCCGGAGGCGGTAGTGCGTCTTTCGTGGATAGCAGGTATCATCATGATTTTGGATTCAACACAGCTTACGCTTTATGGGATTTTACGCGCTCTTGGGAACCTGCGTTACGAAGCCTATGGCATGATACTCGGGCAACTCTGTGCGTTTGGCATTGGCGCAACGCTCTTGATGCGTCATGCGCCTCTTCCATGGTTTTTGGCGGCACTTGTGGTGGCAAGCGCGTTTAATGTAGTGTGGAGCCTGTCTGTTTTGCGTACGCGCTTTCACGTGCCTTTTGTGTTGCATCTGTCTGTCCTGCGTACGCGCGCATTGCTTTTTTGCGCCGCGCCGTTTGCGCTTGCGGGCATTTTTGTAAAATTGTATTCGTTTGTTGACTCACTGCTTTTGGCGCGCATTGCCGGCGTGCACGCGGTGGGGCTCTACAGTATACCTTACAAGCTCGCGTTTGCGTTTCAATTTATTCCGCTTGCGGTGGTGGCGGCATTGTATCCGGCCATGAGTAGTGCTCATGCGGAAAGCCGCGTAAAACTTAAAAATTTATTTGAGCACAGCACTATATATGTGGGTATGATTGCTTTTCTGATTGTTTCCATACTCGTGGTCATCGCGGAACCGCTCATTCGCACGTTGTATGGCACACAATACCTTCCGGGGGTGGGAGTCTTGCGTATTTTGGCCGTCACGCTTTTTTTTACGTTTTTGGGATATCCTGTGGGCTCTCTTTTGAACGCGAGTCATCGCCAAAATGCACAAACGATGTTTATAGGTTTAACCGCCGCGCTCAACATTTCTCTTAACTTTTTGCTTATTCCGTTTATGGGGATTATGGGAGCCGCGCTTGCCGCGCTCGTTTCCAAAATTAGTGGGTGCTCCCACGTCTCATTTTGCCATGTCAATCCTAAAAATATGCATGAGTGGTATATGTGCCATAGGGGGCATGTGGTTTCTCACAAAGCCGTTTTTAGCGCTCACACGCCTTCCTGCGGGGCAGATAGTGCATGTTGTGGTGCTTGCTGGGGCAACCGGTGCGATTTATGCTATTTGTTTATACGCAAGCGGAGTGTTTCGCATTGAAGTGATCAAAGAGATTATCGAGCTATTCAGGCGCCCTCGCGGCACGGTAGAATCTATTGAAGAACTATGAACAGGCATGATGGAAAATTTTTGCTTTTAACGCCGGAATATCCGCCTGACAAAGGAGGGGTGGCGGAGTATTTGTACAGCCTTGTACAGCATTTTCCAGGGGAAGTGCGGATTGCACGCGGGCCGTTTTTTTGGAAGTGGTTCTGGCCGCAATGGCTTTGTGGAGTTTTTACCGCGTGGAGAGTGGTGCGAGAAGCGCGTCCTCATATGGTGTGGATTAGCCATATATTGCCCATGGGGTATATTGCGCTCGCAATAAAATGTTTCACGCGTACGCCCTACGTGGTGTTTACCCATGGATTGGACGTATGTTTGCCCGAAGAATCCAAATGGAAACGCTGGTGGATGCGATATATCTTGAAGCACGCGGTGCTGATAGCGGCAAATTCAGAGTTTACCGCCGGTATTTTGCACACGCATGGCGTGCAGGAAAAGCGTATTCATATTTTGTATCCGGGAGGGCAGATGTTTGAAGATGCGGCGCAGAGCGGCCGTGCTCCCACTCCGACACTCATTGAAAAATTGCGTGGCAAAAAAATAATTTTGAGCGTAGGACGTTTAATTTCTCGCAAAGGACAACTCCGTGCTCTCGCGGCGCTTGCATTGTTTTTAAAAGACAATCAGGATGTGCATTATGTAATCATTGGAGACGGGTCGGAAGCAGAGGCAATCACGCGGCTCATTAAAGAAAAAAAAATAAAATCGTCGGTTACTTTGTTGCGTTCAGTGCAGAACAGCGAGCTTTCTTTGTGGTATTCAGTGGCTACTTTGTTTTTGCTTCCCACTGTATCCCATGCGCCGGATGTTGAGGGCTTTGGACTGGTGTTTGTTGAGGCGGGCTTGCACGGCGTGCCGGTCATTGGAGGCAAGGGAGCAGGTGTGGATGAAGTGGTGCGTGACGGCGTGAATGGGCTTTTGATTGACGGAGAAAGTGAAGATACAATCCTCGGCGCGGTTACACGTCTTTTGTCCGACGGCTCGTTGCGGCGGCGTTTGGGTGGGCAAGGGAGAACGCGAGCTCAAACCGTATTTAATGTAAAAGAAAATGTCGCACAGTTTGCGGATCGGATTTACACACTTCTGCCTCCGCCGCCTTTTCATCGTTCGCCTGAAGACGCAATTCGCCAAGCGCTCGTGAGTGTTATTATCCCCGCGTATAATCACAAGAAAGAATTATTGCATACGCTTGATACTCTGCGCGCGCAAACCTATGGTTCTTTGGAAATTATTGTAGTTGATGACGGGTCAAAAGACGATACGCAAGCCGCTCTTGCAGAGGAGCATAACAAATGGCAAAATCGTCGTTCGTTTAAATATATACGTACGGAGCACGAAGGCGCTCCGGCGGCGCGTAATGCCGGCATCAAGAACGCGCGTGGCACGCTGGTGATATTTTGGGACGCGGATATCACCGCAGAGCCGGAGATGATAGAAAAAATGGTATACACGCTTAAAGAAAATCCGTCCGCGGCGTTTGTGTACAGTTCATTTTATTTTGGCTGGAAAAAGTTTATGTGCGGGCCATTTGACGCGGAGCGCCTTAAGCAAACAAACTACATTACCACCACTTCTCTTTTGCGGCGTGAATTTTTTCCCGGGTTTGACCAATCGCTTGCGCGATTTCAAGATTGGGACGTGTGGCTCACCATTGCGGAGCGCGGTGGAACAGGCGTTTGGATTCCGGAAGCGCTTTTCCGTGTTAAGCCTCGCGGTGGCGCCGGAATGAGCGTGTGGTTGCCATCGTTTGTGTATGACTTTTCATTGCTGACAAACTGGAAACGGGTGAAAGACTATCAAGAAGCGCGTGCGCGAGTGATGACAAAACACCACTTGGTATGAACAAAAGCGATAAATTGCGAAATGTTTTTTTTGGTAAAACTCAATAATTTATGAGGAGCACTGCTCGTATTTTTGCCACCCTTGCCGCTATTGAAGCATTATCGCTACTGGGATTTTTGTATCCGCAATTTGCATTCACATTTTTTGTGTTTGTCGCGGTCGGCACGGCGGTGCTTGCTTTCCTTTATCCGCGCGATTTTTTGTATGTAACGTTTGTTGAGCTTGCGGTGGGTGGTATGGGTTATCTTTTTTCCGCGCATATAGGAGGGTTCACGGTTTCAATCAGATTAGCGTTTTTTGTGATAGCGTGTGCGGTGGCGCTGTATCATGGCATAAAAAATCGTACGCTTTACACTGTTACGGAAAGCGCATTGTGGGGCAAGTGGATTTGGCTTGCATTTTTTATGGCATTCGGCGTGATTCATGGTCTGTTAAGGGGCTACAACCCGCGCGCGGTGTTTTTTGATTTCAACGCGTATTTTTTTCTGGTATATATTTGGGTGTGGAGTGTGCTCATGCGTACGCGTGAGGATCTGGACGCCTTAAAGCCCTACGCCCTTGCCGCGGTCAGTTTTTTGGCATTCAAAACAGCGCTTATTTATTTTGTGTTTACCCATGCCGTACCGCTCAACGTGCCGCTTATCTATAAGTGGATTAGGGACACAGGCGTAGGAGAACTCACCCCTGCGCAGGGTGGATTTTATAGGGTATTTTTTCAATCGCATATTTATTTGATTATCGGGTGGATTTATGTGATGATTGCGCTTTTAAAAGAAAAGGCGCACATGCGCAGGTGGCTCCTGTGGGGTTTCTCTTCGTTTGTTGTTTCCGCGCTCATAATGAGTTTGTCGCGGTCTTTTGCTCTTGGACTTGTTTCCGCGGCGGGAGGTATGCTTTTTGTATCACTCGTATTTTGGCGTTTTACCATGAGAGAAACCTTACACTCCGCGGCGCTGATGATTGCGAGCGTGTTTGGCGGAGTTTTAATTGTGCTTGCGATAACGTTTTGGCCGTATCCGCCGCGCAATCCTTTTTCTCTTTCAGACGCATGGGGCACGCGATTTACGTATGACGCGGCGGCCTCAAGCAGATGGGCAGAGTTGAGTCCTCTTTGGAACGCAGTCAAAGATGATTGGCTCTTGGGCGCCGGATTTGGCAAAAATATAACCTATATTTCAAATGATCCGCGCGCACGAGCGGAAAATCCAAGCGGGGAATATACTACCAGCGCCTTTGAATGGGGATATTTGGATATATGGCTGAAAATGGGTTTTTTTGGGTTACTAGTGTATCTGATTATTTTAAAAAATGTTTTCATTGGGCTTTTTAAATCTGCTCACGCGTGCGTCTTGCGCGGAACGTGGAAAGGAGTGCTGTTTCCCACCACGCTCATGTTTTCTGTTGTTACGCTTGCTGTAATACATGTCTTTACCCCATACCTTAACCATCCGCTTGGTTTTGGCGTAGTTATTTTAGCGGCGGTCTGGCTGGATAAAAAATAAAACACCAAGGTTGATTGGTGTTTGTGCGAAGGGGTTGAGTGGAGGTGGGGGTGTCTAGTCCATGCACTTGTGCCAGAACCAGCGCAGAAACAGACAGGTCATTTTTGAGAAAGGCGGAAAGAAGAGTAGGAACGCTACGAGGCTCGTAGCGCCGACGGCAAATATACATTCAGCCGGGATTGGCGCCCCTTCCTCAAGCGTCAGGGTACGGGTCAGGTGGGAGGCCGCCATCAGCGCGGCGCCGATCATGAAGAGGTTCTGGGTTTTTTCGATGTGTCTTTCCTCCTTGTCCCTTCCCTCAGGGGTCGGGAAACGCGGTGCTCTGTACCAGTTGGAGAGGTAAGAGATGAACCCCTCCGAGTACTTGCCCACGTTTTTGAGTATGCGGATGGTAGAGAGGGTCAGGAAAATGACTCCTGCTGCGAGCAAAGCGACGTAGATAATGCCGGTCATGGTGGTCTCCGTGTCGCCCCTTCAGCGACGTTGAATTGAAGATGGAAGGGAATATGTGTTCTTGTGGGTTAGGCTTTCCAACCCTTACTCAAAAACATATGTTTCCTTCCATCTTTCCACCTTATATTAAAAAAGAGCTTATTAATGCTATTTTAGCATTAACCGCACAGTATAGCATAAAACAGCGGGTTTGTCAACCTAACCGTCTTAAAATCGGCTTAATTTAGCCTAATTTACTATCCAATTTCGCGCCAAAACCATTTAAAAATTCCTCGTCGGTCAAGGGTTTGCCGCCTTCCATCTGAAGGCGGTGAATTTGTATAAACCCTTGCGCGCAGGCAACATCAAGCGGGGGGAGTTTGTTATGAGTGATAATGGTGCCAGCTTTTACATGTAGATTTTCTTGTTGTGCAGAAATTTCAAGCAATTTGACGCGCACTTGTTTGCCATTGATGTTAAAAAAAGTAAAAATTCCCGGCCATGGAGTAAACGCGCGGAATTGGTTAAAAATTTCTTGCGCGGATCTGTGCCAATCAATCAAACCATTTTCCCGTTTAATGATTGAGCAATATGTAGCGAGCGATTCGTCTTGCGGCTTGGGAGCGAGTGCACCGCTTATATAATCCGGTAATGTTTCAATCAAGAGCTTTGCTCCCGCGTCAAAAAGCCGTTCACTTAATTCCGGTGATTTTTCCTGCTTTTCAATCAAAACTCTCACCTGCGCAAGTATTGGTCCGCTGTCCATTCCTTTATCCAGAAGCATGATAGTAACACCTGTTTCTTTTTCGCCATTCAAGAGGGCGGTCTGCACTGGAGAAGGGCCGCGGTAGAGTGGCAAGAGCGAGGGGTGCACGTTTACCACACCTAAAGAGGGCAATGCAAGCACTTCGTTTGGCAACAGTTTGCCGTACGCAACCAACACATATAATTCCGTGTTTGTTTCTTTGAGCGGTTCAAGTGTGTCGTATTTTTCCGGTTGCCAAACAGTTAGTCCCAATTCTTTTGCTAATTGTTTTATGGGCGACGCGGTAAGCGTTTGGTGTCTGCCCACCGGTTCGTTCGGCTTGGTTACCACGAGTTTTACGGGATACCCCGCGTCAAAAAGTGCACGCAAAACAGGCATCGCGAGCGCGTCGGTGCCGAAGAAGACAATAGGTTTATTTTTTTGCGCGTTCATCTGTTTTTTGTATATCGGTTGCTTTGTCAATGTAAAGCGTTTTGTTTAGATGGTCAATTTCATGTTGGAGTACGCGGGCAAAGTATCCGCCGGCGATAAATTTTAAAGCATTTCCTTCCCGATCCCAGCATTCCACAATAATTTTTTTGTAGCGCTTCACTGTGCCATAGTATCCGGGTACGGAAAGGCATCCCTCCTCGTCGTTTGCCATGCCCCACGAGTGGCTCACAATTTTAGGATTGATAATGGGGAAGTCTGTACCATTCCATTTCTCCCTCAACGCTTTATTTTTAAAATCTAACGCGTCTTTGTGAATAATCGCCACCATAATATTTAAACCCACTTGCGTAGCGGCAATGCCTATGCCTCTATAGGCGTACATGGAATCCGTCATGTCATCAAGCATTTTTTGCAACGCAGAAAGCTCGTTTTTTTTGATAAGACGGTTATGCGCGCGCAATACGGGATTTGGTTCAATGGTGAGAGGAAGTTTCATAGTTTTTAGACTTAATCCCCAAACAATGAGAGGGGGTTGAAATCCACTTTGCATGAATCCGGCACGAGCGCGATAAGTTGTTGTGCTGTTTTGTGGCGTGTTTCCGGCGGCAGTTTTACAATAATTATGTAGCGGAAATTGCCACGAATAACGGGTGGCATGCCTGGGGTGGCGTCACCCACAGAAATCCGCTCTTGTCCGGCGTATGTGCGCTTAAGGGTGTGCGCCAGTTCTTCGCTTATGCGCCGCGCGGATACCTGATTTTTTGCTTCTATTATAAGCTTTACAATATCACAAAACGGAGGATAGGTGAAGCGTTTGCGCATGGCAAGCTCGTCCATCACCCACTCGTCAAATTGTCGCAGGCTCAAGCGGTTTAAGAAAGGGGATTCGGGCGCGGTGGTTTGGATAATCAGTTCATTTGATTGTTCGCCCAAATTCCACCATTCAAGAAAGAGCTCTTCTTGCGCGCGGAATTCTGTGCGGGCAAGTTCGCGGTCGGCATTGACCACACAGGCAAGCGTAAGGTGTGTATCAGCAAGGAGCGCGAGCGCAGCATTGGTGCCAATCATAACGTAGGGCGGTTTGAGCGGCTTTTGGGGTGATACATCAAGGGTGTCTTTATCAATTTGTATAACCGGCACATCAAGATTTGCTTCGGCAAGACGTTTTTGCAGTTCAGCGGAGATTTTTTCCGTACCCGTGCCGCCAATATAAAGATTAATCCCCATACAGTTGGGGCATTTGAGCGGTACTGATGTTTTGATGCGGCAATGATGGCACCGCAGTTCTTTTACGTTTTCATGGAACACTTGCGCCGCCTCGCACACGCGGCAACGTGCAATAAATCCGCAATCCCTGCATCCCACCACGCGTCCCCATCCGCGCCGGTTCAAAAGATACAGCACACTGCCATTTTCTTTGAGCGCGGTAAGCGTCTGCCTCCACGCGTAATCGCTTATGAAGGTATAATTTTTTTTGATGAATTCATTTTTAAGATCTATGAGCGTGTGTGGTGTCTGTGGCGCGGCATGTGTTGTTGCGGTTTTGAGAAGTGTATAGCGTCTCATTTGAGCCGCATAGAGTGATTCAATGCTTGGAGTAGGACTTGCAAGAAGAAGTTGTGCTCTTGTTGCGCGCGCAAGCATGAGTGCCAGATCACGGTTATGGTAGCGCGGTGCCATGTCCCATTGTTTGTGGGCTGTTGCGTGTTCGTTGACTACAATGATGGTTTCAAGAAAATCAGTGGGAGCAAAGAGGGAAAGATGTTCTCCCACCACCACCGCGCGCGGATTTTGTTGTATTTTTATCCATGCGTCAAAGCGGGTTTTTGGTGTAAGCGCGCCGTCGTACCATATCACGTGCTTCCGTATACGCGCGGGACATTCTGCAACCCAGCGTTCCACAGTGGTACGATAGGGGAATACAATCATGGTTTGCCTGCTGCGTTTTATGTTCTCCCTCGCCACATGGTGCGTACAGACTTCAATTGAGGACGAGTCATACCACAAGAGTTTTGGGCGGTTGGATGCGCATATTTGCATTTGTCGCGGCGGCCGCACGCCACGCAGAGTGGTTTTTTTGAGTTTGGTTCCTTTTTGCGGCGGCAAAAAAAGTGAGCACGCAGTGCTCAAACTCACTTTATACAGCGCGCTGATTTCTTCCGCAACACGCAGTCGCGCGGGGTTCATAAACGACTCAGGATTAATCACCTGCGTAACTTTTTTTATTTTTTCCGCGGCAATGTCCGGCGTCAACGCAACATTGGTTTGCCAAACAAGCCCAAGCAGTTTTCCACTGCGCCACGGCACCATCACCAAAAGTCCGGGTTGTGAAGCGCCCAGTTTCTCCTCCCATTCATACGTAAAATACTGAAACGACCCCGGGAGCCGCTTCAGAGGTACCACCGTAACGTACATAATGGCATTGTGTGATTGGCTTCCTTAAGAGAGTGCAAATTCCGCTGTGAGGTATCCTACGCCAAAAGGACTCTCGTGGGCAAGCACGGAAAGCTCATAATTGACCCGTTGGAGCGCTCCCAAAAGCATAATGAGCGTGTACCAGCCACAGCTTGCCGCCTCATGCACCACTGCCGGATCCAAATTTAAAAGTGCTGTTGTATTGTGGCCTTGCAAAGCGGAAAGCACCGCGTCGTCAAATTGTTTGCCGGCAGGAGAAAATCCGCCCGGTGCGTCGCTGGTAAGACGGTGTGAGAGGTCGCTTGAGGCGATAAGCGCAACACGTTTGTTGGTGTTCATGATCGCTTCTTTTATCTGATACCCAAAGTCAAAATGCGTTTTGGCTGGCAGAAGGGAATTGCTAATTGGCAGAACCGTCACGTCCGGCAAATGACGCATTAAGAAAAGTAAAGGAATACTCGCTCCGTAATCAAGCTCCGTGGAGGTGTAGGTGTTGAGCATAAATCCTGCGCCGCGTACCGCGTCACGCAAGCGGAATGCGACATCAATGGCGCCTTTGAATGTTTGGGTGGTAACCAAGTCACCAAATTCTTTGAGATTCATGGTAAATTCAGGATTCAAGTTCATGCTCATTACATCTTCAAGCAGAAGGCCATGTGGGGAGAAAATAATAACCGTATCGGGTTTGGCGATGTATAATTTTTTTTCCAATTCATCAAATGCGTCCGTGGTAGCTTTTAGTTTGGCAGTTTTTTCTTTGCCAATAGCTGGCACCAGAAGCGGCGGATGAGGAGTAATGGCGGCAAAAACGAGTGACATAAGCTTGATAGTTAGTTAATAGAAGATAAAAGAATTAGGTCTGGGTTGATGGAGATTGGTTCTCCTATCTCATGCAGTGCGGCGATTTTTTTACTCACCGTAATGATATTTTTTGTGTTCCATCCGAGCGCGTTGAATGTTTTTTCATCCGCAATTGGGCGGCGCTTGCCGTTTGAAATAAAATAAACGGCCGCGTCATGGGGAATTTTGACAAGCAACCCATCTTTAAGTTTTACAAAATCTTCGGTAGGGTACTTGTCCAAGTCTTTTTGCGCGACTTTTTTGATGCGCATGCTTTTAAAATTCAGCGTGAGCAGTTGTTTGTCTATTACGCCGTATTTTTTTCCTCCCAGCACATAAAACACAGCCCCAGTTTTTTTATCTTGCAAGAGCGCTCCCGTGGGGTACGCCTGTCCCGCAACAACCGGTTCACCAAAACGGTAAAATGCCAAATCCGTGCCTGTTGCATCCATCACTTCATCCGGATTAAACCCGATGCGGCGGAATGCCTCCGGCTCCACGAAACGCATTTCGTCATTTACAATCAAATAAATTTCACCCGCGGGATTTTTTAACAAAGAAAAATTTGAATGTTTAATGGGTGTGCCAACAGGGTATGCGGAAAGTTCTTGCGGATCAACAAAAAGCACGTTACTTTGGTCAAAGCGTGTTGCAAAGGCAAGTTTGGTGGCAAAAAGGTGTCGTTCGCCGTCGCGTATAAGCCATATATCGTCACTATCTTTGGCCGACAAAAGAGATCCGTCGGGAAAGGGGAGGAGAAACCATGCATGCCAGATTTTCCATAGGTTGTAGTTGCCGTTGAGGTGTGGTGTATAGGTATACAGTGCAGCGGTGGCAAGCGTTGAAGGGATAACCGCCAATCCGTCTATGGGGTAGGAAGTGCCTGGTTTTTTGACAATGCTTTCATTTGGATGATCCAAAAAGTAGCGCATTTGCGCGGCGGCGCTTTCCAGTTGTTGCGCGAAGCCTTTGAATCGTTGCGCTTGGGGGTCATTGACGGAACACGCGTCGCATCGCGCATAGCCTGTTGCCCAATCGTACTGATACTGTGTGGGGTGAGGGTCGTCAACCAAGCTTTGCTCTTTTTGTAAGAGTACAAGAAGAAAACGCGGATTTATTTTGTACGTTTGGGAAATGCGCCACAAGATGTCCGTTACGGATTTTTGCGTGCCATTAAGGTCTGTAGTGCGGTATGAGCCAAGCGTGCCTGGGCGAGATTCCAAAAAGCGCTTGAGAGTGTCGGGAGTAAATGTTTGAAAGTCCAATAATTGCGGGTCGGTCAAAAGGAAGTTGGGGTTAAAGCTTGGGTTCCATTCTTGCGCTTGTACTATGCTTAAAAAAGGCATCTGGAATGCTAAAATACCGCTTGTAAAAACGAAAATAAAGCCTCTTTTTAAGGTCTGCCACATATGAAGCAGTATAGCATTTTTATGCGGTGGTTGACAACAAAAAACTACGTTCCCCGGCGAGTGGAGAGTCTTTTATAAAGATAGTAGGCAGAAAAAATAGCAAAGAACCAATTTTTGAGTGATTGCATGGGATGTTTACTATTTTTAGGTTCAGGCCATGCCGCGCCAGTTACAAGTATGAGCGAGCCAATGAGTCCGGTGAGAAAGGCGGAATTCATATTATTTCTTCCCCGTAATAATCATTTTTCCTTTTTCAACATCAACTTCAATATCTTGTCCTTCTTTTATCGTGCCTTCAATAATATCCATTGCAAGCGGGTCTAGCAAATTGGTTTGAATGGTGCGCTTGAGCGGCCGCGCGCCAAAGTTTGGATCGTATCCTTTTTCCGCGAGGAATTTATGCGCCTTTTCAGACACTTTCATTTTGATGCGTTTTTCTTGCAAGCGTTTTTCCACCAGTGCAAGCTGAAGTTCCACAATGCGTTCAATTTGTTTTTGCTTAAGAGAATGGAAAATAATAATCTCATCCAAGCGGTTCAAAAATTCCGGCTTGAAACGATCCTTGAGAATCTCCATTATTTTTTCTTCCATTATTTTCTCCATATCTTTTTTCTTGCTGTGATTTTCCTCAAAACCAAGGCTTCCTTTTTGTGACATCTCCAAGATTGCCTCGCTTCCAAGGTTTGAAGTCATAATGATAACCGCGTTTTTAAAGTTCACGGTACGTCCCTTGGAGTCAGTTAATCTCCCATCATCAAGAATTTGGAGGAGCATGTTAAAAACATCAGGGTGCGCTTTTTCAATTTCATCAAAAAGAATCACACTGTAAGGGCGGCGGCGGATGATTTCTGTGAGTTGTCCGCCTTCTTCATGTCCCACATAGCCGGGCGGGGAGCCTACCATGCGCGAAATGGAGTGTTTTTCCATGTACTCTGACATGTCCAAGCGAATGAGCGCATTTTCATCATTAAACATAAATTCCGCAAGCGCGCGAGCGAGCTCGGTTTTGCCCACGCCGGTTGGCCCCAAAAAGATAAACGATCCAATGGGGCGTTTTTCTTCACTAATTCCCGCACGATTTCTACGCACCGCGTTTGCAACCGCGGTAATTGCTTCTGCTTGCCCCACCACGCGCTGTTGGAGCTCGTCTTCCATGCGCGCGAGTTTGTGCAGTTCGTCTTCCAGCATGCGGGAAACAGGAATCCCCGTCCAGCGCGCGATGACTGCCGCGATGTCTTCTTCCGTCACTTCTTCTTTAAGAATTTGGCGGCCTTTTTGCGCTTGCATGAGGCGTTTTTCTTCTTCACGGATGCTTTCTTCTGTCGCGGGGATGTGTCCGTAGCGGATTTCCGCAACTTTTTGCAGGTCTCCTTGGCGCTCGGCAATATCCGCGGTCTGTCTTAATTTTTCAATCTGCTTTTTGTAGGTGCGGATTTTGGTAATAATATCTTTTTCATTTTTCCATTGGAGCTCCAGACTGCTTGTTTTTTCTTTGAGCTCCGCCAATTCTTTTTCCAATGCTTGCAGACGCTCTTTGGATTGTTCATCGTTTTCTTTTTCCAATGCTTTTTTTTCAATCTGCAAGCGCGTTTCTTCTCTTTTGTATCGATCCAAATCTGCGGGCATGCTGTCTATAGACATGCGGAGAGCGGAAGTGGCTTCATCAATCAAATCCACCGCTTTGTCCGGTAAAAAGCGATCAGTGATGTAACGTGCGGAGAGTTTGGCCGCTGCCACAATGGCGTTGTCTGTAATGCGCACACCATGGTGCACTTCGTATTTTTCTTTAATGCCGCGCAAGATGGCGATGGTGTCTTCCACAGAAGGCTCGCTCACGTACACCGGTTGGAAACGGCGTTCCAATGCGGCATCTTTTTCAATATATTTTTGATATTCTTTGAGTGTAGTCGCGCCAATTGCATGGAGTTCTCCTCGGGCAAGCGCGGGTTTGAGCATGTTTGACGCGTCTATGGCGCCCTCGCTTCCGCCTGCACCCACAATCGTGTGCAATTCATCAATAAACATCACGATACGGCCGGCGCTTTCTATTACTTCTTTGAGTACTGCTTTCAAACGATCCTCAAACTCTCCGCGGAATTTGGTACCGGCAACAAGCGAGCCCAAGTCAAGCGAGATAAGTTCTTTGTCTTTGAGCGATTCCGGTACGTCGCCGCTCACGATACGCTGTGCCAAGCCTTCCACAATAGCGGTTTTCCCCGTGCCCGGTTCGCCAATCAAAACAGGATTGTTTTTTGTTCGGCGAGAGAGCACCTGCATGACACGGCGGATTTCTTCATCGCGGCCGATTACCGGATCAAGTTTTTCTTGGCGCGCCGCGGCCGTCAAATTGCGCCCATATTTTTCCAGCGCTTGATATTTTGATTCCGGCTCCGGAGAATCAACACGTTGATTGCCGCGAATAGAAACAAGCACCTTTAATACTTCATCGTAAGAAACACCCGCGTCATTAAGCGCGCTCTGTGTTTGATTTTTATTTTGTAAAATCCCAAGCAAAAGATGTTCAGTTGATACAAAATCATCTTTCATCTTTTTTGCCTCTTCTACTGCAAGAGATAAAACTTTTGTGAGTTCCGGGCTTAAGTAAATTTGTCCCAGCCCTCCGCCCGCGTCAAATCCCGCATGTTTGGGGAGAGTGAGAGCCGTCTGTTCAACGGCATGAGTGAGAGCAGACATATCCACGCGCAATTTTTTGAGTACTGAAACCACCACACCATCTTGTTGTTCAAGGAGCGCAAGCATGAGGTGGGGGACTTCCAGTTGGGGCTGACCGTACTCGCTTGAGATGCGATGTGCTTGTTGGATTGCCTCTTGTGATTTAAGGGTAAATTGGTTTGGATTTATCATAATTTTAGCTTATTTAAAGTATTTTTGTGGTTTAGCAATCAAAATGAGAGAGTGCTAATTTCTAGGATACAAAATATGGGGTGATTTGTCAATAAAAATGAATTTAAGATTCAATGTGCACCCTTGCTTTTTTTATCTTAATCATGTATACTTCTGGGCACATCTATGAATATCAGAAACGTTGCTATTATTGCTCACGTTGACCACGGCAAAACGACGCTCGTGGACGCACTCATCCGCCAATCCGAGGCGCACATGAAAACCGCTGAACTTCAGCGTGATTTAATCATGGATTTTAATGATTTGGAGCGCGAGCGCGGTATCACCATATTTTCAAAAAACGCCGCAATTAATTGGCATGATACTAAAATTAACATCATAGATACGCCCGGTCACGCGGATTTTGGCGGTGAAGTGGAACGCGTGCTTAAGATGGCAGACGGTGCTCTTTTGTTGGTAGACGCCAAAGAAGGCCCTATGCCTCAAACTCGTTTTGTGCTTAAAAAAGCGCTTGCCGCAAGGCTCAAGGTCATTGTGGTGGTAAATAAGGTAGACAAGCCGGACGCTCGGCCTAATTTTGCCGTAGATAAAACCTTTGATCTTTTTGTAGAACTTGGCGCCAACGATGAGCAGTTGAATTTTCCCATTGTGTATGCATCAGCAGTAAACGGCAAGGCGGGGTATGCTCCTGATTTGGAAAAAATGATTGATATTCAGCCTATTTTTGAAGAAATTGTAAAACATGTGCCGGCACCGGTGTTTGACCTTGCCGGACCTTTGCAAATGCTTATTGTTTCGCTTTCACCGGACGATTTCAAGGGGCGCATTGCAACAGGGAGAGTGTTTAGAGGAAGCATCAAAGCGGGACAGACCGTTGCCTATATCAAACGCGACGGTGCTATTGAAAAATTACGCATTACCTCTCTTATGACCTACCAAGGTTTGCAAAGAATGGATGTACAAGAGGCGCAAGCAGGGGACGTGGTGGCGGTAGCAGGCATTGGAAACGCCGAGATAGGCGGGACACTCGCCGATGTGGATGCTCCGGAAGTTTTGCCTATTTTAGAAATTGAAAAACCAACGGTAAAAATTACTTTGTCAGTCAATTCTTCTCCGTTTGCGGGAAAGGAAGGAAAGTACACCACTTCACGCCAAATCCGCGAACGTTTGTTCAAAGAATTAGAAACAGACGTTGCATTGCATGTTGAAGACAACCCAGCAGGCGACGCGTGGATTGTTTCCGGCAGAGGAGAATTGCATTTGGCAATTTTGATTGAACGTCTGCGTCGCGAGGGGTATGAATTTCAAGTTTCTCGTCCCCAAGTGATTACTCGTGTTTTAGACGGTGAAGTAAAGACGCCATGGGAGCAGGTGTTTATTGAAGTTCCAGAAGTGCATTCCGGCGCGGTTATACAAAAAATGGGAACGCGGCGCGCCGAGTTGCGCGAGATGCACACGGACGCGAGCATTACGCATTTGGAATTTTTGATTCCCACACGCGGACTTTTTGGGTATCGCAGTGAATTTTTAACCGACACCAAGGGTTTGGGGATTATGAATACACTTTTTTACGGTTACAGAGAAGAAGTGGAATACGCCGAACGCGGGTTTGGTTCTTTGGTAGCGCATGAGACCGGCACGAGTGCATTATATGGTTTGTTGGGTGTACAGGATCGCGGACAGTTGTTTATCGGCCATGCGGTAGAAGTGTATAAAGGGCAAGTAGTTGGTCAAAACGCGCGCGAAGGCGATATTTCCGTGAATGTTTGCAAAACCAAACAGCTCTCAAATATGCGTTCAAAAGGAGATGGCTCCGCGGAACATTTTAAACAGCCGCGTACTATGGACTTGGAAGACGCGTTGGAGTATATTGCCGATGATGAACTGGTGGAAGTCACGCCGCAAACTATTCGTATTCGTAAAAAAATTCTTGACGTAAATCAAGCCAAGCGCGAAGCAAAGGGAATGGTATAAGAGGAGGCTTCCCTTTAAACGCTGGCATTTTTTCTCATAATCAGCTATACTTTAAGGGTATGGAAACATCCATCACTATTTTTGGCGTATCGTTAGAAAACAATACAAGAGCTCAATTATTGCACCAATTTGAGGCGGATTTGGATGGGTCGGTACAGAAAACAATAGTAACGCCCAATCCTGAAATGCTGGTGTTGGCGCGAGGAAATAAGTTTTTCCGTGAGGCGCTTAACAAAGCGGATATTCGGTTAGTTGATGGGTTTGGCTTAGTGCTTGCGGTGTGGCAGATTTTTGGCGCAAAACTTGAGCGATACCCGGGAGTTGAAGCGGTTCAGGACATTATTACCATAGCGGCAGAAAAAGGCAAAAAAGTTTTTTTGTTGGGAGGAGATGAGGCGGTTTTGGAAAAACTAATTGCCACATGGTCACATAAATTTCCTGATTTGCAAATTATGGGTGCCGTAGGGCCGCGTATTATTTTAGACGAAAAAAAAGAAAGCGGTTTTATCACTGATGATACAGAAAATAAAAAAACAGTTCAGCTGATTCAAGATTTTGCTCCGGACGTGTTGTTGGTGGGGTTTGGACACGGAAAACAGGAGTTATGGCTTTCTGCCATGCTTCGACGATTTTCAAGCGTACGATTAGCAATGGGAGTTGGCGGATCATTTGATTATTTATCGGGTTTGGTGCCGCGCGCACCTGGTTGGATGCGGAAAATTGGACTGGAGTGGTTGTATCGTTTAGCGTGTGAGCCGCGCCGCATCAAACGCATTTTTAACGCGGTGGTATTATTTCCCATCTTTTTAGTTAAAGATAAAATATATGAATGAGGGTGAGGCATTAAAAGAAATAGGATTTTCTTAATTGACCAAAAGTTCCTTTAGAACAATTTTTATGACAAAACAGGCAGTGAGAGTTCGTTTTGCGCCAAGCCCCACGGGGTATCTGCATGTGGGTGGTTTGCGCACAGCATTATATAATTTTTTATTTGCGCGTAAACACAACGGCATTTTTATTTTGCGCATAGAAGACACAGACCAAACACGCAAAGTGGAAGGCGCTTTGGAGCATTTAATTCGTACACTGGGTGCGGTTGGTTTGAGTTGGGACGAAGGTCCGCATCTTTCCGGTGATACCATTACCGAACACGGTGATTTTGGCCCTTATATACAGTCTGCGCGAACAAGCATCTATCGCCAATACGCGGAGAAACTTATTGAGTCCGGCAGTGCATATTATTGTTTTTGTGCCGCGGAGAGACTAGACTCATTACGAAAACGCCAACAGCTCAATAAATTGCCTACTATTTATGACCGTTTTTGCGCTACGCAAGGCGACGCGTATGTTGCGGAAAAACTGGCAAGTGGAGCGCCGCATGTGATACGCCTTAAAATGTTGCAGACGGGCGTAACTGTGTTTGAAGATATTGTGCGCGGTCGCGTTGAGTTTGAAAATAAATTGATTGACGACCAAGTCTTGTTGAAATCTGACGGTTTTCCCACCTATCATCTGGCAAACGTGGTGGATGATCATTTGATGGAGATAAGCCATGTTATTAGAGCGGAAGAATGGATTTCATCCACTCCCAAGCATTTGACGCTTTATCAAGCGCTTGGGTGGAAACCGCCGGAATATGCTCATGTTCCTTTGCTTTTTAATCCGGATAAAAGCAAGTTGAGCAAGCGTCAAGGAGACGTGGCGGCGGAAG
>LCLH01000007.1:0-20121 GCA_001001925.1 Candidatus Magasanikbacteria bacterium GW2011_GWC2_45_8
AGCCGTAAAACCGTTAAAAGTTACTCAATTTGCCTCACGGATTATTTTAAGTATATTAGATGTATTACAAAAAATCCTGATATTGTCCTCATCAAAAAAATTTTAAATCTTCCAGAAGTCGTTTGATTAAGATTCCTCATGAACAACTTCAACAACATGAACAAGCCCCCAATAAAGCCATTTACCATTTATATTTTGAACCAAAAAATTGCGGACATGTGGCAAATAATAATTTACAAGGCATAAAAAGTCCGCTTGATTAAGCTCTAAACTATATGTCCGGACATTCTAAGTGGGCAAACATACAATCAACCAAGGTGGTAGCAGATAAAAAACGTTCTGCCATATTTGCGCGTGAAGGCGGCGGCGGAGACCCCACTGTCAATTTTAAGCTCCGCATGGCAATAGATAAAGCGCGAAGCGTCAACATGCCTAAAGACAACATTGAACGCGCAGTTGCTCGCGGAGCGGGAGGCACAGGTGACGAACATTTGGAATCAGCACTCTATGAGGCACTCATGTTGGAGGGACGTTGCGGATTATTAATTGAGTGTCTTACAGACAATAAAAACCGCACGGTTGGCGTGCTTAAAACAATCCTAAACAAACATAACATTACCTTTGGATCATCGGGGTCAGTGCAATGGATGTTTGATCGACGAGCAAGAACTGGAACTTATAGACGAAGGTGTTTTAGATTTTGTCAGTGAAAACAACAGCATAACCATCCACACCTCTCCGGAAAGATTTCAAAATGTCTTGCAATGTGTCCATAGGTTTGGGTTAAAGCCATCTTATAGTGAACTGGATTGGGTGGCAAAAAATCCTATCGCTTTTTCCGACAAAGAACTAAAAAAAATCAACGAAATTGTTGATCTGCTTGAAGAAGATGACGACACACAAAAAATTTGGACGAATGCTACGTGAACATTTTTTTCAGTCTCTTCATTGCCTCCCGCTGATCCTCCAAAGACCCAACATATGAATAACGCACATAATCCCCTGCTTCCGGGAATAAAGACTGTCCATGCCAATCAAACGTGTTGGCACCAAAATACTTTGCCGGTAAAACCGTCACTCCTGCGTGACGAGCCAACAAACGCGCAAATTCATCCGGCGTTCTACCTGTTTTTCTAATATTCCACATACTATAGAACGCGCCGAGCGGTGTTGCGCAGGTAACGCCCCGCAAAAGATTAACACCTCGTGCCACGACATCGCGCCGTTTCATGTATTCCGCGCGATTCCTCTCTATCCACACATCCCCTGCTTTCTCAAACCCGGGTATGATCGCTTCAACCAAAAGAGTAGGCGGGCAACTGTAAAATGTATTTTGTAACGACAAAACTTTGGGCAATAATTCCTTATACACACGCGGAGGCAAAATAATAATCCCTAGACGCCAACCTGTCGCGGCTTGATTTTTTGAAGCTCCATCTACAATAAACACCTGCTTGGCAATTTCCGGATACCATGAGAGTGGATGATAATCTTTTGCATACACATGGTCGTGATAAATAGTATCTTCAAATACTATCGCCTTATGCCGAGAAACATATTCAACAATCACTTGGCGGGCGCGCTTGGTTAAAACACCCCCTGTTGGGTTTTGAGGGTCGCACAAAACAAGAAATTTTGGCTTTTCTTTGTATAAAATCGTCCGCATCTCATCTGGATCCGGAGACCAATCGTGCTTTTCTCGCACAGGAATACGCACCAGACGCCCCATAGCCATGGAAGGTCCTGCCGCATGACCTGGATAGGTGGGGCCAAATAAGGCGCATTTATCCCCCTCTTCTATTAAAAGCAAGCTTAGAATGTTAAGCGCCATTTTACCTGAAACGGTTATTACCACTTGATTTGGATCAATTTTTTGCCTTCCATAAAACCCGCGCCGCTCAAAATGACCGGCAATTGCCGCACGCGCTTGTTCCAACCCCGCCATAGGACCATAATGGTGCGCTCGTGGGAAGGTTTTTGTATCCAAAGCCGCTTTTGCAAGACGAGTTCGTACACGAGGATTCGGTTCTTCCCTTGGCTCGCCCAAATGCCCAAAAATAGGGCGATTACCTGTTTCTTTTTGATATGCCGCGACAAGCGGCGCTATGATGGGAAAAAATGAATGTGCGCCCTCCGCGATAAAATTCTTAAAACGTTTAGCATTGTGCATATATAATATGATATACTATAATCATAGAAAATACCACCATGCTTTCAAACGAAAAAATCAAATCAATCATTATCGCCCAAAAGCTTCTTTCAGACACGCAAATAAAAGATATTGAGGCAAATATTACAGGCCATGGCCTTTCTTTTGAAGCATATGTTCTAAATAATAATATCTTGACGGAAGAAAAATTGTATCAGACAATAGCCCAATATTTCAACCGTCCTTTTATAGACATCAAAGATAGGCAAGTTCCTAAAGATGTGCTGGAAACCATTCCCAGCCCTCTTGCTATTTCTCACAGCATTGTGGCTTTTGAAAAATCAGAAAAAGAAGTAAAACTGGCCACGATTGATCCGCTTGATTTGCAAACATTTGAATTTATTCATCGCACCACCAATCTTGAGCCTGTTATCTACATCGCCACACCGGTTGGAATTTCCACCGTACAACGCAGTTATCATGAATCCTTGCAAAGTGAACTTAAAATCATAACATCTGAAACAACTGACGGGACAGACAGCTCTCAACTCAAAAAAATCGCGGAAGATCTGCCCATTATCAACATCGTCAACAGCATCTTGGATCACGCGGTATACGAAGGCGCGTCTGACATTCACATTGAACCCATAGAAAAAGAAATCATTGTGCGGTTCCGCATAGACGGGCTTCTGCGCCAAGTCATGACCTTGCCCAAAACAGTGCAGGCGGGTATGATTGCGCGCATTAAAATTCTAGCCAACCTCAAGCTTGATGAACACATGATGCCCCAAGACGGGCGTTTCAAAATTTCCGTACAAAACGAAAAACTTTCTCTGCGTGTTTCCATTATGCCGGTATGCTTGAACAGCTTGGGTTTGGCGCCGGAGAACAAAAAATGCTCATGGACAATGTCTCCAAACCCCATGGAATGGTGCTCGTAACCGGCCCTACCGGATCTGGAAAATCCACCACTCTTTACTCACTTCTGCACATTCTTAACAAACAGGATGTCAATATCTCAACCATAGAAGACCCAATTGAATATCACTTGACAGGTATCAATCAAAGCCAAGTCAATCCACGTATTGGTTATACATTTGCGTCAGGACTCCGCGCGTTCTTGCGCCAAGACCCCGATATTATTATGGTAGGAGAAATTCGCGATCAAGAAACAGCGGAAACCGCCATGCATGCCGCCATGACAGGGCATCTGGTGCTTGCAACACTTCATACCAACGACGCGCCCACCACACTGCCTCGCCTTATAGATATGGGCGTACCGCCATTTTTGGTTGCATTTACCACCAATATCATTGTTGCCCAACGCTTGGTGCGTAAAACCTGCCAATTCTGCAAAGAACCATACCAGCTTTCCGCGGAGCAAGTGAGCCAACTTGAACATCGCATTGAACCCGCGCGTGTGGTACAATTAGCAGAACGAGCGGGTATTTCCAACACTACAGGAGGTCTTAACACCCTTACATTTTTTCAAGGCAAGGGTTGCACCAAATGCCGCAACGAAGGTTACAAAGGGCGCATTGGCATTTATGAACTTCTTGAAATTGACAAAGAAATGATTGACTTAATCAACAAAAAAGCAAATGCTGAAGATATACGAACCGCGGCGGTCAAACGAGGCATGATTACGCTTCTTGAAGATGGCATTATCAAGGCCATACAAGGCACCACCAGTATTGAAGAAGTTTTGAGCGCCGCCAAAGATTAAACTTTTATGACGACAAACGTATCAAAAAAAATTGACTGGAATCATATTTTGGAAAATCTTCAACCCATTACACTTCCGCAAAAAATCTTTTTTGTGGACAGTTTGCGCGTCATGATAAAAGCAGGGCTTTCTGTGGTTGAAGCGCTCCGCATTCTTGCGCTCCAAACACCCAACGCGCGTTTCAAAAAAATTATTGAAAAAATTAAAAAAGATGTTGAAGAAGGGCACTCTCTTACTGAAACGCTTGAAAAATTTCCTTCGGTTTTCCCCTCAATTTTCGTAAAAATGATTTCTTCGGGCGAGCTCTCCGGAAGACTGGAAGACACACTGCAACAAATCGTGATTCAAATGAAAAAAAGTTACGAACTAAACTCCAAAGTTCGCGGAGCAATGATCTATCCTGCTGTTGTTCTGGTTGCCATGCTTGGCATTGGCGTAGAGATGGTTGTATTTGTACTGCCTAAACTTCTTAATGTATTCAAAGAAATGAATATCGCTCTCCCTCTCCCTACGCGGATTCTCATGGCCTTAAGCGATTTTCTTATAAACCACGGCATACTTACGCTTATTATTATTGCCGCATTCATTGGGGGTATAATTTCAATACACAAAAAACTATGGTTTCAAAAAGCTTACGATATGACGTTGATTCGTTTTCCAATTATCGGCAACATTGTTAAACAGGTCAACCTCGCGCGTTTTACGCTCACTTTGAGTTCGCTTTTAAAAAGCACCATCCCAATCATTGACGCATTGGAAATCACAGGACAAGTTGTGGGCAATGTGCATTATCAAATCATCATCAAACAAGCGAGTGAACAAATTAAATCCGGTAAAACACTTGCGGAGTGCCTTCTTCCGTTTCCTCTTTTCTTCCCGCCAATTACCACTCAAATGATTTTGGTCGGTGAACAATCCGGAAAATTAGAAGAAATGCTTTCGGAGCTCGCCGCGTATTATGATAATGAAGTAGATCGCATTTTAAAAAATATCTCCACCATCATAGAACCGGTAATGATCATTATCTTGGGTGTAGTTGTGGGAGCGCTCGCGGTATCAGTTATCATGCCGCTTTATTCTTTGGCAGAGGGTTTTTAAATTGACTGTATGTTGTTTAATCCGTTCAAAAGTGTAATTGGGCTTGATATTGGAGATGAAACTGTAAAAGCAGTACGTCTTGATTTGCATCGCTTGAGCTTCAAAAAAATTAAAACAGAACTCGTTTCATACGCGGAAGAACGTTTGCCGGACGGATCAATGTTTGAAGGAGAAATTGTCAAACCTGAAGAAGTATTACACGCAGTCAAAAAAGTTTCAGCCCGCACTGCCTGCAAACACAAAATTCCTTGGGTGGTCTGCGCTTTGCCGGAAACAAAAACATTTATAAAGCTCCTATCTATACCGGTTAAACAGGGAATGCTTTCTCTCAATACTATATACGAAGTCGCAAAAAAAGAGCTCCCTATTCCATTCAACGAATCTTATTTGGATTGGCAATTAATGCCTCACATTTCAAACCAATCGGAAACAAAGATTTTACTCGGCGCGGTACTCAAAAAAACAGCCGACGCATATACCTATCTGCTTAATATCGCGGGACTTACCCCACTTGCGCTTGAGGTGGAAGCCATGTCAATCACACGCACTTCTCTGCCACCCAATAGCTCGGGGACACACCTTATTCTTGATATCGGGCAAACAAGCACTACATTTATAATGTACAGCAACCAAACAATTCAATTCACCCTTTCATTTGAATTCTCCGGCAATCTTTTAACGGAACGGATACAACGAGCTCTTTCATGCACGGAAGATGAAGCTGAACGCATAAAAATCTTATGTGGTATGGATTTTGAAAATTGCATATGCCACAAACAAGGCCAAACAAAGGTCTGCAACATAAAAGAAGTCATGGAAAAAAGCATGGATGAGTTGGCTTCATATGTGCAAAAAGGTATCTCTTTTTTTTCTGAACATTTTTCCGAAGCCGCGGAAGTAGACTCAATAATCCTCTCTGGTGGATCCGGACAAATGCTGTTTTTTGACAAAGAACTATCCAAACGCGCAGGGAAACCTGTCGTGCGCGGCAATCCGCTTGCGCGCATACGGACAAATACAACGCTCGCCAAAGAATCCTCCCGCCCTTATATGCGTTTCAACACAGCTATTGGGCTTGGATTGCGAGGGCTTCATTCTCCTCTTGGAATATAAATCAAGCTATGAAGCACATAAATCTTTTACCACCGCTTAAACAAAAACACGCGTTGAACCTCTATTTCTTTTTGTTTGCCAAATTTATTCTTATACTTCTTCTTGTCGCGGCGGTTTTAACTGGCGCAGTTCTTGGAGGCGCGTCATTTTTGCTCAATGAAAGTATTCAACAAGTTACTCTTCATTCTGAAGCTATTGACAAAGAATTTACCGCAGTAAACAAAGAAATTCTTACGGTCAACACAAATCTAAAACAAATTGAATTTGTTACTGCCGCAAAAAAAATCTGGAGCGCGCGCATTTTTACTATCTTGCAATATATTATTCCTCCCTCTGTCAGTTTAAGCGGACTTTCTGTTTTAAATGATGGAACGGCCATAAGCATGCAAGGCAACGCACAAACCCGCAACGCACTTTTAGACCTGCAATCACAGCTTAAAAAAATTGATTTTGTAGAAGATGCTTCCATTCCGTTGGATAACTTGATACGAGAAAACAACATAGAATTTCAAATCAATTTGAAATTAAAACATTAAACTTCCAAACCAATGTTAGCATATCATGAAAAAAAGATAATATTTTTCACCGGCGGAATGCTCCTCACACTCTGTTTGTTTGTGTTTCTTATCATTCTCCCTTCTGTGCGCTCCATTACCTCTTTCAACCAAACAATTTTTAAACTACAACACGATCTTGAACTACGCTACGAGCGCACTACCAACCTGCGCAAATCAAAAACCAATCTTGGAAAAGTCAGACAGCTCACCTCGGAACTTCAGACGCTTTTTCTTGAGCAAGGTCATGAGCTTGATTTCATTGTATTTCTAGAACAAATCGCACGCGCGCGGCACTTGGAACAAAATATTGCTCTGCCCAACAAACAACCAATAAAACAAAACAAGCTAACCGCGCTAACCGCGCAATTGCAAGTTACAGGAAGTTACCCCGATATTTTGGCATACCTTCTTGATTTGGAACAAGCAAAACTTGCCATACAACTTAGTGGCATCACCATCACAGGGGGCGGACATAACAGCACAAACCGACAAGTTACAAACACCCCAAATAACCAAGTTACTTTATCAGCGCAAGCTACCGCGTATGTCTATCCCAAACCTTAAGAAAGATTTTACTTTAGGGTCTCTCATCAATAGTTTTCTTTATATTATTTTAGGTATTCTGGCTCTTATCGGCTTTTGGCTTATTTTGTTTATTTATAATAATTTTTATACTACCATTGGCAGAGCAGAGACTATCCTAATTCTCAAATCCGAACTCGCGGTGGACGTGCTTGATGTGTCGCTTTATGACAAAATAAAGAAAGACCTAAACCTGCTTGCGCCATACACGTCTTCAGAATCAGCATCTGCCAGCTCAACCAACTCTCTTTTGCCGCAAAATCTTCCCAATCCGTTTTTAGCAAAACCATAATGTCTTATTGGTATAGTTTCATTCTTGGGCGGACACAGAAACTTTCAATCGCAGAACTACAGTACGTCTTGCCCGTTCATACATCGTTTTCTGTTATTGAGTCATCGGCTCATTTTTTTGTTATTGAAACGCCTTCGCCGATTGATACAAAAGAGCTCATGCGCATGCTTGGAGGCACTATCAAAATCGGCGAGGGGTTGCAAGTGCTTCCCCACGCTCAAAATTTGGCGTATGAACTCGCTCAAATAATAGTGAAACGCCTTGCAAAGGAACAAAAAATATACTTTGGATTAAGCGTCTACAGCCCTCTTCCGGCGGGCATTAACCCGTTTAAACTGGGGCTTGAAATTAAAACAATACTCAAGGAGACTTTTGAACATTCAAGCAGACTGGTGAGTTCGCGCGAACCAACTTTATCCAGTGTGGTGATTGCAACCAACAAACTGCTTTCAGACCGCGGTGCCGAACTCCAACTTTTTGTTATCAAAAATAAATTGTATGTCGCGCGCACGGACACTGTTCAAGATTTTGCCGACTTTGGCAAACGTGATTTTGAACGCCCCGCGGCAGACCCCAAATCCGGTATGCTTCCACCAAAAGTGGCGCGTATTATGCTCAATCTTGCACAAGTAAAAGAGGGCGAAACAATTCTGGATCCTTTTTGCGGATCAGGGACAATTCTTATGGAAGCGGCGCTCTTGCGCCCCCACAACAAACTTTATGGTAGTGATTTGAGCGCGCGCGCCATTAAAGACACACAAATAAATTTCAACTGGCTCAAACACGAATATTCACTCGTTTCCGAACATCCATCACTCTCTCAAAATCCGATTGAAACGCTTGATGCAAAACTGCCGCATCACTCAATAGACGTGATCATTACCGAACCTTTTCTCGGACCGCCACTGCGCGGCACAACAAATAAAACATCACTTGACCGCATTCTCAATGATCTCAATCCTTTGTATGAAAAAATGCTTTTTGTTTTTTCTACACTTCTTAAACCGCACGGCCGCGTGGTAATGGTGTGGCCTGTGTTTGCCTATCAAAAAAGCTGGCTTGACTTGCCAGCATTCAGCATGATAAAAAAATATTTTGACTTTGAACCGCTTTCACCGCATTCTGCCGGTATTCTCTACGCGCGACCGGATCAAAAAGTGGGGCGGTTGATTGTAAAATTTAAACCGAAAACCTAAAATAACACACGTCCCCGTCCTTCATTACGTACTCTTTCCCTTCTAACCTCCATAATCCCTTTTCTTTCACTCCAGCCTCGCCGCCCAGTTCAACAAATTCTTTCCAATTGCATATTTCCGCGCGTATAAATCCGTGTTCAAAATCCGTATGAATCACCCCTGCCGCTTGTGGCGCTCGGGTGCCTTTTTTTATAGTCCAGGCGCGGCTTTCTTCCGGACCCGAAGTCAAAAAAGTAATCAAATTCAAAAGCGCATACCCCGCAACAATAAGCCGATCAAGACCCGACTGGGACCAACCAAGCTCGTGAAGCAAGGCGCTGGATTCTTCCGGGAGCAAATCAGCCAATTCAGCCTCAAGCTTGGCAGAAATTGCAAGCACAGGGTTCTTGCCTGCCGCCATAACAACCTCTTCCGGAACGTTTTGATTCTCTTCATCGCAATTAACCACATACAGAAGAGGTTTGCCGGTAAGAAGTTGTAAGTCTTTAATTAACAAATCTTCTTCTTGGTTTAACCCCAAATCACGCACCGCCACGCCTTTCTTCAATTCATCATGCAACCGTTCAAACAATGTAACCGCAATTTCCAATTCTTTGCTTGCGCCGGTCTTTTTTTGCCGGCGCACGTTTTCCAGTCGTTTTTCCACCGTGGATAAATCCGCGAGCGCCAATTCAATGTTGATTATTTCCATATCTTCCACAGGATTCACTCTGTTCAACACATGAGTAATGTTATGGTCGCTAAATACGCGCACCACCTGCACAATCGCCGCAACTTCCCGTATATGTGATAAAAATTTATTCCCCAACCCCTCGCCTTGCGAAGCGCCGCGCACCAATCCCGCAATATCAACAAACTCAATAACTGTAGGAATTACGCGCGCGCTCGCGGAAACACGCGCAAGCTCTCCCAACCGCGCATCCGGCACCTCAACAACACCAACATTGGGGTCAATGGTGGCAAAAGGATAATTTGCAATGAGCGCTGGTTTGCGCGTTAAAGCTTTAAACAAAGTGGACTTTCCTACGTTGGGCAAGCCAACAATACCTATTGGCAAAGACATACAGGATATATTTGACCCTGCACAGGAACACGCAGGGCAATAAGGTATAAAATTAAATTTGGTGGACCCTACCGGATTTGAACCGGTCGCCTCTTCCATGCCATGGAAGCGCTCTACCAAATGAGCTAAGGGCCCGAACGGCGAAACTATAACACAAACTCGCTACCATGACAAGAATTACGGGGTTGATGAACTTGCGGGAGGACTTGAGCTCAAATTTGCTCCCGGCAAATCAACCGCCGGCGTTGAGATGGGGCTTGAAATCTGCTGGCCTGGAAGTGCGGGAGTTGAAGATGACATAGTTGATTCAGGCGCAGGAGCATCTGCCGAAGTATTTGCTACAGGTGCCTGAACCGCTTGATTTTCATACCCCTTGCGCCGCGCTATAGCTGTCCAATCAAACGGCGCGTTTCCTGTGCCATTTTTCATTTCTCTCACCGTAAATCCTTTTATTGATTTTTCACTCACATAAATTCCACCTTCGCTTTCGCCGGTTAATGTAATACTGACTTTGAGCGGCACCTTATCAGATAAAATATCCTGTGTATCTTGATCAAATTCTATGTGCGTACTGCCGTTTTGCAGTTGTCCGGAACCGGACAACACAATCTCCGCGTCCGGCGACTGTTGATTATACACTGTCTTTGAACCTTGAGAAGTTTTAATAATGTTTGTCATTACACCATTTTCATCAATCTTCCATTTGTCCCCCACACCAACAATCGCTTTTACATTAATAATGCTTTGACCAACCAAATTCAAATCAACAGGGCCGGAGAGCTTGCCTTCCTTATCCACACTTGCTTGCAAAGTTACGGCCCCTGCCTGACTACCTGCCACATATCCTTTATTAATCAAAACCTTAATTTTACCTTCACCGCTTTCAAGCGTCTCAAGCGCCATACCAACCAAACCCGCTGGCAGGCCACTTGCAGGATCATAACGCATCGCATACCCGGATTTTGAAGAAGCAACCAAGTAATCCCCTACTTTTATTGGGCCATTTTCTGTAGTAACTTTTGTGCGCACAAGTCCTGCCATGGCAAGCGCCGCACGACCATCCCCGCCAGCGCCAATTACAAACGCGCCTGTATCGGAAATCACACCTGCTATTTCTTTTGCATACGCGGTATCTGATTTTCTAAACTTATTCAGACTCGCAGCATCAACAATCACTACATCCCCGGGTTCAGCTTTTTGACCATCAGAAAGATCAACAAACTCCGCAAAGTCACCAATACCATATTCGGAAGAATTTGCTACAAAACTTGCTTTAGCATATACATTGCCTCCTCCTGTAACAATCACCTTATTGGTTCCTCCTGCCTGAAAAATGGCAATAGTTTGGTTCAAAGGTGTACCAGCAGTAGTAGAAGAAATATCACTCCCATTGAATACAAAAGCAGTCTTAGCGTTTGCGTCATGATTGTACGCGGTAAATGTATTGGTCGCCGCCGTTGAAGTAAAATTAATTCCCACTAACGGCGAAGATGTTGTTGCGTCACCAATCATACGCAAGCGGCCGAGCACAGTCAAATCGCCATCGAATTGCGAGCTACCTGTGTTTCGTATGTTCAACGTACCGGATGTAAATAATCCACCGCCCGTATCCAATAAAAAATTTCCGTTCCCGAGTGCGATACTGCCGGAAGTAGAAAGATTCCCTGCATTACCAACATAAAACACACCCGTGCCAAGCTTTGCTGTGATTGCATTTACTCCAATAGTCAAACTATTATATGCCAAACTGGAAAATCCAGATCCCCCACCCGAAATTGCTCCGCCAACAGACAACGCACTACCGGTAAATGTTGACGAAGAATCTCCTGACCCAATAAAAAGAGTGCCTGAAGAATACACATTTCCAAAAGCATTCCCAAACGCCCCAAGTGTTGGCGTGCCATTGGTGCCAGCAAGTATGTTACCGCCAACAAGCAGTGTTGACGAAGCATTCAAAGCTCCTGCCACTTGCAATCCTGCTCCTATGGAAGACGAGGCATTGGAGATGAAGCCTCCAAGAAAAGTCGATAGGTTGGTTGCTTGGAGAGTACCAGAAGCTGAAACATTGCCGGAAGAATCAACATAAAATTTCCCAAGATTATATCCACTGCCTGCACTTAAAATGAGACTTGTTGATCGCAAGTACGCGGTATCAGAAATACTGCCTATTGATAATAACCCTCCGGCAAATGTGGATGAGCTAAATCCTCCTGTACCCACAAAAATGGTGCCTGAAGCATACGCACTTGCAAAGGCGTTGCCATATGCTCCAAGGTTGGAGCTGTTGTTGTTTGCAAGGATGTTTCCTGAAAGTGTGATTGAAAATCCTGCTCCTATGGAAGACGAGGCGTTGGAGATGAAACCGCCCAATGCATATATGATCCCTGTTGAGGTAGTATTCCCAAATGTTTGAATAGAGCTTGACGCACTCAAACTGCCTGTAGCCCCATCAACATAAAACTTACCCTGATTATAACTTGTTGCTTGTCCCACAATTAAAGAAGCGCTTTGCATGGTAGATGTTACTGATCCGCTCCCCACAGATAAATACCCGCTTGAATCAAAAAAACCAAGAGCCCTCCCGCTGTTATTCTGTAATTCAAGCATATTTCCGCTCTGCGAACTGTTCCCGCGAATTACCAATAATTTATCCGCCGCGGTGGTGCTATCAAGAAACGCCTTATATCCGGACGGTATGGTCGTTGTCCCCACTCCAAACTGCCCCGCGGTAGAGGTTGCAATATACACGCTATTGGTAATTTTCAAATTACCGCTTGAGTCGGTCGCTGGAATATACGAACCTGTGCCACCAATTGTTGAGGTAGTTACTCCTCCCAAATAATCAGCCTCAAAAGCGTACGTTGCGGCAGTCAAACGCTTTCGCGGCGTCATCTCGCTATCACAACTGGAATTCATACCTGTACACACTGTAATACCAAGATACAAAGATGAGGTAGTAAACATTGATGATGATAGACTGTTCAAATCCGCGCTGGTATCTCCCAAGTTAATAGAAAATATGCCGTTAGTAACCGTTATGGGTGTAGACGTCGCGGCACTGCATGTGCCACTTGTGGTACTTGACGCGGTATACACACACGTACCTCCTGATGAAGCGTTATAAATAGTCACTTTAAAATAGTAGGTTCCATTTGTTACCGAATTTCCCGAAGCATTAGTCAATTTCCCTTGATAGGTAATCTGTGGATTAAAAGCATTTGCCGCTGAAGGCGCAAAAAATGCCACAATAAAAAACACAAAAAGAAAACCAACCGTCTTTCTCCAACGGTTTTCAAAAAAATACAAAATTTTTCGCCCAAAGCTCTGGTTCATTCTTTTTCTCCTTAACATTATATCACAAACTTAAAATTTTATCCCTGTGAACAACTCTATTCCTCATTTTTTGCATTTATTTCTTCTTGTATATGTTGTTTTTCCAATTCAACATCAAACCCAACAACAGAAACAGGCTCCATGGTCTTTGTCAAATCAATCGTATTGCTTGTCTGTTTTTCATATCCAGGACGTTCAAATACCACATAATATTCATTTTTCCCAACCAAAAATGCATATTTCCCTGTCTTATCAGTAACTTGTGTTTCAAGCAATTTATTAAACTTCTTATCAAAAATACGGGCAATGGTATTGGCAAGAGGTATTTTTTGCGTATGTTCATACACAATACCCCAGCTTTTTGGCTTTCGTGGAATTGCCAGACGACGAAATAAGAAATAAAACGCGATTTGCAACGCTGTTATCCCCATCGTCACCAACGACGGCTTAATAATTAAAAACCCACCTGTCAAAATAAGGCTCAAAATGCTCATTCCATGCTGAAAACGCCTCCAAAACAACTGCCGTAAAATTTTGCCCGCTGGCTTTTCAACACCAACAGGATCCAAAGGTATGTTTGCGGTAACTAAAGCGCCTCCCAGAGAGACAGCAATAGGTTCACCATGATATAAATCAATAAATTGGTTATCTTCACGCAATCCGGCCAAAAATTTGCTCGGAAAACTAAAATTCCCGTGATTCACTTGGATTTTATAAGCACCTTGTTTAACAAAAAAAGCGTAACGCCCTTCTGAATCGGTAACTCGGGATTGCACAATACGCCCGCTTGCAGAGTCAATCAAACGTACTGTTGCCAAAGCAAGTGGTACTTTTGTCAAAGAATTGTACACCAAACCCCACCCCTTACGCCGCCGGCGTGAAAAAATCAATAACGGTTGTGTAAATAAGAAACGTAGATAAGGAATAAGCTGTCCCAAACCAACAGCAGTACCCACATTTACCGCCGCGGCTCCAGCTACAGCCGGTGCCGCAAACAGTTCTGTAGTTTTTTGAACTTCCGGATTTTGAGCAAATTGTTGCACCTCTTGATTGATTATTTTACTTATGTATGTTGTTTGTTTACCCAAATTTTTTGCAACGTTTTTTATGTTTTCTTGCAACGGCGCCCCTGCTTTTATTGCCTCAGAGAGAGACGGTGGAATTTCTAAAAGCCGAACACTATTGTTTAAAATGGCTCCATCTGCAATCGTGGCTTTATTAGATTCAAAAACCCTAAACCCTGTTTTTTCAATTCTATAAAAATATGTCCCTGCCGGAACTACCCAACCATAGGTACCATTTTCACCTGAATTTTGCGGATTTTGTTGATTATATACCCCGCTCGCCCACTTTTCCCAAATACTATTCGCATTAAGTTTAAAAAGTGCGGCATCCACCAATGCGATAGATTCATTCCCCCTTGTCCCCTCCTTGTAGATCAGTCCTTGAGGTTCAACAACAATTCCAAATGACAACAAATCAACTGTTGTGTTTGTTTGAAAAAGCTTCACCACACCTTCTTGTTTTTGCTTATCTTCCGGCATTCTAACGGTGGCGCGCCACGTAGCGGTTCTTTCATCTTTCTTCATGACATAACTATCTCCATTAAACTGAAAAATAATTTGTTGAAATGATATATTCTTTAAGACACTCTCTCCAATTGCCAATGTAAAATTCTGTCCAGCCATTATATGCACAACGCCTTTTTGGTCCGGAGAAACCAAAATACTTTCTCCTGCTGTTAAAAAAGTTATGGAAGTTAAAGAAAGCTGTGATAATATTTCGTCGCTTATTAAATTTTGATTTGAAGCTGATCCTCCGCCTGAAATTCCACCGGAAGAATTTGCTGTTTCAGAGCCTCCTGTGATAGCTTGACCTGTTGCGGCGGCCGTCTGTTGTTGTGAACCTTCCACGATAGGTGTTGCTGTTGTCCCACTACCGGACGGAATCGCGGAAACAGTAACTCCTGAAGCATAGTTTCCAGACAAATCATAAGCAAAAACAGTGTAATAATAAGTGGTGCCATTCTGTAATCCGCCATCTAACACGGAAAAACCGCTCCCATTATAAACCATTTGTCCTTCATTTGGACTTTGCGGCGCCGCAAAAAACGCGCGTTGAACTTTTACTCCTGCAAAATCATTATCACCGGGATTCTTCCATGTCAACGTAACTTTTCCATCTCCGGCAGATGTGTTAAATTGGCTTGCGTTGGTAGGAGGAGTCGCGTCTTTTGTGGTTACGAATGGTGTGATCTCCCCACTCCCTGTGTTCCCTGACGCATCAGTTGAGTGAATAAGAAAGTAATATTTTTTATTCGCAATTAATCCGGACAATGTTTTGGAATGGTCGGTAACAAGAGGTTCGTTGGATATAATTGTCCCCAAACCAGTCGTAGAACCATAGGCCACCTGCGAATCCGAGTTCTCATCTGTCGTCCAATCTATGATTACCGTATGAGCGGAAATCCCAACCTTTACGTTTGAGATTACAGGTGGTGTTGTATCAGCCCCCAAAGTTTCCGCCGAGGGACTGTTAGAAATTCCACCTTGATTTCCAGCTTCGTCTGTGGTGCGCACCGCAAAATAATAAGTAGTTTGCGAATTTAACCCCGCCACCACCACACTTTGTGTTGTACCCGCAATTGCAGGTGTGGGCACTCCACTCGCGCTTGTAGCGCTACTCCACGCGCTTTCCGACGAGATTGCGCTCAAAGCATATCGTACACTATAACTTGTCGCGGTTCCTGTATTGCCATCATCGCCTGGTGCCGCCCATTCCAAAGTTACAGAATTTGATGTTGCGTTTTTTGCGCTCGCATTTGCAATTGCCGCCGGAGAGGTGGTGTCTTTTGGAGGTATTGGAGTATCTGGTTGCAAAGGAACACTACTTCCTCCGCTTATGCCACTGCTGGGCACGGAAGCCCCAACAGAGGTAGTGTTGCTTCCTGTTGAAGTAATTGCGTACGCAAAATAGGGTAACAAAAGAATTACCCCAATTAAGACAAACAAAAAATGATATCTTTTTTTATTTTGAAAAATTCTCATGAACCAAGAATTAAACCATGCTCTTTTTTTAAACGCTTTCGTTGGTAAATCTTTCTAGCCGCAAAAATAATAATTATCAAGGCAATCAAAATTTTAATTCCCGCGAATCTTGGCAAATTATAAAACACCAAATCCTTCTCTTCCGCTGAAAAATTAAAACCAAATTCACTCTTTACACGGGCGTGAAGTTTCCACCATGAATTGTACGACTTCCCCCATTTTTCAAAAAATATTCGCTTGCTTTGCGCAAGTACGTTTTTTTCTTCGACATTCAACGGTATATCCGCAACACGTTTTCCAAAAAAATTATATATTTCTATGCGACCTTTTGGCGCAATATGGATGTTGCTTTTATTTTCTATGGATACAGAAAATCCTTCCACTCCCCCGTTTTTATTTTTTACCACACTCGCGTCAGACATTTTCATCTCACCTGTCATAGCCCCCGCCACGCCAAACAAAAACAAGGAACCAACGCGTGAAACAGATACAACATCAGACTGTTTGTTTGTTTCAATCTTCCAAAATAATGCGGCATAATGCCCGCCCGGACGCGCCCACTTTGGGATATTAATTTTAAATAAAAAATCCTTACGTTCTTTTGGCGCCAATTCAACATTTTTAAACGGAAGCTGTATCCAACGCGCCGCGCCTTCCGGATCAGTATCGCCTAAAAATTCCGGAGTTCCATGTGTATCTTTTGGTTTAAAATTTTCAACAACAGGAAATAATGTTATTTTTCTGTCTTCTTCATTTGCCACGGTAACGATCTCAACAACCTGATCCCCTGGTTTTACATAAAGCTGTTTAACTGCCGGCGATATCATCAACGCTTCCACGGGCAACTTTAATAAAAACGTAAAAAAAACAAGTAACATCAAGAAAAAAATTCTCCAAATTTTTTTAGTCATATCAAATCAAAATTCTAGAAATTTGCCGTTGTGGTAAATGTAACCGTCTGACCATAACTTCCGGCGCCGGTACTTCCTGAAATTGAAGCTTTGTAGGTTACCACTGTTTGATCCGCTATAATTGCAGAGGTTGTTTGCGCAAGCGTTTGCGCGGACGCGGAAAGCCCATAATCACTTGAGTTCATTTGAGCATTTGTTCCTGAAGTCCTTATTCCATACTCCACACTTCCCGCGCTCACCGCGCCATCACTCACCGCTGTTATGGTATCAGTTCCGGAACTCAAAGATCCGCTCACTTGAATAGTGGTTGTGAATCCGGCATACGCGTTTGTGGTAACCGTCATTGTTTGAGATGCTGTGTTAACCTCTGTTTTACTAAGAGTCCCCAAATTTATTGAATTGGTATCAAAACTAACACTTAGAATACTTGAACTGCTCATACCCCAAAAACCACTTTGAATCTCAAAATTTGAACTTGTGCTACTGGTTGGATTTACCAATATCTCCCCCACTGTGTCAGAAAGACCATAATTACTTGAAATACTGTACGCACCGCCAACGCTTAAAACATCAGAAAATATTTTATAATTATCAGAACTCATGACATCCGCAGAAACATTAAAAGAGCGAATTGCAACAAAGATTATAGAAAACAATATAGCAAAAATAACAATCTTATTTTTTCTCATAAATCCATTGATTAGATAAACTCATTTTAGCATATTTTAATAATATTTTCATTATGAGTTTATGCACATGTCTTACTTTTATCTTTTAAATATCAATAGTTCATTTTACGACACTTCTTTATTCAATAATAAAGCAAAAAATATCCCTTTTTCAGTAAAAAACATTAAAATAATTTTTTTATCTATGCTCCACATGAAACTTCTCTACTAACATCTAAATAAATTCAATCCGACTCTGGTGTTGTGTTGAGATACAGAATCTGTTTTCTATCGCAAATTTACTGACAATCATTAACCCTGCGGCAAGGCCAAAAGGAATAGTATTATTTAATTCTTTAAAAGGTCTCTCGTGGAACGCACTTTCTCAGCGAGGATCCTGAATTTTGAGACAGAATTGCTGAATACATTTTGAGGTTTAATGGGCGGCGCATGTTCCGAAGTTCCGAATCCGACTCCAGTCGAGTGAGGAATTCCGGATATGCGTCAGTTGGGCGTTGTCGCGAAGCGTAAGCGAGCGGCACGCCAACTGGCGCAGACAGGCGCCGCCCATTGGGCGCAGATGAGCGAGCTTAGGCGAGCGATTGCGCCCAACAATTGTTAATCCGAAAAATGTTGAGGTGATTTTGACCGAAATATTGAAATTGCAGTCAAAACGGCATTCAACGACATTCCCTAAAATCAAAAAATCAGTATTTTTGCGTACTGATTTGATTATTTTCTGCCAATTTTTCTTAAAAATTTTTAAGCTTATTTTTCTTTCAAAGTATAGAGTAGTCTATACTTATCTTTTTGATGTATTTGTCATTTTAATTCAATTTTTTTACTTTGGTGGGCGGCACAGGATTCGAACCTGTGACCTTTACAATGTCAATGTAACGCTCTAACCAACTGAGCTAGCCGCCCTTCTTTAATTGAATTTACTCCTCCTGTCATTTAAGCTTATTTTTCTTTTCAATGTATAGACTGTTGTATACTTATCTCTTAAAAATATTTTAACTTTTTTTGATTTAATTTACTATCTGGTGGACCTAAGCGGAATCGAACCGCTGTTTCCGCAATGCGAATGCGATGTTCTACCACTGAACCATAGGCCCTTATTTCTTACATCAAAATTCACGTCTTTTAAAATATTGTCTTTAAGCTCCCAATGTATAGACTGTTGTATACTTTGGAAATAAATTTAATGTTGATTTTTCTAAATTTTTGTTTCTTAAGGAAAAAACAAACTTCTCTTGAAATAGTGGTTCTCACTTTTGGTGCCCCCAGCACGAATCGAACGCACATCCACCCCTTAGGACGGGGTTGTTCTATCCATTAAACTATGGGGGCGAAAATTTCATATGAAACAACTTTTAAAAATAACAGAAATCTCTGATAAAAACAACTAACCCCAGCTAACTATTTGAGTCGTAAAACAAATTAACCAAAAATTGATGCTTGCAAAAAAGTATTTTAAGATCTATTATACTAATATCTGTAACTTCTATCTAAGCTACTTTGACTAAACAATACTTCTTATGAACAGCCTTTTTTTTCTTGTGATAGTGGTCTTTTTTATTTTTGTTCTTGCAACAGTGCTAACAGTATACACGCTTTGGAAAAAAATTCAACTCTCTAACTCTTCACAGTCTGAAGGACTTAAAACATTCACCCTCTTTCAACAACAACTCCACCATATATCAAACCAGCTCAATGAGCGGCTAAAAGAAAATAATCAATCCATTACCCAAACAAATCAAGCGGTAGGGGACAGACTTGATAACGCGGCGCGCGCTTACAACCAAGTTATGAATAAGCTCAATCAGCTAGAAGAAGCCAATAAGCGCATTTATGATGTAGGAAAAGACCTTGCCTCGCTGCAAGATATACTGCAGGCTCCAAAAATGCGCGGCACACTTGGCGAATTTTTTTTGAGCGATCTTCTTGCACAAATACTCCCTTCTCAACACTATGTACTTCAACATGGTTTTAAAAATGGACAAACAGTTGATGCGGTAGTCAAATTGCGCGACGATTGGTTGGTACCTGTTGACGCAAAATTTCCTTTAGAAAATTTCAAAAAAATGATGGGGGAGTCTGATGAAAACACGCGCGAATCATTTCGCAAACAATTCTTATCTGATGTAAAAAAACATATTGAAAAAATTTCTTCTTCCTATATCCTACCCAATGAGCATACGCTGGATTTTGCCCTCATGTATATTCCCGCGGAAAACGTTTATTATGAAATTATTATTAAAGGCTATGAGGGGAGAGGGGACAAGAATCTTATTGACCTTGCTTTTCAAAAAAAAGTTATCCCTGTTTCGCCTAACACTTTTTATATTTACCTGCAGGCGATCCTCATTGGACTCAAAGGAATGCA
>LCLH01000007.1:20138-50023 GCA_001001925.1 Candidatus Magasanikbacteria bacterium GW2011_GWC2_45_8
AGCGAAGATTTTACACTCGTGGGCACTCACCTCTCACGCGCCAAAAATTCTTATGATGCATCGGAAAAAAGGCTTAATAAATTTGAAGACACTTTTGCTTCTCTGCACAACGGGGGACACCTCTCGTCACCCAACGACCAAAGCCAACCCCCAGCCTCTTGATTTTTTTTACTGCCTATGGTATCTTTAAAACGCTTAATAACTTTAACTCACCCATTGTTTAAAATCATATGCCTAATAAAAAAAATGCGCTAAAGGCCTTACGCCAAACAAAAAAACGTACGATTGAGCGTAGAAAAATTGAATCAAAGCTCGACACCTTGCTCCATCAAATAAAAAAATCATTGGTGGCACAAAAAATTGAAAATCCTGCGGAACTCTTTCGTTCTTTGCAAAAAGCTCTTGATAAAGCAAATAAAAAAAACATTATAAGCTTTAACCGCGCAAACAGAATCAAAAGCCGCGTTAGTAAAAAAATGCAAAGCTTCATTAAAAAATAACACTAATCAAAACACCTTTCCTTGATGGAAAGGTGTTTTTTTTGTTATCAAAAAAGCTTTATAGGGACTGTCGCCGAATGCGCTTTCGGCGACAGTCCCTTATATTATTTCCGCTGTATCATACGTGTAATATCAAAGACCAATTGGTCAAACGCAAATGAAGCGGCGCGTACGCCGGTTTTAATATCTTTATCAACGCGTAAAAAATATTCATGCACAGAAGATAAAAATTGCATTGAAACGCGCGACAACAAAATTCCGGTCTTTTTAATCACAAATGGATGTATGCCCAATTGTCTGGCACAATCAGCAGAGGACGCATATGGATTTCTTACCACAAAATCCTTCAGCTCTAGAAGTGTTCGTATTTGCCAAAGAAGGGCTCCAAATACATCTTGCTCGCTTGAACCGGAAGCTCTTTGATCATATAAAAGACGAAGTGCTTGTTTGGTATTCCCTTGAAACAAAGCATCTATAAAATGAAAAACTTCATCATCAAGAGCAGAGGGGATAAGGGTATGGATATCCTCTTTTGTGATAATCTTCTTTTTCTCACCGCGAGCCCACGCGATTAATTTCTGTGTCTCTAAATCCAGAACTCCCAAATCAGAGCCAAGAAGCTCAATCAATAAAACGGCCGCGGATTTATCAAACCGCATGCCTCCGTTTTCAGCTTGCGCGCACACCCATTCAGCCAACCGTGTGTTTTCAAGGGGTTCAAACACCTGACTATATTTTTCTTTCGTAAGCAAAGAAAACAACAGGTGCGCTTTTTTATCAAAATTCTGTTTTTCCCAAAAAACCAAAACAACATATTCGGGTATTCCTACGTCTTTTAATCTTTTATATAATTCGTCCAAGACTGCTTCATTTTTGTTTTCTGAAATAGAATTCACCACCACAAGCCGCTTTTCGCCCAAAAACGGCGCGATCACGCATTGCCCCAAAATTTCATCTAAAGAAACACTTCCGCCACTTAAAATTACTGTATTATATCCTTGCGGATCGCGCCGCGTTTTAAACTCAGCAATAAACTTATTGAGCTGTCTCTTGCTTCTATAAAAATCTGTCCCATAGAATAAAAAATACATATTATTCCATTTCCCCCCAATTAACTCCTGTTTTTATATCCACCACAATCGGCACCCCAAAATCCACAACTCCTTCCATCATCTTTTTAATAGGGACAAGCAATTTCCGCGCTATTTGCTCTTTTGCTTCAAATACCAACTCATCATGCACCTGCAAAACCATAGCAACTTCATTTTGTTGGTATGAATCTTTCAAAAAAGTTTGAATTTTTATCATTGCCAATTTGATTATATCAGCCGCCGTACCCTGCATGGGCGCGTTGACAGCCATTCTCTCCGCTCCCGCGCGCACTTGTGCGATTGCGCTGTTTATTTCAGGAAAATAGCGACGTCGACCAAAAAAAGTTTCCACATACCCTTGTTTATGAGCACGTAGTTTTGTTTCTTCAAGATACACTTTAACCCCTTTAAAAACTTCAAAATATCGAGCGATAAAATCACGTGCCTCCCCAAAACTTATATGCGCGCTTTGCGCCAGTCCATGCGCGCCAAGACCATACATAATTCCAAAATTGACGGCCTTGGCGGCGCTACGCATTTCAAAAGTTACTTCAGATTCTTTAATGCCATTTATTTTTGCCGCGGTAGAACGATGAATATCCGCGCCCGCCTCAAAAATTTTTATCATTTCATGATCTTTTGAAAGCGCCGCGATAATACGCAATTCTATTTGAGAATAATCCGCTTTGATAAGACGATATCCGGAGCGCGCAATAAAAGTCTTGCGGATTTCCCGCCCCAACTCTGTTTTTATTGGAATATTCTGCAAATTTGGGTCAGAAGACGAAAGCCTTCCAGTGGTTGTAACCACCTGATTGAACGTGGTATGCAATCTTCCGCGCGCGTCAACTAAATCCGGCAAAACATCTGTATAAGTGTTTTGAAGTTTCGCCAACTCTCTAAACTCCATTATACAATCAATAATCGGATGCTGACCTTGCAATTTTTCCAATTCAGCCGCCGCTGTTGAAAGTCCCGTCTTGCCTTGTTTGATTCCTTCTACCGGAATTTCCAATTCATCAAACAACACCTCTTTTAATTGTTGTGGGGAGGCAATATTAAATTCATGCCCCACCATGCCAAAAATTTTTTTACTAACAGTGTTTATCCGCGCCGTAATATCTTTTGAAAGTTTCTTCACCTGTAACACATCAAGCTGTATGCCTGACTCTTCCATTACCACCAATACCGGAACCAAAGGGATTTCTATCTTTTTATACACTTCCAGCAATAATTTTTCCATCAATTCTTCTTGCAATTGACGTGCTGTTTGAAAAAACAAACAAGTATACTCGGAAACAATATCTTTATTCACACCAAAAAGCGTGGATTGTCCGTCTGCTTCGGGGCTGTTTAACCCAACCTGCTTTAACAAAATACTCTGAAGCGTATGATTGCGAATCCCTGGATTTGCCACATAATCCATAAGCATCAAATCAGTGTTGTTGGGAGGGTTATACAAAAACCCATTTGCATGAAGCGCTTCAATAAAGGATTTCAAATCAAACACAATACTTTCTTTTTCCTCAATCACCGTCCACACATCTTGCGTTAAAAATAAAGCAGGGACAAAGTATGCACCTTCTGCGGAAAAGGCATACACACACCCCTCAATCTGCGCCACGCGAGGATCTTTACTAAAAACAAGATAACAAGCGCATTGTTTCGTGTTGCGTGCTGTTTTGAGAAAGTCTTTATACAAATCTGATGATTCAACTTGAATGACTTTTATAACATGTCTAATGTTTTTTTTGTGCTTCGCGTCATATGAAGAGGTGTTTTTGCCGCCATCAAAAGTATCTTCTCCTGACAATCGCTTGATTAAACTATGAAAATCAAGCGCTCTAAAAAGCTCTATCAACACATTGGTATCCGGCGCGCCAACTTTGCACAATTTTAAATTAAAGTCCAATACGACATCATTCTTTAAAACCACCAAATCTTTGCTTTCAAACGCTTCTTTTTTGTGTGATGTTAGCTTCTCCGCAACAGAAGAACGCACCACAGACGAATCTTTTTCAATTGCTTTATATAATTTTTCCAGTGTTCCAAATTGACGCAACAAATCAACTGCAGTCTTTTCTCCAATACCGGGCACTCCCTTAATGTTGTCTGAAGGATCGCCGCGCAAAGCCTTAAAATCCACCATTTGGTTTGGCAGGAGACCGTAACGATCTTTTATTGATGACTCGTTGTATACTACAATATCAACCACGCCTTTGCGCATAGTTCGCACCTCAATGTTGGAGTTAACCAACTGTAAAGTGTCCATATCTCCGGTAACAATGATTATCTTGAGTTCTGTTTTGTTGTGCGATAATTTATGAACGATTGTTGCTATTGTATCATCAGCCTCAACACCCGCGACTTCAAAAACAGGGAAGCCAAACCCTTTTACCACCTGTTTCACGATAGGAAATTGATCATATAAATCTTGTGGTTGTTTTATTCGTGTTGCTTTATACGCGGCATAACGTTCATGCCGGAATGTCTTGCCTGGCGCGTCAAAAGCAACCGCCATGTAATGAGGTTTTAGCTCTCTTACCACACGCATCAAAATAGTGGTAAACCCGTAAACAGCATTCACCACTTGACCATTTCGCGCCGTAAGCGGAGGCACCGCATGAAACGCGCGATGTACTATTGCGTTACCATCTATGATTACCAGCGTTTCCATATTATTTTTCCATGAGAAATGAAACCCTGCGCTCAAGCCATTTGTTGGTTCCGCACCCTAGCACCACACCAAGCCTCTGCGCGCCCTTTCTGTTCTTATACCAGAAAGCCAGATTAAAACCCGATTCGTCTAAATATCCTGTCTTCCCAGCCAGCATTCGCTTGTTGTAACGCATAATTTTGTTGGTGTGACGCACTGTATGCTCTTCGGGAACTCCTTGTTCAGGTTCAATGGAAAATGAGTAAGAAGGGGTTTTAATGACCGCGCCCAGAAGAGGGTTATTAACCACATTTCTCCACAAAATAGAGAACTCTTTCGCGGTAGAAACATTTTTTAAATCAATACCCGATGGTTCAACAAAATAAGTTTTTATTAATTTTTTTTTCTGTACAATTTCATTCATTCTCTCAACCAAACCGTGATAATCCGGAGACACCAAGCGTGCGAGCGCCACCGCGCTGTTATTGGCAGAGCCAATCAAGCTCGCGTAGAGCAAATCTTTGGCGCGAATCTTTGCGCCCGCGACAACACGCAAATTCCCCACGCTATCTCCTGGCGCTGTATTTTGTTTTATCAAATCCAAATCGGAATTTCTGCAAGGCAAACGCGCTCACTGTTTTGGTAAGGCTTGCCACAGGCCATACCGCGTTAGAATTTTTTTGATAGATTATTTTTCCCGTTGCTTTGTCAGTAACTATTTCTGATGTGCACCCGGCGGGCAAAAATTCCGGTTTTTTCCATTCAACAGAAGATTGCGGCACGACTGCAAGAGAGGAGGTAGACAAGTCTGTCTGTTTATTTTCTTGCGCATGAACCTGCAAAAACCACAAAAGCGCGCCAACAGACAATAAGCCACACAAACCAAACAAAATGTATTTTCTGTTTTGCATGAATTTTTTTAAAAAACTGGAGGCCACGGTCGGAATCGAACCGGCGCATAGGAGTTTTGCAGACTCCCGCCTTACCACTTGGCTACGTGGCCACTGTTTAGGTAGTTTACTATAGAAAGGATAGTTTTATCAACCCCTTAAAAACCAATGTAAGGGCTAAATAGAAATGTCATACCCCTTAAAAACCAAAAACCCTTGAGCTAAATACCCAAGGGTTTGCGAGAAAAACTCGCCACAAAACAACACTAAATTAAAATATCTCCATCTTTATACGCTTTACACCAAACTCACGTAATTCGGAAATAGGCTTATCCATCCAAATATCAATGTGGCCATACCCGTAACGCTCATTCATACGATCGTTCACTGTAAACACCTTGTCACCATAAATATCAGGAAAACGCACACGAGTGCCGTATGGCAACCAATTGGCCGCAACCAAACCATCATATACATGCCGTCCGTTTGAAGTAATAAAAGGGGAATCGTCTGTTTGATCTGGAGTACTAGAGTATACGGTTACCACTACAGACGCCACTTTACGGGGGTCGCGGTCCTCGTGTTCAGGAAAAAGAGGGGACTGATCCGCTTGAGCAGAACCACCAAAAGAGAGAAAGCTCCAAAAACCACCCTCCGCGGCATATGCTGTTTGTGGCTTAACAGAGCTTAAAACAAGACTCAATAAGGCCACAAAAATGGCTAATTTATGCTTAAATTGTGTTTTCTTGATCAAAAGCATAGGTTTGTTTTAATGTTAGGCGGTGAGCCCTTAATTAAAAAATCCCCATATTGGGGATCTATCATCTCGTGGGCATTAGTATAACACAAAACGGTATTTTTGTCAATGGTTGCTAGCCTATTGGCGCACATGCTACAATACCACCAACAGCCTTAATATATACAAGCTCAAAGCACAGACATCAACCAAAAACTGTATGAATACCTCACGTTTTATACGCTCACCAAGAGACTGGCACACAAAACCAAACTCAACAAGCGAACGAACCTCCCACAACAGAAAAAAACAACTTATCCGACGCGGTTTAACCATAGCAGGAACTGCGCTTCTTTTAATCTGGATTATTGGGACCTTTACGATCGCATGGAGCTCGCGCACACTACCAGACCCCAACAAACTTATAGATCGTACTGTTGCGGAAAGCACAAAAATCTATGACCAAGAAGGCAAAACCTTGCTCTACGAAATCTACCGAGATAAAAAACGTACGCTTGTTGAAATCAACACCTTGCCTGATTACATAAAAAACGCAACAGTTTCTGTTGAAGACAAAGATTTTTATTTACACAAAGGCATCGCGTGGAAAAGCATTTTACGCGCGGGTTTTTCAAACATATTTGGATTAAGCGCGGGCAAAGGCGGGGCGTCAACTATCACCCAACAACTGGTAAAAAACGCTATTCTCACCAGCGAGCATTCTTTCAGTCGCAAAATAAAAGAAGCTTTGCTCGCTCTCCAACTTGAACGAAAATACTCAAAAGACCAAATACTGCAACTTTACCTCAATGAAATTCCTTATGGCGGAGCAAACTACGGCATTGAGGCGGCAAGTGAAAACTTTTTTGGCAAATCTGCCAAAGACCTCACACTTGCGGAGGCGGCCACTCTAGCATCACTGCCGCAAGCACCAAGCAAGTACATTAACAATCGTTCCGCGCTCCTTCAACGTCGCAATTATGTGCTACAAAAAATGGCTGATTATGGATACATTACAAAAGACCAAACAGAGAGCGCCCAAAAAACAGAACTCGGTATCAAAACTGTTGGAGGCGCAGGAACTATCGCGCCTCATTTTGTTTTGTATATCAAAGATCAGCTTATAGAAAAATATGGAGAACAAATGGTGGAAAGCGGGGGGTTAAAAGTAATCACTTCTTTGGATGTTGAAAAACAACAAATCGCGGAGGAGGCGGTCAAAGCACAAGCAGAAAAAAATGAAAAAAAATATGGCGCGCGCAATGCCGCGCTTATTGCAATGGATCCCAAAAACGGCCACATTCTTGCTATGATCGGTTCAAAAGATTTTTTTGATGAAAAAATAGACGGTCAAGTCAATGTTGCACTTCGTTTGCGTCAACCAGGCTCCTCATTCAAACCAATTGTATATGCGGCCGCTTTTGAAAAAGGATACACACCGGACACCAAGTTGTTTGACGTACAAACCATCTTCAAAACAGAAACTAAAGATTTTTCCCCACGCAATTATGACAACAAAGAGCGTGGGGTGGTAACCATGAGGCAAGCGCTTGCGGGGTCACTCAATATTCCCGCCGTTAAGACATTATATCTCACAGGTGTTGACCGCGTGCTGGATTTTGCACAAAAACTCGGCTATACATCACTCAACGACCGTAGTCGCTTTGGTTTGGCGCTTGTGCTTGGGGGTGGAGAAGTAAAACTTCTTGAACATGTATCGGCGTACATGGTTTTTGCGCGTGAGGGCACAAAAATACCAACAGTAAGCATTCTCAAAGTTACCGACAGCAAAGGAAATGTCTTAGATGAATGGAAAGAAAACCCGTCGGTGGAAGTAGTGGCACCACAAGTGGTGAGAGAACTCACTAGTATTATGACCGACGATAGTGCTCGAGCATTTATATTTGGCGCTGGCAGTGCTCTTACCCTCAAAGATCGTTTGGTGGCAGCTAAAACAGGCACCACAAACGACTGGCGTGATGGATGGACGATGGGGTTCACCCCATCGCTTGTAGCAGGCGTATGGGCAGGCAACAATGATAATACTCCCATGAAAAAAGGATCTGATGGAGTGTTGGTTGCCGCACCAATCTGGAACAAATTCATGAGTGAATCACTCAAGAACACTCCTCCAGAACCATTCACCCCACCCGACCCATATCCCGCAGACATCAAACCAATATTGCGCGGTGATGGTTTTGGGTTGGCGCGAGTTGCTATCAACAGCACCAACAGCAAACTTGCTACTGACACCACCCCGCCTGATTTAATCACTTATAAAACATTCGCGCAAAACCACTCACTTCTTTATTTTATAAACAAAGACGACCCAAATGGGCCACCACTTTCCGACCCCACCAAAGACCCGCAATATCTTACATGGGAAGAAGGGGTTCGCAACTGGGCGGAAAAAAACAACATTATTGAAGAAAAATCACCATCAGAAAAAGACAGTTCGGAAAACATTGACACCGCCTCGTTGCAAATTATCACCCCTTCACAAAACCAAACCATTAACACATCGGAGTTTTCTGTAAAAATTATCAACTCTAACTCCTCTATTGATAATCTGGTTTTTTACCTTGATGACAACAGGCTTGAAAAACAAGAAAGCGCACAAAACGAATTCAAAATAAAACTCCCCACAATTGATGCGGGTTTTCATACTCTCATCATACGAGGTTTTAAACAGGGTATTGTTACAGCTATCACAAAAATAGATATCAACACACTCCCGCCGCCGCAATTCTCCACCAGCACCCCTTAAAACACTTAAAACACCCCTTCTGTGGGGTGTTTTAAGTATATGTAAACTATTGTCTGATAGGCATTATTATATACAAGTAATCTTCAACCCCTTTTGGACGCAACACACAAGGAGATTCCGAAGAAACAATCTGGAGCTCCGCTTCTTCCACAAGCAAATTCATCAAACCATCAAGCAGATAGCGATAATTTAATGTTATTTTATTATTCTCTCCATCAAGTTTACTCAACACAGAAGAGGTGTGTTCGCCTGTTTGACCACTTACAGAACTAATCACTACTTTTTGTTCGTTGCCTCCAAAAAACTCAAACACCACACCCTGAACACCTGTGTTAGAAAACAAGCTCGCCGCCTTAATGCGTTTTATCCATTCACTAACCTGAATTTGAGTACTGGTTTTGAATTGATGTGGAATTATCTGTGTATAGTCAGGATACTTTCCCTCTATGAGCCGCGAATAAATCTCAACTGTCCCATAAGAGAACACAATCTGACTGTCTTGAATGGATATTTCAAGTGGTGTTTGAGCTTCGTCTTCGTGGAACAAGCTAATCACACGCAAAACCTCCTGAATTGTTTTTCCGGGAACAATTACTTTTTGCGCTTCTTTGTTATACTGCTTATCCCCAAAATTACCCAACAAAGACATCTTTTTTTCTGCCAAACGATAACTGTCTGTTGCTGCAAGTGTTAAAACACCCTCTTTGTTTGAATTAAAATCCATAAAAACACCACAAAGTTCCGGACGCGCTTCATTCTTTGAAACAGCAAACATCACTTTTTGCAAAGCCTGTTTAAAATCCTGTACACTCAAACCATATGAAATCGTTTTATTGATTGGTGGAACAAAAGGAAAGTCTTGAGAAAGAACACCCTTAACAAGGGTGTTGTCGTTTTGTGTTTGAATTTTTATGTCCGCACCTTTTAGTTCAATATCTATTTTTCCGGGAGGACAAACAGAAAGGTACTCCAACAAAAGCTTTGCAGGGGCGGTTATTTCCCCAACCTCTTCAATTTTGGCGCGCACTGTGGCATTTACCGCTATTTCTAAATTGGTGCTTAAAAGCTTTAATTCTTTGTTTTCTATCTTCAAGAGAACGTTATTGAGTATTGGCAATGTGTTGTTCTTGCTTGTTGCGTGGCTTACCACTTGTAATCCTTGGTAAAGGTTTTCCTGTGTACAAGAGAATTTCATATATTATTAAATTAAATAATAGATATAAGTATAATAGTAGTAATAAGCGGTGTGGAAAACTGGGAAAAAAGAAGAGAAAAGAACTAAACTAAGCTCAAACAAGCTGTGGGAAAAAGACTGAAAAGCACAACCAAAACCCTGTGGAAAAACAAGTGGACAAAAAACGTTCAAAATAAACACACAAAAAAAGAATCCTTTGTCCACTTTTTATACCCTTGTTTTAAAGATCTTTATCCACAAACAAATTTAAGCAGCGTAGAGCTGTTGTTTAAGTTGTGTTATTGTTTCGCGAACACGGGAAGAACTATCTATTTCACGTCGAATTTTATCACAAGCATGCATTGCGGTGGTATGGTCGCGTCCGCCGAGTTCGTCTCCTATTGTGGGAAAAGAGAGTTTCATTTCTTCTCGGAGGAGGTACATAATAATTTGACGAGGGTAGGCAAGACGTTTTTCTCGGCTTTTTCCTAATAAATCCTCTAAAGCAACACCATAAAAAGAAGAAATAACCTGTAAAACATATTTGGGAGAGAGGATTTTGCGTGAGGCATAATTTTCTAAGTTTGAGATGAGGCTACGGACGAGACCTTCTGTTGGTGGAGTGTTTTTGAGTTCGTGGTATGCGATAATCTTATTAAGGGCGCCTTCAAGCTCGCGGACGTTGTTTTGAACCAATTCCGCTATTAATGTTACTATTTTTTTTTCTAAATTATAGGCTTTTTCTTTGCATTTTGCTTCCAAAATAGCAATACGCGTCTCAAGATCCGGTGGCGCGACATCTGCAATCATTCCCCACTCAAAACGTGACAAAAGCCTGCTTTCTAGAAGTTTTATTGCTTTTGGTGGTCTGTCCGAGCTTATTACAACTTGTTTATTGTTTTGGTGTAATGTGTTGAAAGTGTGAAAGAACTCTTCCTGTGTGCTTTCTTTTCCGCTTATAAATTGGATATCATCAATAATAAGAAGATCGACGTTTCTGTATAAATCTTTAAACTCTTTGCCTTTCCCACTTCTTATGGAGTGAATATATTCGTTTGTAAAGCGCTCGGAAGATGTATAAATTACTCTTTTTGACGTGTCTTTAGCCAAAACACTGTTGCCAATTGCTTGCATGAGGTGGGTTTTTCCCAATCCTACCCCACCATAAATAAACAAAGGGTTATAGGCTTCACCCGGACGCGCGGCAACCGCTTGCGCGGCCGCGTGGGCCAACTCACTACCTTTTCCCACAACAAAACCCTCAAAAGTGTGTTTTGGGTTTAGGGTATAAGAAACAAGAGATGTGTCAAGGACTGAAAACTCATTTTTTTGGCTAAAATTAGATGATGTTTGTGTATTATTAATAGTATTTTGATTGATTGGTAGTGTTGAGGGTGGTGTTGCAAAAGTATAGTTTGGGATTTTAAATTCAACAAGTGAGGGTTTTTCTTCTGGTTGTGTCTCTGTTAGGGAGTTTTGATCTGTGTTATTGACAACAAAAGGAAGATTTGTCTTTCCTGTACCGACTTTAAAATTAAGCGTGCGAATTGGTTTGCCTGATGTTTTTTCTATGAGTTTGATAAGTGTTTGGTGGAAGCGGCGCTCAAGCCATGTTTTGTAGAAAGTGCTTGGAACACAAACCACCACATCTCCGTGTTCTGTAAACTCCCCAATAAAAGTGTTTTTGAACCACGTGGTAAAGTTTGCTTTACTTAGTGTGAGCTCAAGTTCGCCTAAAATAACCTGCCAGATTTGTTGAGGAGACATACTCTTTTTACCTTATTTAAGGTATTTTTTAAGAAAAACTAGCACGTTTTGAAGTATATCATGTGGATAAAAAAAGTCCAAGAAGACAATAAGAGGAAAAAGTGTGTATAAGATGTGGATATTGTAAGATAAACATTAAAATATCGCAAGTATATTGACGAAAAATTAAAAGTCGTGTATTATAATATTAAAGAAAAATACTAACTAAACTAATTTTATGGGACGAAACACTAAAGGTACTTATCAACCAAAAAAAATCAAACGCGCGAGGAAACATGGGTTTCGCAAGCGCATGGCTACCAAAAATGGGCGTGCAGTACTCAAGCGCCGCCGCGCCAAAGGACGCCATCAGCTGACTGTTTCGGTGAGAAAACGCGCAAAATAGATCTCAAAACCCCGTTGAATGGGGTGTGACGCGGAGGGTTATGCTCAAAAAAACTCATCGTCTAAGAAAAAGTAAAGATTACAAGCGGTTGGTGCAAAACAGCCGCTCTTATCGTTTTGGTGCCTTGAGTGTGCGAGTGAAACCAAATCAAAAAAATATAACGCGTGTGGGTGTGGTGGCGGGTATTGCAATTTCAAAGAAAGCGGTGGTGCGCAATCGTGTGCGCAGACAATTGCAAGAGATAATGCGTTTGTTTTTGAAAGAAGAGAAAGTTAGGCAAGGTTTTGATATTATGGTGCGGCCGGATGCGCGGGCTATAAGCTTGTCATATGATAAATTGCGCGAGACACTAGGAAACATTTTACAAAAGGTTGGGGTATATGCCAACTAGAAAAATCAAAAATTTTTTTTCTTTTTTTATTTCACTTCCGCGGCGCGTGGTGCTTTTTTTTATAAAATTATATCAACGTACGATTTCTTTTGATCATGGTGTCCTGCGCGGAGCGTATCCCAATGGATTTTGCAGATTTTATCCTTCATGCTCGCAATATGGGTATGAGGCGTTTGAGCGGTATGGCATGGTGCGTGGCACACTCAAGACTTTGTGGCGCGTGGTGCGTTGTAATCCGTGGAGCAAAGGTGGGGTTGACAAGCTATGAATGTTGAAAAATTTATAGTGTTTTTTATTTTAAAAGCCTCCTCTTGATGTGGAGACTTTTATTTAGGTTTTTACAGAATTTTAATTATTTTTATCCTCTTTCTTGCGCCTTTTTGAATAATGAAAGCGCTTTTTGGTTTTTTAAAATATTCGCTCAAAAGCTCTATGAGTGCCTCGTTTGCCGCGCCATCAACCGGCGGCGCGGTGAGTTTTACTTTGAGGACGCCGTCGGACATTTGCCCCATTACCTCATTTTTGCTTGAGCGAGGGGTAACTTTGATTGTGATTTTCATGTTGTGAGCTATTTAATTTGTCCACGCAAAAGATCCATTACTTTGCGGTTGACGATGGTGCTCGCAACATATTCACGTATATCAGCAGACTTGAGACGTTCTTCTATGTTGGGGTGGTTTGTATATTGAATTTTTATAGCATCCAACTCTTTGTTTAATTCTTCCGCAGCAAAAGTGATTTTTTCGTTACGTGCTATGGCGCGCAAAAACAATGCGAGTTTGGCTCGTTTTTCCGCTTGTGTGGTAAATTCTTTGCCCAGTTCATCAGTTGTTTTTTTAATTTGTTCCAGATACTTTTCAAATTCCATACCTATTTCTTCAATGCGAGCACGCAACTCCGCTATCATTTTTTGGCGCTCTGATTCTATCAAAATTTCCGGCAATTCGCCAATCTTTGAAGCTGATAGAATTTTGTCAAACAATTCAATCTCCGCGCGCTGTGCTTCTTTTTGTTCCGTTTCAAATGTAAGGTTTGTTTTAATCAACGCGCGCAATTCCACAAGTGTTTTTTGTCCCATTTTTTCCGCAAGTGTGTCGTCTGCCGGCGGCAATTCTGTTTCAAACACGCCTTTTACTTTAACTTTGAAATCAACTTGTTTGCCTGCAAGATTTTTTTGATAATGATCTTTTGGGAAAGGTAGAGAAAAGGATTTTTCATCGTTTTCAGAAAGCCCTACCAATTCTTCCGGAAATCCGGGAATATAGTGTTTTTCGTTCAGGTATACATGGTGGTTTTTTGCTTGTCCGCCTTCAATCGGGACATTAGCTAAAAGCGTATCCATATCAATATGAAGCTTGTCGGTTTTTTGGCTGGCGCGATTTACTCGAACTTCCTTTGCTTGTCCTTTGCGCGAATCTTCAATGACCACGTCAATTTGTTTTTCTTCTATAACAACAGGTTTTTTTTCTACTGTAATTGTATGCCAATCAACTAAGGTTATTTCAGGAACGATTGAAATAATCGCTTTGAAGATAATGTCATTGCCCGGCGCCATTTTTTCCAAATTAACTTCCGGCTGGCCCACCGATTTTATTTTTTTGTCTACAATCGCGCGCGCAAGCACTTTGGGGACAAGTAACTCAACCGTAGCTTGCATGAGCGGGATTTCTCCCACTTGTTTTTTTACTATTTCAAACGGCGCTTTGCCTGGTCGAAATCCGGCAAATGTTTGTTGATTTGAAATTTTTTCAGCAGCATGGTGTGCATACTGTTCATAATCAGTAGGAGTGAGGGTGAAGACAAGCTCTATTTGAGATTTAGGCAAAACCGTTTGTTTTATGTTCATATTTCAGCTATCAATATTAAAGTTACCCCATCATAGCAATAAGGAGGAGGGGAGTCAAGACAGTCGTCTTACCTAAACAAAACCAACCCGTTTGCAGGGTTGGTTTTGGAAGAGAAAAGCTTTTGTTTTAATGGCTTGCCATTAGAACGGGAGCTTATTTCTTTGAAGGCAAAATTTTGAACATACCAGTGCCGCATGTAGGGCAAGTGCCCTTGGCGGCAGGACGGGTTTTTCCGCCTTTTGCAGGCATGGAAATCTCCTTGGCGTCCTTCATTTCGCGCTTAGCTTTGCACTTTACGCAATATGCTTCCATAGAAACGAGCTAATTAATAAATAAATTTAAAGTGACTTATGAGAAGAGTATAGCACACCTCGCCTTATTTGTCTATAGCCTCCCATTTTCTGTCAAGTCTAGAGCCCTTTGGTAATTAACCAGCCAACTAAAAGCAGAGCAACGATATTCAATATTTTAATCATGGGATTAATGGCTGGACCTGCCGTGTCTTTGTAGGGATCGCCAACCGTATCGCCTGTAATTGCCGCTTGGTGCGCGAATGAACCCTTGCCTCCGTAGTTTCCAAGTTCAATAAATTTTTTCGCGTTGTCCCACGCGCCTCCGCCGGACGTCATTGATATGGCAACGAATATACCGGTAACAATTGAGCCAACTAGCACACCTCCAACAGCAACAGGACCAAGAAAATATCCGACAATCAAAGGAGTAAAAATTGGAATGAGTGCTGGAATCATCATTTGTTTGATAGCACCTTTGGTAACAATATCAACACAACGCGCGTAGTCTGGTTTACCCGAGCCGTCCATAAGTCCGTGGATTTCTCTGAATTGGCGACGTACTTCTTCCACAACTTGTCCCGCTACGCTTCCCACAGCCTCCATTGCTTTCGCGCCAAACAAATAAGGAAGCAATCCGCCGATAAATAATCCAGCAATAACTTTTGGATCACCCAAAGAAAAAGTTAGTTCTCGTCCGCGCGCGACAAATTCCTCTGTGTACGCGGAAAATAATACGAGAGCGGCAAGAGCGGCGGAACCAATGGCGTAGCCTTTGGTTACTGCTTTGGTGGTGTTGCCCACCGCATCAAGGGGGTCGGTAACTTCGCGCACACTCTCCGGCATGCCAGCCATTTCTGCAATACCACCCGCGTTGTCTGTGATGGGGCCATAGGCGTCAATGGTCACAATAATGCCTGCTAGTGAAAGCATGCTCATGGCTGCTGTGGCGATGCCGTAAAGCCCTGCAAATTTATATGAAACAATAGTTGCGATGACAATAAAGATAGTCGGCCACGCGGTTGATTTCATGGAAACCGCAAGACCTGCAATGATATTGGTGCCATGACCTGTTTCTGATGCTTTGGCAATGGATTTAACTGGTGCGTAACTGCCGGAAGTATAGTACTCGGTAATCCACACAATGAGTGCAGTGAGTACTAAACCAACAAGAGCGCTACCGTAAATGTTCCATACATCTCCACCAACGATTTTTTTTATGACCGGGTAGAGGGCGAGAGCAGAGATAACGCCTGTTGCCGCAAGCCCTTTGTAGAGTGCCGGCATGATTTTTTTGCTTGCTCCGAGCTTTATGAAGAATGTCCCGATGATTGAAGCGATAATTGAAACCGCGCCAATGGCGAGCGGCAAGTAGGTGTATGCCGCATCGTATTGATATGTGAGAGAGCCCAAAAGCATAGTGGCTACGGTGGTTACCGCATAGGTTTCAAACAAATCTGCGGCCATTCCGGCACAGTCTCCCACATTGTCTCCCACATTGTCCGCGATAACAGCGGGATTTCTCGGGTCATCTTCCGGAATGCCTTTTTCAATTTTACCCACCATATCAGCACCAACATCTGCCGCTTTGGTGAAGATACCTCCACCTAAACGCGCAAAAATTGAAATAAGAGAACTGCCAAACCCGAACGCAACAAGTGCGGAAATATTTTTGGTGATGGCAAAAAATCCAGTTACGCCAAACAAAGCAAGGCCGACAACCAACAATCCTGTAACAGCACCACCCTTAACCGCCAAATCAAGCGCCGCCGCCAAGCCGCTTCTGGCCGCTTCCGCGGTGCGGACGTTTGCGCGTACTGACACATTCATACCCACATAACCTGCAACTGCGCTTAAGATTGCGCCAACTGCAAATCCTGCCGCCATGGTCCAGTTCATAGCAAAGCCCAAAATAACAAAAAGAACTATCCCGATCCAGGTAATAGTTTTATATTGACGGTTTAAATACGCCTTGGCGCCTTCTTGGATAGCGCGTGCGATTGATTGCATGCGGTCGTCTCCCGCTGGTTTTTTGTTGATCCAGTTGGCGAGGATGAGGCCGTAAATAATGGCAAGCGCCGCCGCGCCAAGCGCTGTGTAAAGGTACATGCTCATAAATTGAGGTTAAATTAAAATTTTAATATCTAGCTGATATGATACTAGATTTCTCACTTTTATGTCAATGCTCTGGTAAGGTTTTGATTTGAAGTACAGAGTATTTCCTTGAGCGCCATAAGCGTACTCGCGTCTAGGCGCGAGAGGATGTGCTCTGTACTTTTAAAGACCTGCCTATCGTTGCCATTCCTCCTTTTTTTTGGTATCCTATTAAAGTCAAACTACATGAAAAACCATTTTTTACAATTGACTCTTTTAGCGGCAAAAGCACTTATTTACCTCAAGCGCGGGGTAGTTTTTTTGTTTGGAGGCTTTTTTGGGAAAGGACTTGAGCATATTGGCTATATTTTGGCTCACTGGGTGTTTTTTCCTGTTTTTCGTCTTGTTGATCGCTTGCGCAGAGCGTATATAAAACGTTTTGGAAATTTACAAACTACCCTGCTTGAGCTGGTCACCCATCATTTAACATTTGTGGTAATTTTTGGTGTGAGCGCGGCACTGATTTTGGGTGTTGAAACACGCGCTTTCAGTAGCAATGAGTATCTTTCCGGCAAACACAACTTGTTTTCAATATATGTGGGTCCAGGAGAAGAAGATTTGGGGGTAGTGGAAGAAACAAGTGTGGAAACCGGGATATACGCACGCTCAGACAAAAACGCGGCGCAAGTGGGGATTGCGGTACCAACAGGTTTGCCTGGCGCTGAAGTGGCAGGAGAAAACCCCACCGATACAATTGATTATAGCGATACAGGAGTTGTATCAAGGAGTTTGATGCCGGGTGCCGTGCCTGCAGGACCTCGGGATTCTGTTGTTGAGTATGCAATTCAGCACGGGGACACGCTTGGAGGCATTGCCGCTCGATTTAACATTTCAACACAAACTCTCGTATGGGAAAATAATTTGACGATAAACTCAACATTGCAAGTGGGGCAGAAAATGCGTATTTTGCCGGTGAGCGGTTTGAGTTATAAGGTAAAAAAAGGAGATACTGTAGCTAGAATCGCGAGACTTTTACAAGCAAAATCAGAAGATATCGTGGAGTTTAACAATATTGATGACTTTCGTCTTGTGGTTGGAGTTGTAATTATTGTTCCGGGCGGGAAAAAAACAACAAGTGAGCGTCTGCCGTCTTCACGGCTGGCGGCTCCTGGTGTTGCGCGCGGCCGCTATGTGGGTGGCACTCCTCCACCATCGCTTCGTAATGTTGGCGGTGGAATGGTGTGGCCTACAACAATAAGATATATCACTCAATATTTTAGATTGCGTCATCCTGGTCTTGATATTGCGGGTCCAACTGGAACGCCAATTTATGCCGCAGATGATGGTGTGGTAGTTGCGTCAGGATGGAATAGAGGAGGTTATGGTTATATGGTTTTGCTCGATCATGGCAACGGTCTCACGACGCGTTATGGGCACAACAGCCGATTGTTTGTTGAGGTGGGGGAGCGTGTTTCAAAAGGACAAACTATTTCTTTGATTGGTTCTACTGGGCGCTCTACAGGCTCGCATTTACATTTTGAAGTGATTGCGGGTGGTGTGCGTGTGAATCCGTTTTTGTATGTGAGGTAGGTTGTGCGCGGGAAGCGCGCGTTATTCTTTTTGTGGCCTATATTGCAAGCTCTCCGCAAGATGATGCATTTGGATATTACGCGCGTTTTCAAGATCAGCAATTGTGCGTGCTGTTTTGAGTACGCGACTTACGGCTCGCGCGGAAAGCCTTAGGGTAAAAATAGCCCTCGTGAGAAGCGTGGTGCAGTGTTCATCTAACACGCACCATTTTTTTATTTCTTCAGCGCCCATGTCTGCGTTGCAGGCAAGCGTGGTTCCCGCAAAGCGTTTTGTTTGCTGTGTACGCGCGTTTTCAACACGAGTACGGATTTTTTCAGAAGTTTCTGTTTGGGTGTTGTTGGCAAGTAATTCTTGCGCGTTAGCGCGAGGGACTTCCACATATAAATCAATACGATCGAGCAGAGGACCTGAAATTTTTCTTTGATAATTGTGAATTTGAATAGGTGTGCAGGTGCAGGGTTTTTCCGGATCGCTCCAAAACCCGCATGGACAAGGATTTTGGCTGGCCACCAGCGTGAAACGCGCGGGGAATCGCACTGTACCGGAAGCTCGCGAGATGGTTATATAGCCATCTTCAAGTGGTTGGCGCAAACTTTCTAAAGTGGCGCGGGAAAATTCCGGAAACTCGTCAAGGAACAGTACGCCTCTGTGCGCCAAACTGATCTCTCCCGGCCGCAGACGCGAGCCGCCTCCCACCAACGAAACCAATGAAGCGGAATGATGTGGCGCGCGAAACGGACGCTCGTGGATGATAATTTTTTCCGGCGGCAAAAGCCCCGCTACGGAATAAATTTTTGTTATTTCAATGATTTCGTTTTCTTGGGGGACGGGTAAAATAGTTGCCATTGCTTTTGCAAGCATTGTCTTTCCGGATCCCGGAGGACCGGAAAGCAAAACATTGTGTCCTCCGCTTGCCGCAATTTCCAGCGCCCGTTTTGCAAATGATTGGCCTTGTACAATGCTCATATCGCCAGATTCTTTATCATGTCGTTTGTTTGCGCATAATACTGCTATTTTTGTTGGAGTTGATGGAGATATATTTTTTTCTTTTTTTAAATGAGCAATAAGTTCCACAAGAGAAGCTACAGGTATTATCGTAATCCCTTTTACCAATGCCGCTTCACGCGCGTTGATTGCCGGCACAAATAATTCTTTGAAACCGCGCGCCGCGGCTGAAACAGCCACCGCCAACACTCCGCTTGTGTGCCGTAGTGTGCCGTTTAAATTGAGCTCTCCAAAAAAAATTGCTGATGCAAAATCATAATTTATTTTAAGCTCCGAGGTAAGAACGCCTACTGCCATGGACAGATCGTATCCGGGGCCTTCTTTGCGCACGTCTGCTGGTGCCAAATTAATTAAAATTCTCTTGGTGCTGGGAAAGGATACGTTGCTGTTTTTGATGCCGCTTTTCAGCCGTTCGCGCGCCTCTTGTACGGCGGTATCAGCCAGACCTATTACCGTAAAAGAGGGGAACCCCGCGCTGATATCCGTTTGTGTTTCAATTACAGATCCCTCAACGCCGTTGAGAGCGATAGTGTAGGTTGTAGAGAGCATGTAAAAATTTATAATTTGTTGAGGTAATGGCTTTCCGGGGCACGCGTCCCCGACGTGTGCGTCGGGGCGCTCCTACTCGCGCCGTCGCGCTCCGTAAGTCCCCTCAAAGCCCTCGCCTCAACTGCATTTTAATTTATTTCCTGCACTTTTATTGTGTGTTGTGAACAAGAGTGCCGCAATTCCCCCTCCAATCATCAAGTCCGCGATATTAAAAAACCCGTGCGGTAGAATAGAAAAATAATCAATAACTGCGCGATAAGCAATACGATCAAATAAATTGCTCAAAGCGCCTATGATAACAAAAAGAAGTGCTATTTTTTGGGAAACGTTTTGTAATTTACAAAAATACACAAACAGCGCAGTAACAGGGCAAGCTAAAAGCAAGACGATTATTCAAAAATGGCGTAAATGAAAGTATACCAAAATGCGCAATCTCTCCCGATGAGAGGAGAGATTGTTGAAGTGCAATATGTTTGAGTAAACGATCAAGTGTTGTGGTAAAAATTAATACAAGGAGAGCGGTGCGGCGCATGAAACGTGTGGTTGTTAAGATTAAAGCTCTTGAGTGAGGGTTTTTTTACAAGCTACGCATGAAGTAGAAGAAGGACGAACAAGAAGGCGCTCAATAGGGATGTCTTTTTTGCAATATTTACATGTTCCGTACATATCTTTTTCTATAAGCTCAAGTGCTGTTTGGACATCTCGTAATTCTTTTTCTAAAGTGTTTTCTAGTGTTAGATTGTCGCTGTAAGCGGCAACTTCTGCGGCATTTTCATCAATATCGTCGCCAAAAGAAGGGAATTTTGCGTTAAAGTTTTCTTTGACATTTTTATCCTGATCGGCAAATTGGAGGAGTTCTTCTTGAAGGCGAAGTTTTTCACTTTTAAGCTTGCTTTTAATAGTTGATATCTGGTTGGCGTCCATAAGTCCCTAAAAAATATGTAAAACTTTTGGATATTGTAACAAATGGGTGAAAACTGTCAAGTGTAAAATTTATTGCAATACCCCCTAAAACGTTAAAAGGGCAACTTCAAGCCCAATTTTTGTTGTTTTGTGGCGAGTTGCCCTTTTTGAACCTTGGGGCGAACTCGAAACCGCTTACAAGAAGAAGTATCGGAGTATCAGACTCCAAGGCATAGGTTAGATGCACCTTCCCTACCCTCTGGTGGTGAAAAGTCCGTCGGTTGAGACAAGAAATTCACCTAAAAGCTTTACATTTTATTTTTGTTTTAAGCGCTAGGGAGTAAAGGAGGAGAAACTCACACGGAACCATGCCGTGCGTGTTTCTAAAGCATATCTTTGAAAGAACTTATGTATATAGTATATCATTTGTAGAAGAACCTGTCAACATTTGGTGGATAATTAGAAGAAATTATTATATTTAAGCCAAAAAAAGCAGGAAAAGTAACGTTTTTTTAATTTCTAAAGTATAGACTGTTGTATACTTTGCTGTGGATAAGATGTTAGTTTTCCATAAGTTATCCACAGGTAACATAGGTTTTGCACAACAAAAAATCGCCTTAAGACGATTTTTATTAAAATTGGCAAAGTATAGACTATTCTATACTTTGGAAGTATTTAGCCTCTCAACTTTTTGAGTAATTTAATATCTTCAACAACTTTATCATGTTCGGTTTCCGCATACCAATTAATGTGTTTAAGTAATGGTTCATTTAGGAGAGCCTTAAAGCCTTTTAAACCTATTCTCCCATTTCCTATATGCTCATGGCGGTCTTTATGCGAACCTAACTCCACTTTTGAATCATTACAGTGTGCCATTTTGAGCTTATTAATTCCTATTTTAAGATCAAAGTCCTTAAATGTTTTGTGAACAGCCTTTGGTGTACGGAGGTCATATCCAGATCCAAAGGCGTGTTGGGTATCAAAACATACACATGGTGGTAGGGTTCCCTTATCAACCTTAATTTTTTTGAGAATAAGTGCAACTTCTTCAAAAGTATCCCCAATAACATCACCTGATCCTGCGGATATTTCTATAAGAAACTGTGTTTTACCCTTGTATCCCTTTAAAATTTGAGTAATGGCATCACTTACCAATTTTACCCCCTTTCCTTTCCCAACTTCTTTGGCACTTCCCATGTGTGCCATCACGTATTGAGCTTTAAGCAACGAAGCTCGGTTAAGCTCATCGCGTATAATGCGAATTGAATTTTTGATGGTAATAGGGTTGCCAGAGGCGAGATTTATGAAATAAGGACAATGAATAACATAGTCTCCAGTGTTGAATCCATATTCTTCAAGTGCTCCAAAAAATTTTGAGAGAGTTGTTTGGTTAAGTGGTGGAGGGTGGCCGCCTTGAGGTGATCGGCTGAACATTTGAAACACTTCACAACCAAATTTCCGTGCTTGTTTGGGCGCGTTCCAGACTCCTCCCGCAATGGAAACATGACAGCCAATACGGCGCGCAAGGTGATTATTTTTCATGGTTTGTTTTTAAGAGTGTTAAGAAATATTTTTTCTGTGTGGACAAGAGCTATCTTCCATATTATAATGTATTTAAGCTAAAAAAACAACTTCTTGTTTTGCCACACATTGCTTATCTGTGTTACACTATAAAGGTAACAAAACTCTATGCAAAAACCAAGCTCTCTTTATATTGGATCTGATCATGCAGGGTTTAAGCTAAAGGAAGAGGTAAAAAAATATCTTGAGTTTTTGGGTTATAAATTTGAAGATATTGGAGCAAAGACATTTAATGAAAAAGATGATTATCCGGAATTTGCGCGCGTGGTAGCGGAAAAAGTTGTGGTGGATGTTCACGCAAAAGGAATTTTGATATGCGGCAATGGAGTGGGGGTGTGTATGGCGGCAAATAAAATAAAAGGAATCAGAGCTGGAATCGGATATAACATTGGATCCGCAAAAACTATGCGCGCAGATGATGACACAAACATATTGTGTCTGGCAGGGCGTGTGCTCTCTACGGAGTTCGCGCGCGCCATTGTGCGTCTCTGGCTTGAAACACCGTTTAGCGGCGAGGAACGTCATTTGCGCCGCCTCAAACAAGTCGCAAAACTTGAATAACTATGTCAATTGTTATCCCCGCTATTCTGACCAAGAGTAAAGAAGTTTTTGAGCATCAAATTAAAATAATAGAATCAGTAAGCGAGCTGGTTCAAATTGATATATGCGATGGCGAGTTTGTGCCGGACAAAACATTTGATCTCTCGGCGCTTAAGGAGGTTGTTACAAGCGCGCGGTATGATTTTCATTTGATGGTCAAGAATCCGGGACAGGTGATAGAGCAACTGTATGATTTGCCAAACATCAATCGCATACTATTTCATATTGAGCAGGTGCAATTTCCCACGGCGGAGATTGAACATATACACGGATACGGCCACGGCGCGTGGATTGCGGTAAATCCGGAAACCTCATTGGAAGATATAGAAGGATACTTATATCAAGCAGATGGCGTGTTGTTTTTGGCAGTACACCCCGGCAAGCAGGGGCAAGTATTGTTGCCGGAGGTGTTGGAAAAAATTAAACAATGCAAAATAAAACATCCCACTGTGCGCGTAGGCATTGACGGCGGAGTAAAAAAAGAACATATTGCGGAGCTAAAGGCGATAGGTGTTGATGAAATATGTGTCGGAAGCGCGGTATTTGCCGCTCCAGATCCGGCAGTAGCATTTAAAGAATTGCAGGAGATGGCACGATAAAGAAAAAAAGTCGGGGAAAGACAGCTTGTAAAAGCTGTTTTTTTGTTATAGACTTACTAATATAACCCAAGTGTGTTGAAAAATACACGCGCAACGTAAGGTGTAAATTACCTTAATAAAGGAGTTTGTCATGACACGTAGCGGAAGAACTGAACTTGCCTCCAGTGGTGCTTTGTTGAGAGTATTGCAGGAGCAGGCAAATAAAACCTTGCCTGAACCGATCATTCACATTGTGCTTCCTCTGCCTCCGCGGGGCATACAGTTTCAACCACCGTCTTCTATCAAGGATCCATCATATAAGTGGTTGAAAGAATTCCATGATGCATGCATGAAAAGTCTCTCACGATTTACACTCCAGAGTGGAGGACAAGTGGTACTTGTAGAAATGCGATGGGTGAACACGCACGATGGGAGAGAGCAGTACTCCTCTTCTGACGCGCCCTACGGGCACAGCACGCACGCGTTAGCTGTCGCTATGGATGGTCTCGCGGCCATATCAAAAAGAAGCCCGGAAGATTGGACGGTCGCGTGGTTTGATCTTCAACAAGGCAAGGGTCGTTCCATGGGGATTCAGGAGTTGCGGTGGAGAGATTTCGCGGGTGACAGCGCTGAAAGCGCATTGAGAAAGCTTGAGCGAGTTGCTTCGCACATCAAGGGATTCGCAATACAAGAACATCGTACGGTGATGTTTACATTTCAACGCACTGGCGTGTAGAGATACTCTTGGGGTTCCGCTTTAATAGGCTACTTTGCTCTTTCATCTAACCAACATAAGACACTTCAACCTGTGTCTTTTTTTAATAGGAATGTCTCCGAAAGCGCATTTGGCGACAGACCCTAAACAATGGTATACTTTGAGCACTTCTATTTTTAAATTTTTAACATATGTTTGACCTTCTTATTTTAGGCGCGTCAGCCGCCGGAGTGAGCGCGGCGGTTTATGGCGCGCGGCGTAAATTGAATATGAAGCTCATCAGTGTTGATATAGGAGGAGAAGTGGCCACGAGCGGCGTGGTAGAAAATTATCCCGGCCACGTGCTTATAAACGGTGATGAGCTGGCGGGGATTTTTAGAAAACAATTAGAAGCCCAAGGTGCGGCTATAGATGAAGGGTTTATGGTAACATCGCTTACTAAAATAAATAAAGGTTTTAAGGTGATAGCAAAAAATCTATCAGATGTGGAACAAATATATGAAAGCAAAGCAGTCATTATCGCCACAGGCGTAAAACCTCGTAAATTGGACGTCCCCGGCGAAGAAGAATTTTATCATCGCGGCGTTACGTATTGCACGATTTGCGATGGTCCGTTGTATAAAAACAAAGATGTGGTTATTTTAGGGAGCGGCAACAGCGCTTTGGAGAGCGCTCTCATGATGGTGGAAATTGCAAAATCAGTAACTGTACTTATTCGCGGAGACAAATTTAAGGGTGAAACGGTCCTCATAGATAAAGTACAAAACAATGCGCGCATTACTGTTGTATTTAATGTTGTATCTCAAAAAATATCAGGTGAGCAATGTGTAACCAGCATTGAATATAGAAATAAGTTGACCAGCGAGGTTAAAACATTGCCTGTGCAGGGTGTATTTGTAAATGTTGGTTATATACCCAACTCCGATTTTACTGACGCAGTGCCAAAAAATGCAGAAGGTCAGTTTGTTGTGGATAGATTAGGGTATACCGGTGTGCCGGGTTTGTATGCCGCAGGGGATGTGACAGATATTCCATACAAACAAATTTCTATCGCAACCGGCATGGGCACGCTCTCCGCGCTTGCGGCAATTGATTATTTGAACAGATTATCAGTTTGAAGTATAATATGGCAACAGACCCATAATAGGCATATATTTTTAATATATGAATGCTCATGAATTGGCGCTTACGGCAAATTCAATACGCCAAGATGTTATAAAAGCATTGGTAGAAGCCAAGTCGGGCCACTCTGCAGGTCCTTTGGGTTTGGCTGATGTGGTAACCGCTTTGTATTTTGAGATTGCGGACATTGATCCTAAATATCCGTGGAAAGAAACTCGCGACCGTATTGTTCTTTCATGTGGTCATTATTGTCCGGTGTTGTATTCCGCGCTCGCGCACAGAGGCTATTTCCCTGTTTCAGAATTGCTGACCTTGCGCAAACTTAATTCGCGTTTGCAGGGGCATCCGCATCTGCGCTGTGTTCCCGGCGTAGAGAACACGGGCGGACCGCTTGGGCAAGGAGTTTCGCTTGCTCTTGGCATGGCGCTTGCGCTGAAGCTCAAGGGCAACCCTGCGTATGTATTTTGTCTTTCAAGCGATGGTGAGCAACAAGAAGGCGAGGTCTGGGAGGCGTATAATATGGCGGCAAAATATAAAGTGGACAATTTGACGTATATTGTGGATTACAATCATATTCAGATTGATGGACCGATTGAAGAAGTAATGCCGCTTGAGCCTTTGGTAGACAAATATCGCGCGTTTAATTTGAATGTAATGGAAACGGATGGCAACAATATGGCAGAAGTTGTCAAAACATTGCGCAAAGCAAAAGAGCATAAAGGCACTCCAACTATGATTGTGGCGCACACTACGCCGGGCAAGGGAGTAAGTTTTATGGAAAAAGATTATCGTTGGCACGGCAAACCGCCCAATGTTGAAGAAGCGGCACGTGCTTTGCAAGAATTGGAAGCGGCACGTGAAAAAATTTAATGTATGTACCATCTTCACCCACAACTTTTTTTGAAACCGGAAATGAAACCTACGCGTGATGGATTTGGCAAGGGTTTGTTGGATTTGGGCTCTACCAATAAAGACGTAGTGGTTTTGACTGCTGACGTAAGCGACTCTGTGCGCGTTGCGGAATTTGGCAAACAATTTCCAGACCGGTATTTTCAATGCGGAGTTTCAGAACAGAATATGATGGCCGCCGCGTGCGGATTTGCTCAAGAAGGAAAAATCCCTTTCCTTTCTTCTTATGCGACGTTTTCTCCCGGCAGAAGCTGGGATCAGTTGCGCGTGAGCGGATGCTATTCAAATGTGCCGGTAAAAGTTGCCGGAGCGCATGCCGGTATCAGCGTGGGGCCTGATGGCGCAACACATCAAGCGCTGGAAGACATTGCGTCAATTCGCGTACTGCCCAACATTACCGTGGTGGTGCCGTGCGACGTTGAAGAAACACGTAAAGCAACAGTGGCTATCGCGGCTTTGCCGGGACCTGTATATATGCGTTTCGCGCGTGAAAAAACACCGATAATAACTATTGCAAAAACACCTTTTAAGATTGGCCGCGCGGAAGTTGTGCAGAGCGGCCGCAATGTAACAATAGTGGCGTGTGGTTCGTTGTTGTATGAAGCGCTGGTGGCGGCACGCGCGCTGGCGCGGCGACATATTAGTGCGGAGGGTATAAATTGCCACACCATTAAACCACTTGATGCTGTAACACTTCTGAAGTCGTTTAAAAAAACTCGCGCGGTGGTAACAGTGGAAGAGCATCAGATCACTGGCGGACTTGGTGGCGCCATATCAGAATTAGCGGGGCAGAAATTTCCGGTGCCTATTGAGCGCGTTGGCATGCGAGATATGTTTGGAGAATCAGGAGAGGCGGACGAGCTGTTGATAAAGTATCGCATGAAAGCGCCGGATGTGGTGAGGGCGGCGCAAAACGTTTTGAAAAGAAAAAAATAATTTTAAAAATATGTTTGATTTGGTTTCTATCGGAGACGCCACCATAGACACGCTTTTGCAAGTGCATGACGCAGAAGTAAATTGCTCATTGCATAAAGAGCGTTGTGTTATTTGTTTTAATTTTGCGGACAAAATTCCCGTTGACAAATTTCATCGCAAAGTCGCAGGCAACGCGGCAAATAACGCGGTGGGAAGTGCGCGGTTAAAATTAAAAACCGCTTTTTATACGATTTTGGGCGATGACGGATCCGGAGAATTTATTAAAGATCGACTGGTCAAAGAAGGAGTGGTGGATGATTTTATTATTTATGATCCAAAACAAGACACCAACGCGTCAACGGTTATAAATTTTAAAAGCGAGAGAACTATATTTGTGTTTCACGCACGAAGATCTTACAAGTTGCCAAAAAATATCAAAACGAAATGGATTTATTACACTTCCATTGGGCCGGACCATTTGCGTCTGAATAAAGAAATTGTTTCATTGGTCAAAAAACAAAAAATTAAATTGGCGTATAATCCGGGCACCTATCAATTGCGCGCTGGGTTGGAAAAAATGAAAGACGTTCTGGCGGTGTGTGAAGTAATTTTTGTCAACAAAGAAGAAGCAATGAGTATTGTCGGCCCCCAGCACGATATGCGCCATTATTTAATGGCTTTGCACGCGCGCGGACCAAAGACTGTGGTGATTACTGACGGTCCAAATGGTGCGAGCGTATTTGATGGCAAAGAATTTTTTCATCTTGGTATTTTAAAAACACCGGTGGTGGAACGTACAGGAGCAGGTGACGCGTTTGCCACAGGATTTATCGCGGCGTTGTTTCATGGCAAAACAGTGGGGCATGCAATGTGCTGGGGCACTTCAAACTCTTCGTCTGTAATTATGAAGTATGGTCCGCAAGACGGCTTATTGCGAGCGAACCAAATGGAAGGATTTCTTAAAAAGTATGGGCATAAATGCCCTTGCGCGGAATAGAATAGTTTAAAAATATGTTAGTCAATCTTAATAAGCTTTTGTTGCGCGCACATAAGGGGCATTATGCCGTGGGTGCGTTTAATATCAATAATTTAGAAACACTGCAAGGTGTTGTGGCGGCGGCGGAATCATTGTGTGCTCCTGTGATTCTTCAAACCAGCGAGGGCGCACTGGAATATGCTGGCATGGAGTATTTGGCATCGTTGGTGCGCGTAGCCGCAAAAAAAACACGCGTACCGCTTGTGTTTCATTTGGATCACGGAAAAGATTTTGCACTGATCAAGCAGGTCATTCGTTCAGGGTTTTATACATCAGTAATGTTTGATGGTTCGCGTTTGCTTTTTAAAGAAAATATGAGAAAAACGCGAGAATTAGCGATGTTGGCTCACGCGCGCGGCATGACATTGGAAGCGGAACTGGGAGTGATAAAAGGCACAGAAGATAAAATTTCCGCGAATGAAGATTTGTTTACGGATCCTCAACAAGCGGCAGAATTTGTTGCTGAAACAAAATGCGACGCTTTGGCGGTTTCTATTGGCACAAGCCATGGGGCATTTAAATTTTCCGGCACGCCAAAACTTGATATTGAACGGCTCAAGGAGATAGCTCGTCTTGTGCGCGTACCGCTTGTGTTGCATGGGGCAAGCGGAGTTGAAAAACATGAGCTTGAAAAATTGCACGAGAAATGCGAGGTGGTGGGAGATTGCGAGCGTTTAAACGCCGCTAAAGGTGTTCCGGATAGTCAGATTCGCGAGGCAATTAAATTTGGCATCACAAAAGTAAATATTGATTCGGATTTGCGTTTGAGTTTTACCTCTGCTGTGCGTCTCGCTTTTTTAAATGATAAAAAAATGTTTGATCCGCGTATTTATTTGGGTTTAGGACGCTCCGCGGTAACGGAAATTGTCAAGAAAAAGATTAAACTATTCAAGGGCAAAGGTTGACGTTTTTTTGTTTGTTTGTGTATAATCATCGTTAATAAGGGCCCATAGTTTAATGGTAAAACGGTACATTTGCAATGTACAGTTAGCAGTTCGATTCTGCTTGGGTCCACCAAAGACAAAAAAATACACCTATTGGTGTCTTTTTTGAAAAATCTGTGGATAAGTTTAGGTTTTCATCTTGCGGGAATCTTTAAAAAGTGCTATAATACTTGTAGAAGCCCTAAATATATTTATTTTTAAGGAGGAATTATGAACAAAGCATCAAAAGGATTAAAAAGTTTCTTAGGTCGAACAGCATTTTCAACATTTTTATCCTTATTATTGTTTTTAGTTATTGTCCAGCCGTCTCGTGCTGGATTTTTTTCTGAATTAGGTTCAAATATTACAGGCAGTCTTTCACAAATAGGTCAATATGTGGCAGACGGTATGGATGTAGTCAGCAATTCTGTGGTTTCCTTGGGCAAAAAGGTTTCAAACCTTGTTTCTCCAACAACAGAAAATCTCGCAACTCAAGAATCTGCTCAAAATATTCCAAAAATTACGATTCCTGAACCAACGGAAAATGCCGCTCCTCAGTTTAAAGCGGTAACTGCTCCACCAGTTCAGAATGTTCAACCTCCTGTTAGTACTGCCCCCTCTCCTTTATTAAAAACTCAAACAACTGCATCGGTAAAAACAGTAAAAAATCCTGTAATCAGCAAGCCGGCTAGTGAGGTTGTAATTTATACTAATAAATCAACCATAAAACAAGCGGAGGTACTTAAGAGTACTTCCTCGGGCTCCAGCTCTGCTTCTCTCCCCACCACCCTCTCCCTCTCGGACCTTAAGGTAACCGGGATTGTTGATTTTACAGGAGCACAGCTTAAAGGCCTTCCTCCAACTGTTGTTA
>LCLH01000008.1 GCA_001001925.1 Candidatus Magasanikbacteria bacterium GW2011_GWC2_45_8
GGAAAAAATTTTGAAACGAAAGACCATGCTATTAGTGATGTTGTTTTGAGTGGCAACGCTTTTCGGGGCACGCAAAAATTCTGTTGAATTTTTGCTCAGACTCACCGCCGTCGCGGCTCGTAGTCCCCGCAAAACATTTCCACTCAAAACACTTAATTAAGTAAAATAAGTTCCGCAATCTCTCGCGCTGATTTCTTCCAAGAAAACATTTGCGCGCGTTTTAAACCTGCGGCAATAAGCGTCTGCCGCAATAACCAGTCATTCAATAAAAGTTCTATCTGTACGGCAATCTCCGCGGGTTTGAAAGGATTGACATAGAGTGCCGCTTCGGCGCAAATCTCCGGCAACGAACCGCTGTATGAAACAATAACAGGAGTCCCCACAGCAAAAGCTTCCACCGCCGGTATGCCAAACCCCTCATAAAAAGAAGGAAAAAGAAACGCAAACGCCCCTTTCATCAAAACAGGCACATCCGCGCTTTCAACCCACCCTGGACGCACAATCTGTCCGCGATATTTGGATTTTTCTATGGCAGGCGCCACGTCTGCATATCCATACCCGGGCTTGCCGAGCAAAAGCAACTGCCACTCTTTTGCGCTTCCCGCGCTCTTTTTTTCGCATTTCTCACACCACAACTCAAATCCTTTAATAATTCCCAGTGTATTTTTCTTTTCTTCCAAACGACTAATGCTCATAACATACCGCCCCCTAAGCCCGTAGGATCGTTTCACCTCCACAATCAGCTCGTCCGGAATATCAGTATTAAAAATACGTGAGTCATAGCCGTTATAAACCACCTTAACTCGTTCCAAAGACGCACCAAGAAGCGTATGCAACTCCGCCGCGGTAAACTGCGACGGCACTACAATCTGCGTATGCATGCTATTGAACGCAGAGCGTGTTGAAGCAACGCCGTACCAGCGCTCAAACAAACTATATCCCGCGGGAAACCGCACGCCACCCAAATCATGTATTGTTAAAATTGCGCCGGCACAAACAACACATCCGGCGCCTTACGATACATCTCCCAAGAAAGCCGCACCTGCGTCCAAAGTCTTTTTGGCGGCCATTTCAAAACTTTTTCTTGCCAATTATTCGGCAGAACGCCAAGCTCCCCGCGCAATGGTTCCCGCGTATACAAAACAACCCTATGTTCGGAAGATATGATTTTCTTTAACTCTTGTATGAGCGCCCACGCGTACCACTCTACACCGGTCTTTTGTTCGTTGTTGGCGCGCGAGGCATCTATTCCAATGAGCATATTATTTTTTCTTTATCACACGCACTTCCCCCTTGTCCGCATCAACTTCAACCTCGTCGCCACATTGACCAAATCATGAGTCGTACGAATTATTTTTACTATTCCTCTTACGCATCCCACCGACGCGGTTTGTCCCCGCAATATACGCGTTTCTTTATCGCGCGCGCCGCTCATGCGGACAAAAAGCTCCCGAGCGCGTTTCCCGCTCACCACTTCATAACCCTTAAGCGTTTGTATGCACACGCAAAAATCCTTACGCTTGTGCAGTTCCTCCGAGGATACACCGCGCTTTAAAAGCATATCGTACAACTCGGGATAAATAGTATAATTCATCTCCGCCACGCCAAGCTCTAAACGCTTTCCCGCCTCATCTTTAAATAACTTCTGATAATAGTTCGCAATCAAAACGTATTTCTTGCGCTCGTCTTGCATGTACGCAAAAACCTCCGCAATAGTGATAAGGTTTCGCAATTCTTTGTTTAAATTTAATTTTTTGATAAGAAGCAATTTTTCGTGTTTGACGCGTGCAATTGCATCTTCAATCCGTTTTATTTCAACGCGCGGGTTCACTCCTTTTTCAAGCATGTCATGCAATGCTTCCAAAAAATAGACCGCGTCCAAATATACCACCTTGGCATAGTTATTTTGCACCCAATGAAAGTTCAAAATGTGCTTGCGCAATTGCGCATATAATTTTTTATGCGATTGCCGAATGGCAGGAAGCGCACGCGCGCCTTGTGCTTTTATAAGCCGCGCAAGTGATGCATTTTTTTGAATTTGAATGAGTATTGCATACCGCCCAAGCATTTCTTGGTTGATAAATGAATCTTTAGTCGGTGACATGAGCAGGACAAAGGTGTCATTAAAATGATCATGAATCACTTGCTTGAGCGCCGGCTCAAGAAAACGGTCGGAATGCATGGAAAATGAATCCTGCAACCCCGCCGCTATGCTGTACTCATCCATATACGCCATGTTGAACTTTTTATATAACGCCAAAAATGCGCGGTCGTTTAACTCAGCAAGACGCGCCGTGGTGATTGCCTTAAAAACAGTTCTAAACAATTTTAACTTTATATGCCATTGCTTCAAAAGCCGGCTCAAAAAAGCCGGATCGCGATTCACGCGATTAACCAAGCCAACACGCAGCCGTTCCATGTCTGCTTCATTCCAAAACCAGTGGACGTAATCATTTTCAACAAAAAATATGGTTATATGAAACGAATCGCCGTAATTTTTTCTAAAAAACCTCAACGGCTGTTCTCCAACCGGAAAAAAAGTATGCAAAAGCCCATGAAACCCTTTATATGTCCACGTCTCTTTTTCAAGTTTATATTTTTCAAAGAGACCCTCCTCCATATTTATCGTGTTGCCAAAATGCTCCGCTTGTAACTTTCCAAATTTTCAAGCGCAATGCCTGTGCCTTTAACCACGCACAAGTACGGCTCGTCCGCCACAAACGCGGCAACGCCGGTTGCCTTGGTGAAAAGCTGATCCAAATTGCGCAGCTGACTGGATCCGCCAGAGAGCACCATGCCCTTGTTCATAATATCGGCAGATAACTCCGGCGGCGTTTCATAGAGCACATCTTTAACCGCTGTAATGAGTCCCGCCAGTTCGTCTTGAATGGCTTCCGTTACGTCATCAGAAGTAATGGCAAGAGTGCGAGGAAGCCCCGAAACCATATCACGCCCGCGAATTTCTGTTGATAATTTTTTATCTAAAAACATGGCAGACCCCACCTCTATCTTTGCCTCTTCCGCGGTACGTTCCCCAATTGCCAGATTATATTTACGCCGTATGTATTCAACAATCGCCGCGTCAAACTTATTACCACCAATCCGCACGGATCTGCTTACCACAATACCCCCAAGAGAAATAATGGCAATCTCCGCGGTACCTCCGCCAATGTCAATAATCAAATGACCTGACGCACTGCCAATCGGGATATCCGCGCCAATTGCGGCTACAATTGATTCTTTAATAATATACGCCGCGCGTGCACCCGCGTTGATGGTTGCGTCAATCACCGCGCGTCGTTCTGTGGAAGTAATTCCGCCCGGAACCGCCACCATAACCTCAGGACGGAACAAACGCACGCCTCCCAATGCTTTGTTAATGAAGTAACGCAACATAGCTTCAGTGGTTTTGTAATCCGCGATAACTCCGTCTTTGAGCGGCCGCGCGGCAACAATTGTTTCCGGCGTGCGCCCCAACATGTCTTTTGCTTCTTTGCCCACTGCAAGCACTTTTTTGTCAATTTGAGAAATCGCCACCACCGACGGTTCGTTAATCACAATACCCCGCCCCGGAACATACACGAGGACGGTTGTCGTACCCAAATCAATGGCAATTTTTTTGATAAACATATTTTTTCAAATTACGAAATGTCATTGAGGCAATGGATTCCCGAGGGGGCTTACGGAGCCCGACGGGGCGAGTAGGAGGGAAAATGCTTCAAGCATTTTACCCTTACCCCTTGGGAACCATTACCGAAAAAAAGCATTTCGTAATGAACGGTATTATCTCTTAAATTCAATGATTTGGTCGTGCGACAAATCGCCCTCAAACCGCCTTACTGTTGTACCAAAATCAACCTGCACTGTCAATCGCGGAGAGCGCTCAAGTCCGAGCTGTTTTTGCGCATATAATTTGTAGACGCCGGCGTTTAATTGCTCCTGCACGCTTGGGGGCAAGGTAAACACCCAACGGATTGTTTCTGACCCTTTTGGTTCCACAAACCAAAACCCTCCAAACGACTGCTTGTCCCCTTCCACTCCAACTTCTGCAGGCACAGGTTTCTTGCTTTTGACGTCATCAATAAATCCATTGCTTTCACGCAACGCCGCACTAACGGGAACATACAACCGAGTGAAACTGCGATAACGCGTTGTTTTCCAATCATAGGAGCCCGTGTGCGCATAGGTGGCGGAAAATTCTCCCACCCATTCGTTGTTTCCCGCACGTTTGATACTGTAAGTAAATGCGCGATCAATCACCGTATCGGTTTTAAGACTTGCCAAATTTGCGTCAACAACTTGAACAAAATCCGTACTCATGGGAACGCCTGCTTGTCTGCCTCCCCACCCCAATTCTTCTATGGTCTTTTGCACGGCGATATCTTTGGAAAAAAGCATAACATGTTTTTCCTTAACCATGCGTTCAAACAAATCAAGCATTGATTTCCATTGCCACGAGGGCACGCTCGTAATTTTGTGCATCAGAGCACTCCCCATTTCTCCAATAAGCGTTTTCCGCTCCGCTACCTGCTGTCCGGCATCTTTGTATCCGTATTCAACATGATATTCCAGCTCTTCAACCACTTTCTCCGGCACATAAGTTTTGCCATTTACTTCAAGGGGTCCTGTTACAGCAAGCAATCCCTTAAGAACGGTTGGTGTAACTCCTATCACTCCATCAAGCGCACTCGCTTCCGCACCACCCTCCGCCGCATAAAAACGCAACGTATTTTCCGATGAAATTTTAAAATCAGGCGACCAATTGCTGTCTCTGAAGTACCACAGTGGCTGGGCAAGATATTTTTTAATCGGCGCGGGTGGATCTATTTTAAAATCCACCGGAGCATTCCAATCCAAATTTTCCGATCCGCTGGTGGTAAACGAGAGAATTTTCCCCTTATTAATTTTTAAAATGCCATAACTGCCGATAAATCCGCCACCCGGGCGCATTTCCGTATTGTTTAGAAATAACAGTAAAAATGTGCGCGGCTTATCAAACCCCAAAAAATATGGAGCCAAAGCAAACCCACCCTTAATACTCCCTGAGTTTTCCTCAACCGGCTGACGTGTGAAGTTACGCGACAATCCAAATAGATCCCATCGAAAAAAACGCACCCCAAAACCCATTACAATCGCGATAATCAAAATCACCATAACAACTCCCCATCGGGTAATGCCTTGCGGAACAAGCGAGCCTCTTAATTTAAGAGCGTACTTTTTTAGCGACATAAAATCCTAAATACTTTCCCAACATCAAACGCGTTTGCGCGTCAAGCGCGGGAATGGAACCGAATAAAATAGTGGACACCGGCAATAAAATCCATTGTAAAATCATAAACAGATACGCGCTTTTTGACACTGTCTGCGGGCGCGGCGGCAAAAGCAATAAACTCAAAAGTGCCGACACAAACAACCCTGTCATCGCCAAATTCATAAGCGTTTCAAGCGTAAAAGGCGCGTTTTGATAAAATGCCGAAGCGCGCGCGTATTCCGGCGCAAAATACAACGGCAAACGTCCCAAGAAAAAAATCATAATCGGCACCACCGCCCATGAATACATGCCCTCCGTTACGTTCCACAAATACACGATTTTCTTTGTCCATGGAATTGAACGGTGCTTTCTAAAATGCCAAATCATAAAAGGCAAATTTTCCACGCCCCACGCCCAACGCCTTTGCTGTTTATACAAATTTTTCAAACTGTCCCAGAAACCTTCACCCTTGGCTGTATCCATGGACACCGGCACATACATGGGCACAACACGATAATCTCCTCCATAACGCAAAAAGCATTGCAAAAAGATACGCGAGTCCTCACTCACAATATTCTTTTGCCAAAAACCCACATCAACCAGCGCTTTGAAACTCATGCTGTGCGATGAGAAGGTAAAGAGCCGCTCGGGGCGTGTGAGTTCCGTCAAAAGCCAAAACGTAGTACCAAACGAGGCGAGGCGCAAAATCGCGCTTGTCTGCCAAATGTTATTATTATAGAGCGCAACCGGCTGGTACGAAGCGCGGGTGCGTTCCGGCGTGGTGTGATAGATATACGCCAAATGTGCAAAGTAGTGCGGATGCGCACAGGTGTCTATGTCAAACGAAGACACGATCACTTTTTCATACGGTATGCTCATTTCTTTAATTACGCGCTCGGCAACATGTCCCGCGTAATTGAGATTGGAACCCTTGCCGGGGATTTCATTTTCAAGCCCGCGCGGATGCACCGTTATCAATAATTTTTTGAAACGAGAGCCGTATGTTTCCTTTATGCGCTCGGCAACCTGCAAAAAATGATCCTTGTCCCCCTCCTCGCCCGCCAATACGATAATGAATCGGTCAAGCGCGTACTCGGTGGTGCTCAAATTTTCAAACGTGGCGCGCACCACGCTTTCCTCCTCTTTATAGGTGGGCAAAAAAATCAAATGGTAATAATCTTTCCATGTGGGAATCTCATTTTGCAATTTTTTAAACCAATCAATTTTTAACGCTCCTCGGAAACGAAACCACGCGATAATGAGATAAAAAACAAAATATATCGCGCGTAAAACCCAATAGACATCAAACGCAATAATAAAATAAATAGCGGCAATGGGCGCAGTGATAGAAACCACAATCATCGCCACAATGGTAAACCATGCGGCGGCACCGGGTGCTATTTCCAACAGGCGATACTTCCTATATTCAGTCATAAACGGGAAAACAATTTCTTTTTAGAAACAGTGATGTGCGGCTCGCCTTGATAAAGTGGATGCAAGGGCACGCGTGCCATACGTGCCTGCCAAGAAAAGTGAACAATAGCCTCATATAGATGCGTTTCATCCGCATAGGAGCGGCAGTCAAACCCTGCCACACGCACTCCTTTTGTCCATTGCAGAGCATTCAATACGGAGACAGCGGCACGCACCGCCGAAAAACTCCCTCTGCCTTCCACAAGCGCAATGCCCCTCACGTCATCTTCTTTCAATTTCTGCAATTTCATGTACTGCGTCAGATGCTTCAAAAAACAGGAACCATGCGCGTATGCAAACTCACGCACGCTCACTAGGCATCCCGATTGGAGCATACCTATACGGAAGACGCCGATTTTCGTTATATCAATTACCAATAACGAGGCGCGCGCGTTCATTTTTTGCGATTTAACGTATCGCACACAACCACATATTTGTGTTCCATCAAATCATTCAAAAATTTATCCGCGATATCGCGGCGATACAAAAATTCTTTGGTTGCCATGAGCGTGTAACGCACCTCGCGGCCATATTCCTTTTCAAAATGAGTAATGATTTTATCAATTGCTTTTCTGGGCGCCGAGCCTACCAATAAAATATCGGTTACCGCTTCGGGCGCACTCACAAATACACCTGTCATAACCAAATAATCCACTGTGCCCGCTTTTTTTAAATCATTAACAAGTCTTTCTTCACCAAATAATTGTGCCTTCAACAAAAGCGATTGCAATTCAGGGTTTAACAATCCGCTGTCGGACAGATGATAAAATCTTCGGCGTTCGACCGGTGTTGTGCCGCGTGTCCGTCCTCGCGCGCGGCGTGTGCTATTTTCCGGAACCGCAACGGGTAGTTTTGACTCCGCAATAATATGCGCCGCGGACAGATGATCCAACTCGCGCCGCACCGCGTTAATCTGCGTATTGAGCTTGCGCGCGAGTTCCCGCACAAAAAAATGATCGTTGGGGTGATCAAAAAAAATACGAAGAAGTTTTAAGCGTGTTTTGGAGCCAAACAGATGTTCAAGCATACGATTAAGCTATAAAATTAGACCATTTTGCTTTTGAAGCTCAAGACTAGTATAATATAGAAGAACACTCCAGTCAAAACTAGGGTATGTCGGACAGCGTACAAATCAATACATTTGTGGTGCAATCAAAGAACAAGCCTTTGCACCATGCACTTTTGTTGTTATCTCCCTCATCACGATCAGGCGGCGCCCAAGATCGCCTTTTTGTAATTGCGGAAATTCCTCTCTCTCGCGGAGCCGGCAACTCTCGCATTGAATCCGCGCGATTATTCGGTTCACAGCTTTTTAGCCATTACAAAGAATGCAAAGACGAACAAGGAAATGCGAGCGAGTGTTTTGAAAAACTTATTGAATGGGCAAACCGGCACGTAGAACAATTTATAGAACTCAAAAAAGATGAACGAACCCCCACCATGCTGATTGGATGTCTTTCCGAGGAAAAATTATTCTTCAGTATCTCCGGCGACCCCTCCGCGCTTATCTATTTTAAAGATCATGAAACGTTCAGAGACCTTGATCTCATAAAGACATACGGAGGCGGCGAACGTGAAAACAAGCAAGCACCTTTTTTTCACACGCTCATAAACGGAGAACTCCACACGGATAATTATGTACTCATCTCCACTGCGATACTTCATGATTTTTTGCCGCCCGAACGCGTGGCCAAGTTCATTACGGAAAATGAGGGAGATTCAGCGGCTGACGCGTTGTCTAAAGAATTGAGTACCGCGGCGGCGCATCTTGCGGTTGCGGGACTCATCATCAGCCGTCCCGGTGTGCGCAAAAAAATTTCAGCGCCCGCAGGATCGTTTACACTCTCAACCGCTTCCATCAAACGGCTGATTCATCAAGGACACGCAACGGAAAAACTTTTGGACATGTCATTCATTGCAAAAATAAAAGCATTGCTCCTGCCACATTTGATGCCGCGCGGGAAACACAGCAACACGTCCGCCATGCGCGCCAAAAAATCCAATTCTCTCGGTACAATAAATTCCAAACCCCTGCAAGCGAGAGAACTTTTGCGGAACGCGAACCGCATAATACAACAAATGCTCCTCAAAATGGGATACTTCTTGGTAACCGTCTTGCGCCATCTCAAACAATTATTTAGCTCTCCCTCACATGAACGACGAGCGCTCATAGACGGCCTACGCCACGCGTCATCCACGTCTGTTTCAAAATGGAAAACTCGCTGGAGCGCGCTCTCCAAAAAACAGCGTCTTATTTTTGGAGCAAGCATTATCGGCGGGCTTGTGATAGCGCTCAATATCGCGGGTTTTACCATGCGTTCCGTCAACTCACGCGCGCAAGCCGCTTATACGGCGCAATATAATACCATTAAAGAAAAACTTGATGGCATAGAGTCAATGATCATTTACAACAATGCCCTGCAAGCGCGCATGGAAGCGCGCGACCTGCAAACACTCATTGCACAATTTCCCGCCGATACGGCAAAACACAAGGCAACACAGACGGGGCTCCAAAAATCATTGGATGATTTAATGCTCAAACTGCGTCAACTCACCAGTATTACTCCAACACTTGTTGCCGATTTTGGAGCGCAAAACCTCGGTGAACTTTCAAAACTCTTAATAGGGGGTGGATGGGTTACCGCAATCGGAAGCGGCACGCACGCCTTCACCGGCAATGCCGCTACGCATGAAACAAAATCAATTGATTCACCGCTCCTCGCCACAGTGAGCGCCAAAACCATTCGTGATGCGCAAAATTACATTGTTGCTGTTGAAGGAAAACGACTCATCAATATTCAAATGCCATCCAACGCCGTAACTTCGCTTGATACTATCTGGAGCGCAGAACCCAAACTCATCAAAGCGCTTGGATTTTACAACAACAAATTGTATGTGGTAGACGGCGCGCGCGGCAGTATTACCAAACACGAACCGGCGGCAAAAGGATTTGGCAAAGGTGTTGATTGGCTCAAACAGCCGCAAAAAAATCTTGCGGGAGCCTCCGCACTTACGATTGATGGCGCGCTGTACGTGGGCATGCAAGACGGCACGATCTACCGATTCATGAACGGCGCGGGCGTAAGGATGTCGCTTGACCTGCTTGACCCGCAACTCAAAACGATAACCGCGATATACACCGCAAAAGATTCACCGATTCTGTTCATTTTGGACGCGGTTGAAAAACGCGTAGTACTGTGGGACAAAAAAGGCGCGCTCAAAGTGCAATACACAGCGGCAGAGTTTGAAAACGCAAAAGATTTTGCGGTGGATGAACGCACCAAAGAAATTACCATCCTTGCCGGAACCAAAGTGTGGAAGTTTAGATATTAATTTCAAAACAAAACAGCCTCGTTTTTACGAGGCTGTTTTTGTATATCCGAAAGATATTATTTTAACACGGCTTTGCCTCCCGCTTCTTCAATCTTCTTTTTCATGCCTTCAGCGGTGGCTTTGTCCAAACCTTCTTTAATCATTTTTGGGGCGCTGTCTACGACTGCTTTTGCATCTGCCAAGCCCAAACCGGTAACTTCGCGAACAATTTTAATGACCGCAATCTTGTTTGCGCCCGCTTCAAGCAACTCAACGTTGAATGAAGATTTCTCTTCTTCAGCAGGAGCGGCGGCGCCCGCAGCAGCCACCACGGCAACCGGAGCGGCGGCACTCACGCCAAATTTTCCTTCCAAGACTTTGACCAATTCGGCCAAGTCCAAAACAGAAAGCTTTTCAATTTGGTCCACAAGAGATTTGAATTTCTCGGGAACCACTACGTCTTTCATTTCTTCTGACATATGTGTGATGAATAATTATAATTAAGCTTGTACGCCGGATTTTTTTTGCTCATACGCGTGCAATATCTGCACGAGCCCTCGCAAATTTCCTGCCAGCACGTTAACAAATCCGGAAATAGGAGCCTGCATTGTGCCAACCAATTGCCCAAGCAATTCTTGTTTTGACGGCAATTTTGCAAGAACCATAATACTGGATTTATCAACCAATTTTTTTTCTAAGACTCCGCCGACAATCTTGAGCGCCTCATGCACGCGCGCAAAATCCGCGGCTATTTTTGCGGGTTGGACCTCGTCTCCAAAACCAAACAAGGTAGCAAAAGACCCTTCAAGATTCTTGGGGTCAATGTCCAAATTGTTTGCTTTGAAAGCGAGTTTTAAAAGCGTCTTTTTGCCTACCAAATATCCTACACCCGCTTTCTTACATGCGCGGCGCAGTTCTGTAACTTCCGTGGCTTTGAGGCCTTGAAAATCAGCAAATACAATGGACTTGGTTTTGCCCACGCTTTCTGACAACTCCTCAATTAATTGTTCTTTTTCTGATCGTGTTTTGGCCATACAATTAAAAAAGTCTGTGATATCCACAGACAAATAGTTCCAACATATCTCGACCTCAACTCTTAAAGCTTAAAGGCTTGAGCGATATGCCTCGGCCGGCTTTATGCGGGGTTTGACCCGCTACCGACTGTCTATGGCAATGTGGATAAAGGATACTATAGGGGGCAATTTATGTCAAGGCACATCGCAATCTGCACACTGAAAACTTGACTATTCGCCTGACTATAAAATATGCATTCACAAAACAGGTGTGATAAAATATGTGAAGAGACACATTCACAACCTCTCCCCTATGAAAATCGCCCTTATTGGCACCCATTCCACAGGAAAAACAACAATACTCACCCGCTTATACGCGCACCTGCAAGAACGCGGTTTCAAGGTGTGCATAGTGCCGGAAATGGCGCGTCTATGTCCCTACCCCATCAATGAAAAAAGCACCATAGAATCCCAGGAATGGATACTCAACGCGCACATAGAAGCCGAAGCGGAGGCGGGAAAAATGTATAACATTGTGCTTTGCGACCGTGCCACCATAGACAATTTTGCGTATTTTTTAAAAGCGATTGAACGAACCTCGTGTGTGTTGCCCAACAACAAATGGGAGCGAATTGCCGTGGATCACGCGCGCACTTACTCATACATTTTCAAAACACAAAAACTTTCTCTCTTTGCAAAACCAGATGCGCGACGCACTATCAATGAAGAGTTTCGAAGCGAGATAGATGAGCTAATCACTCAATTACTGAAAAAAAAATCACTTGCGCATGCGCTTCTCCCGCGTACATTTGACTATGACGAACATGTCAATTTTGTGTTGCAACACACTGGTGTATTGGCTGGTTAATCTTCAATGATTGCTAGAGTATTGCCTTTTCTTTTCAAAAACCCTTCTTTCCGGAGTTCTCACACTGCGGTGCCACAAAAAATCACGGCCATGTTTTTCAAAGCGGCCGTATATCTTTTTTTGAAACGCCTGTATGCGCCGTATGTTCAAGCGTTGAGCTTCTTCCACAGCACTTCATCAAATTTCAATAATGATGGAATCACTTCATCTGCTATCACCAGCCGCGCGTCGCCTTTTAAATTCTCATCCGGTACGCACACACATTTCATTGAACCCGCTTTTGCCGCAAGCACGCCGTTCCACGAATCCTCAAACACCAAGCACGCGTGCTGACCCACCCCAAGCTTTTTAGCCGCAGAGATATTAACCGCCGGATGCGGCTTACCGTATAACTCAAACTCGGCGGAATGCAATACTTGAAAATATGGGCGTATCGCGAGCTTTTCCACCACAATATCAATCAAATGCATGGTGGAAGAAGAGGCAAGCGCAAGCGGCAATTTTTTTTCTTTAAAAAATTCAAGAATCTCATAGGCGCCCTCGCGCGCAACTCCCCGCTCGGCGATAAACCGATGCGCGGTGCTATCCACCTCTTGTATTATTTCTTCAACAGATTTGCTATGAGAAGCATATTGCGCGCACCAATAGGCAACAACTTCCGGCGTGGTCATTCCCATGGTAGCCTGAAATTGTTCCGGAGTTATTGATACGCCCACACCGTTAAAAACTTCAACAAGCGCGTCGCGCCACAGCGGTTCGGAATCAATTAACAATCCGTCCATATCAAAAATAATCGCTCCAATCATATTACTATGTTTTAATTTTCCAACCGATTTTAAATAAATACCATACCAGCACGCCAAACACCACCGTCAAAACCGCCATAAGCCCCATGCCTATTGCAAGCGGCGCTTCATGCAACCCCACCATTGAGTACCGTAAACCGTCAACGAAATAAAAAAACGGATTTAGCCTCACTACAGTCTGCATAGTGCGCGGTAGCATATTCACGGAGTTAAATACTCCGCCCAAAAAAGTAAATGGCATAATGACAAATGTGGTGAAGATGCTCACCTGTTCAAAATTTTCCGACCACAAGCCCACCACAAGCCCGATTAAAGAAAACACAATCGCCACTCCAAAAATGTAGAGCGCAAAAATACCAATATGATCCATACGCGCCGCGCCAAACAAAATGGCTATAGCATACACGCCAATGGATACCGCTACTCCGCGCGCTATGCCGCCTACCACAAAACCGCACACAATCTCCGCGTAGGACAAGGGCGAAACCAAAAGTTCCTCAATATGTTTTGCAAATCGCTGATAAAATAAAGAAAACGATGTTTGAGAAAAAGATGAGGTAATAAGATTCAACATCAGGAGTCCCGGCATTACAAATTGAATGTAAGAAATGCCGTCAATCTGCGCAATGCGGCTACCCACCACAAATCCGAAAATAAAAATATAGAGCAGAGCGTTGATCCACGGCGAAAGCAGTGTTTGCACGCCCACACGCAAAAACCGCTCTATCTCCCGCCGTACAAATGTGTATAATCCAATCCAATTATTCATGTTGATTTTTAGTCAATTGCAAATATTTTTGTTCAAGCGTGTGTCCGCCCTGTATAAACTCGCTTTTATCGCCAATGGCAATAATCTTGCCGCCAAAAATAATCGCGATGCGGTTGCACAACAACTCTACCTCTTCCAAATAATGCGACGTAAGCAATATGGTCTTACCCTCTTCATTGATACGACGGAGATACTTCCACAAATCATGGCGCAATTCAATATCAACGCCGGCGGTTGGTTCATCTAAAATCAAAAGTGGTGGATTGTGTATCATGGCGCGCGCGAGCATAACGCGGCGCTTGAGCCCTCCGGAAAGCGTGCGAAACGGCTTTTTGGCATGCGATTTCAAATCAAAAATAGCAAGCAGCTCGTCAATGCGCGCCTCGCGTTTTTTTTCAGGAATTCCGTAAAACCCCGCAACGTACCACAAAATACGCGCGACAGGCGCCCAAAAATCCACGTTAAATTCTTGCGCGGAAAGCCCCACCTGTGCGCGCGCCGCGCGGTAATCTCTTACCACATCATGCCCAAAAAGTTTCAAAACACCGCTCGTGGGGACGGTAATACCGGTCAAACAACTGATGGTTGTGGTCTTTCCCGCACCGTTGGGCCCCAAAAACCCAAAAAACTCTCCTTGCGGCACCGCAAAAGAAATGTCATTCACCGCCACCGAGCCTTTATATGATTTGCTGAAATGTTCAATCTCAATCGCGTTCATTTTTTTCTATTATATTTCCCAATCAACCCAGCCTGCGCGATGATGTGCCCTTGCATGGCAAGCTCCACTTCATGTTTGGTAGCACCTTCTTTTAAATCCAGCATTGTGTCCAAGGCGTACAGTTTAAAAAAATATCTGTGTTCACGATCCGGAGGGCAAGGGCTTCCGTAGGTGGTGTTGCCTCTTGTGTTCTTTCCCAACACTCCCGCGGGGTTTGTGCCTTCGGACACCTCTTGCGTGGTTGGCGGAATATTGAATACCGTCCAATGATCCCACACCTCAATTCCGTAACTCTGCTTCGCGGCTTCCGGAATATCCGGATCATCCATTATGAGCACCAAACTTTGGGCTTGTGAGGGAACATCTATAAAATGCAACGGCGGACTGATGCTCTCACCATCACAGGTGTATTTTGGTGGAATCAATTCATTGTGTGCAAACGCAAGGCTTTCTATTTTCATATTTTTTGAAAAATTATTGAGTGTCGTTGAGGCAAATATTTTGCGGGGGCTAACGGAGCCCGACGGGGCGAGTTGGAGGGAAAATTTTTCAAAAATTTTACCCGTACCCCTCAAAATATTTACCGAAAAAGACACTCTAAAATGCAAAATAAAACCTATGCAAAGGACAATTATGATGATTATGACCCCGCGCCGGACAATATTTCCTCCCATATTCTATCAAACGATACGTAATTGCAAACCACTCCTTTGTGGGGATAATCTGCATCAAATCTTTCTCTATTTTATTCGGATTCCACTCTTTGGTCAACCCCAAAGCACGCGCAAGCCGCCGCACGTGCGTATCTACTGCAATCCCTTCCACTACACCATAGGCGTTGCCGAGCACCACATTGGCGGTTTTGCGCGCAACACCCGGAAGTTTTAAGACGTCCTCCATGGTATGCGGCACACGCCCATGATAACGTTCTTTGACCATGTGCGCCGCGGCAAGAATATTTTTTGTTTTATTTCTAAAAAAACCCGTCGCATGAATGTCTTTTTGGAACTCCTTCGTGTCCGCGCGCACATAATCATCCAATCTGCGATATTTTTTAAACAAAGTGGGAGTTATTTCATTCACTTTCTTGTCCGTGCACTGCGCGGAGAGTTGGACCGCCACCATTAATTCCCATGGAGTGCTAAAACCGAGCGCGCATTGCGCATGTGGGAATAATTTTTTGAGTACGCGGTCTATCTTCGCCGTACGCGCCCGCAATTCTTTAAGCTTTTGTGGTGGCATTCGTTTATACATTTTCTATTGCAATGTATATATCACATCCTTGCGCTCCACCACCACCTCCCAACCGCGGCGTCTTGCGTGGGCATAAAGCGCTGTGTTGGGATTAAAACAAATCGGGTGATCAACCATTTTCAAAAACGGAATATCATTTTCCGTATCACCCACGCCAAAAGACCCTTTCAAAGTAAGCCCGTGTTCTTTCATCGCATGTTCAAGGACACGCGCCTTGTCATAAATAAAATCCAGATACAACGCCTTGCCGGTAAAAAAACCCTGCGCATTGACCTCATAAACTGTCCCATAAAATTGATCTAACCCGGACATACGGGCAAACTCATGCACCATCTTTTACAGCCTGCAAAAATAAAAACAAAGGAATCTCCTTGCGCGCCCGGGTTTCCGCCTCCGCTTTTGGCCCCGGCTCATTTTTTTTGTGTGATATCCATTCTTCCATGTCATTCACCAGCAACCCGCTTTTTCCAAGCGCCTTAACATAATATTGCAGAGGCCTATGAAATGAAATTGTCGTTGCATGAGGGTTTCCGCCCGGGTGCATCTGAATTTTTATTTTTGATTCCGATAAATAACGGTCAATACGGCGATACTGCACGCCGTGTGAGGCATCCCATCCCCAGCTGGTTGACTGTGGTACACGAAATGAGGGATGGTTAAGTACCATATATAATTTCCCTTTTGGTTTCAGAATACGCGTGCATTCTGCAAATACGCGATGCGCACTGGCGATATTTTGAATTGCCAAAACAATAAGTAC
>LCLH01000009.1 GCA_001001925.1 Candidatus Magasanikbacteria bacterium GW2011_GWC2_45_8
TCTCTAATGAATCAATTTCCGAATTACACAGAAAAAATTCATCGTTTTTCAGAACTGACTATGAATCACAGGGGTATTAAAGATCCTGCTGGAAGTAGTAACGTAAAGTTGCACAGAGAAATCATTCGAAATATTTATTCAACATTGAATAAAAAATTTAAGGACATATTGGGTTGGGTGAAATAAACCTGCGCCAATCCGTTTTGAGCGAGCGGGCAAAAATTTGAAACGGAGTTACTACTCCGTTTTTAGTTTTAATTACCCTAGATAAGATCTTCATAGTGTGATAAGGTAGAAGAGAGAAAAACTTCCCAACAAACAAAATTATACATATGAAACAAAAATTCAACCCCAATAAATACCGCCCCTTCTCTCTGGAGAGAAAGGTGGCTGAAGGAGAAGACAAATTGAAAGAGGTGACAGAAGACCGCCCCCGTTTCATCCACAAGCCGCCTCAATTTGCGCGATGGAGCGAGCAATACCATTATAAAAAACTTCTTCAAAATGGTAACTACACAAAAGACGAACACGGAGAAATCTTTGAGGAAGAATCGGGTATGTCAACATGGGAATTAGCTGATTTGGCAAAGCTGATGGATCATTTTCAATACGATATTGATTCGGTGTTAAAAATTCTTCCAAAACTCCACCTCTCTCCTGAACAGCTGAAAAGGGATGATATCCGGGATGGCGCGAAAGAACTATTTTGGCTTGAAGAAAATTATGGGGCGGGACTTCATGCACAACACACTGAAGCCATTAATACATTTGTCAAAATATTTGAACTTGAAGATGACTTAAAAAAAGTCGTATCAAAACGACTCGATTACGCAGTAGAGACAACTAATAAAAAATATGCGGAGGAGTTGTTGCAAGCGTTTCCTGTATTTGATCATTCGGAAATGAAAAAAAGGCTTGAAGATCAATACTACCCTACACCCGAAGGGCTTCAGGGGCGCGTGCAGGCAACAGAATTATTTGGAGATTCTCTGAAAGGACCGGCCGAAGAAATTTCTTTAGATAAAATCGCTGACATTCTCAAAGGAAAAGCGGAGCTCCTTGCAAATGACCTAAAAAAAGAGCCCTCTCTGTATTGGCAATTGAAAAGTTGTATCACGGAAAATAACAGACAAATGGGTTATAGTTCTGGACGTTGGATTTTAATTAAAGATTACAAATTTTATCAAGGAGCTGGCAAACGAAATTATTGCCGAGTACTATTTCTTCTTGGAGATAATTCCAAAACAGTAGAAAATCCTGATTTAAAACACAAGGCACTGGAAAGTCCTCGTCTGGAATTTCACTTCTCATGCAGTGAAGAAGATGCCGATAAAGAAGCAGGAAAATGGTCAGAAGATTTTACCACAACGAAAATATTTAAATTTGAGGGATTATATGTTGGAGACAAGAGACTTGGCGAGTACGGTCCCGGCGTACCAAATGGCCAGTTTGTAAGGATTGACGGTGAACAAACAGATTTTTCAGCGCTTGCTCCCCTCAAATCGAAAAAGTCCGCCTTAAAAGAACTCGCAGAAACGCTATTGGCCCCTGAAAAAAATTTCCAAAGCAGCCTAAATGCCTTAAAAGAACTGGGGAAACAATATGATCTCCCAACTGAAGAAATTGAACATCTTTCAAGAGCAGTTCAAGAATTTGGAACGTACATGTACCGAACAAATAAATCTCGCGTGGGAGATTGCTTAATTATTCCAAGTGAATTTAGTTCATTTTGTAGCCACAAATTTGGAGTTCACCTTGAGACGGCTCGATATGGAGAATACCATCCGGAGTGGGGATCTCTTTTGGGATTTGACTCATTCACCTTTTATCATGAGGTGGCTGTCTTTGCGAAACGTATTGTCTTTGATTGGACAGTCACACAGTACGCCCGATCTGCAGATAAGCCAATACCCTACATCTATGCAATAGGTGCGGAAAGACAAGGAATGGGGCCACTCTATAAAAGATTCGCCCTCGCTGATCCTAACGAACAATTCATTAATGACCCAGACAATCTCTTTTTTATTAATGAACCACCCGTAGAGTACGGAATTTAAGTTAAATTCCAAAACTTCTTTGACAACCTACTTGCATCGGGAGGATAATAAAAGCAGGGGCAACCCTGCTTTTATTCATTAACTTTTACGCCTATGCTCGTCAAAGAAATCATGAAAACAGCAGTGGTATCAATTCTGCACGGCACACCTTTTTCTGAAGTCGCAAAAACCCTTCTGGAAAAACGCGTAAGCGGAGCGCCTGTGGTGGATGAAAACAACAAACTTATCGGCGTGGTATCGGAAAAAGATTTGTTTAAAGCAATCTACCCCACCTACAATGACTTTTACACCTCGCCGGAACTCTATACAGACTTCACCAAAATGGAAAAAGACGCGGAAGATGTAAAAAACAAAAAAGTTGAAGAGTGTATGTCCGCGCGGCTCATTACCGCCACTCCAGAGACTCCGGTGCTCAAAATAGGGGCACTAATGGTCGCAACAGGCATCCATCGGGTGCCGGTTGTTGAGGGAGAAAAATTGGTGGGAATGATTTCACGCGGAGACGTTTACCGCTCAATTCTGCGCGAACATTTTGGCCTTTGGGAAGTTTAAAGAAAAGCGCCGCCATTCAGACGGCGCGAGAAACATGTTATTTCCACTGCAACGCGCACCACGCAATAGCAAGCGCATCCGCCGCGTCATCCAGCTTGGGCGCCTCTTTTAGTTTGAATACCATTTGTATCATTTTTTGTATTTGTCTTTTATCCGCGCGGCCGTATCCCGCCAATGTTTGTTTTACTTGGAGAGGGGTAAACTCCCTAATAGGAATTTTTTTTATTCCCGCCGAAGCCATTAACATACCCCGCACATGCGCCACATCCATGGCAGTTTTTTGATTCTTGAAAAAAAATAATTTCTCAAGACCCATGCAGTTAGGCTGGTATGTGTCAATAATCTGCGCTACGGCCGAGTGCAAAATCAGCAATCGCTCCAAAAACGAGAGTTTAGGAGATGTCTCTATACAGTCATGCATAAGTACCCGCGCATGACCACGGTCGCCCTCTATAACCGCAACGCCAAGGCGCCCAAAACCCGGGTCAATACCTAAAACGCGCATAAATTATATAGTCCTAAACCCCGTACCTGCGGGTATGAGGCGACCAATGATAACGTTTTCCTTCAACCCCTCAAGACGGTCAATCTTGCCGGTAATAGCGGCGTTAATCAATACTTTAGCGGTCTCTTGAAACGACGCGGCGGATAAGAAACTTTGAGTAGTAAGTGACACTTTTGTTACGCCAAGCAATAATTCTTCCGCGATTGCAAGATTTTTCTTTTCTTTACGCGCATGTAGATTTGCGTTCATAAACTGCGCTTTTTCAACTATTTCACCCGGCAAAAGATCTGTGTCGCCCGCATCGGAAACCAGTACGCGTGAGAACATTTGATGAATGATAATTTCTATGTGCTTGTCGTTGAGTTTCTGCCCTTGCGAGGAATAGATGTTCTGAATCTCGCGCAAAATGTAACGCTGGACAGACTCGCGTCCTTTGAGCGCGAACAAATGATGCAAATCAAGATGCCCTTCCGTAAGTTGATCGCCAATATTTACCAAATCGCCATTTTTCACCCAAATAGTGTACCCTGCCGGAATAATATATTCCTTGACGCCTTCTACCATGCCCACTACTTTAAGTTTTTTCTTTTCAACAACAACCGATCCGCCCATGGTTGCCAAAACATTTTCACCGGATTTCCGTTTGATCAGCGCTTCGCCGGCAGTTACCGTGCTTCCTTCTTTGACAAGGACTTCATCCACGCTCATGATACTGAAAACCGCTTCGCCTGGAGAAGTATGTTGAATGCGGATTACTTTTTGTCCGAAACGACCTTCAAATATCTGCTTGCCTTCCGGCGATTCAATTACGCGCTGTTCTGTTGAAACAACCTCAACCTGTCCGGAAACGTCACTCACATAAGCTTTTTTCTTTGGAGAACGCGATTCAAAAAGTTCTTCTACACGCGGCAAACCTTGCGTAATATCTCCGCCTGCGGCCGCCACACCACCAGTATGAAATGTACGCATAGTAAGTTGGGTGCCGGGTTCACCAATGGACTGCGCGGCAATAATTCCAACCGCTACGCCAATATCCACCAAACGATTGGTTGCCAAATCGTATCCATAACACTTTTGGCAGACGCCTTTTGGCAGACGACATTGCAAAATTGAACGCACACTCACTTCTTTAATTTCTGTTTTTTCCAATACGCGCATGTGTTTTTCATCTACCGATTCACCTGCTTTTATCAAAATCTTTTTTCCTTTTGGATCTTTTACATCCTTAACAACCGTACGGCCAAACGCGCGGCCAAATACCGTCTCACCCATTTCATTGCTATCTTCGTAGTTAATCAAAATACCTTCAGTATCACCGCAATCTTCTTCACGCACCACAATATCTTGAGACACATCCACCAAACGGCGGGTCAAGTATCCTGCGTTTGCGGTACGTAACGCGGTATCAGACAAACCCTTACGAGTACCGTGTGTTGAAATAAAAAACTCCAACACATCAAACCCTTCTTTAAAGCTTCCTTTGACAGGGAGTTCAATAATGTCTCCGGTTGGATTGCTCACCAAACCCTTCATACCTATAACCTGCGTGAGCTGACCCCATGTACCACGCGCGCCGGACTCAATAATGGTTGAAACGGAAGTGAATTTGTCCAACATCCCTTTGCTTGCGCGAGAAACCTGATCTTTAATTTCACTCCATACTTCAATAATCTTATTGTGGCGTTCTTGATCGGTAAGCAAACCCTCGGCATATTGTTCCTCAATTTCAAGCACACGAGCATCACCTTCTCCCAATAGTTTTTGTTTTGCCGGCACCAAAGGGAAATCGGCCATTGCCAATGAAAATCCTGATTTTGTAATGTACTTAAAACCAAGAGTCTTGATATTGTCTAAAATAATTGATGTCTGTTCTTGTCCGCCGACTTCAAGACATTGGCGGACAATATCTCCCAATCGTTTTGATGTTACCACTTCATTAAAAAATGGCAATCCCAATTCTGAAATTAACGCTTCATTAAATAAAATGCGCCCTACTGTTGTTTTGATAAGATTTGATTCAGCGTCAGGAAATTTTTTAAGATCCTCAAAACGCACGGTTATCACTTCTTGCAATCCAATCTTACGGAGTTTATATACAAGCTTGGCTTCATCAGGAGAATAAAATACTTTCATTCTTGAACTTTCTTTTTCGGCGCGCACCATGGTTAGATAAAAGACACCCCATGCAATATCCTGCTTTGGAGTGGCCACAGGCGCCCCTGTTGCAGGCTTCAACAAATTTTTGGTCGCAAGCATGAGCTCCGCGGCTTCGCGTTTTGCTTCTTCGGTCAACGGCACGTGCACGGCCATCTGGTCTCCATCAAAATCAGCGTTAAAAGCGGTACACACAAGCGGATGCACCTGAATTGCCTTGCCTTCTATAAGACGTGGACGGAATGCTTGAATACCAAGGCGGTGAAGCGTGGGAGCGCGGTTAAGCAACACGTGCGTTCCCTTAGTAATTTCTTCCAAAATATCCCAAACCTCCTCATGATCCCCTTCAATATAGCGTGACGCGCTACGGATATTGTGCGCCAGTCCGCGTGAAATAATTTGACTCATGACAAATGGCTTAAAAAGTTCCAATGCCATACGTTTTGGCAATCCACACTCATCAAGTTTTAATTCGGGACCCACAACGATCACACTACGACCGGAATAATCGGTACGCTTACCGAGCAAATTTTGACGGAAACGGCCTTGTTTCCCCTTCAAAATATCAGCAAGGGAACGCAAAGAACGTTTCTGACCTGTAGAGGCAGTGACAGTCTTGGTGTGGCGCGCGCTATTGTCTATGAGCGCGTCAACCGCTTCCTGCAACATGCGTTTTTCGTTGCGGCAAATAACTTCCGGAGCGTTTAATTCTTGCAAACGCTTCAAACGATTATTACGATTGATTACGCGACGATACAAGTCATTCAAATCAGAGGTGGCAAAACGTCCGCCATCAAGCGCCACCATAGGGCGCAAATCCGGCGGCACCACAGGGATTGCCGTCATAACCATCCACTCCGGCTCGATTCTGTTCTGATTCATGCTTTTCAAAAGTTTCAAACGACGGATCATGCGTTCACGGCGGGCAGGCGGCGCGTCAGTGGCATCTTCTTCCAATTTTTTAATGGTAGCGGACAAATCAATTTTGCCCAACAGCTCGCGGATTGCTTCCGCTCCAATACCTGCATCAAACAAGTGTCCGTAGCGCAAAGAATATTCGCGATATTCGTTTTCAGTCAATAAATTCAATAAAGTCAACTCTTTTAATTCTTTTTCCGCGGCCATAAAATCCGCATCCAACGCCACCACCTTACGATCATGTTCCGTGGCTGCTTTTTCCATAAAATGAGATGCGTCTGCTCCGGCTCTAATACTTATCTCCTCAAGTTTTCGCTTGTGTTCATTTTGTAAGGCTTTCAGTTTTGATTTATATTCCGCTTTTAACTGTTCGTGTGTCTGAACTTTTAAATTTTCATCAACGTGTGTGATGATGAAATTGTTAAAATATACCACCTTCTCCAAAGCTAAAATTGACATGTCCAACACCGTGCCGATCTTAGAAGGAATACTTCTTAAAAACCAAATGTGAGCCACTGGAACCGCCAAATCAATATGGCCCATGCGTTCCCGGCGCACCAGCGAATGGGTTACTTCCACGCCACACTTATCACAAATAATTCCTTTATAACGGATTTTTTTGTATTTTCCGCAGTAACATTCCCAATCTTTTGTGGGGCCAAAAATTTCTTCAGCAAAAAGACCGCCCTTTTCCGGTTTTTGAGTACGATAATTGATGGTTTCAGGCTTTGAAACTTCACCATAAGACCATTCTTTTATACGACCAGGAGACGCAATGTTGAGGCGCATGGCGTCAAATACAGCTTGAGGTTCTTTAAACATATTGGTATGAGATAATAGTGAAGATGTTTTAATTGGAAGCAATCGTACTATCAGTTTTGAGAGAAACTTCTGAAGCGTTTTTTAGGCTCTGATCCGCAATGACTTCATATGATCCCGCGTCAGTCTGTTTCAAAAGCTCAACATCAAGCCCAAGACCTTTCAACTCACGCACTAACACATTGAAAGATTCCGGGATGTTGATGCGTGTGATTGGCTCTCCTTTAATGATAGATTCGTACGCTTTGGAACGGCCAGGCACATCATCGGATTTAATAGTCAAAATTTCCTGCAACATGTTTGCCGCGCCGTATGCTTCTAATGCCCAGACTTCCATTTCACCAAACCTCTGTCCGCCAAACTGCGCCTTTCCTCCGAGTGGCTGTTGCGTGATAAGCGAGTAGGGCCCTATTGAACGCTGATGAATCTTATCCTCCACCATGTGATTTAATTTCAACATATAAACATAACCAACTGTTGTTTCGTTATCAAATGGTTCTCCAGTACGTCCATCAAAAAGTTGAATTTTCCCGTGTGTTGGCACACCAATTTTATTGAGCTCTCCTTGTATCGCTTGTTCTGATACGCCATCCAAAACAGGAGATGCGACTTTGTACCCTAAAGTGTTCGCCGCCAACCCTAAATGGGTTTCTAATATTTGTCCCAAATTCATACGAGAAATAACACCGAGAGGACTCAAAATTATATCGAGCGGAGTGCCGTCCGGCAAGACTGGCATATCTTCCACAGACACTATTTTTGAAATGACTCCTTTGTTTCCATGACGTCCTGCCATTTTATCCCCCACCTGAACCTTGCGCATATCTGCCACGGAGACCTGTACCGATTTAATAACACCCGGAGGCAACTTGTCTCCCGCTTCAGCGGAAAAAATCTTTACATCAACAACTTTTCCATGTTCTCCGTGTTCCAAATACATTGAACTATCTCTCACATCACGAGCTTTTTCGCCAAAAATCGCCCGCAGTAATTTTTCTTCAGCGGATAATTCCGTTTCTCCCTTTGGCGTAATTTTGCCTACCAAAATATCACCGGAAGTGACTTCCGCGCCAATGCGCACAATACCTTCAAAGTCCAAATTCTTTAATTTTTCTTCGCTTACATTGGGTATATCCGCGGTAATAACTTCGGACCCCAATTTGGTGTCGCGTACATCAATGGTATAGTTTTCAATATGAATAGACGTGTAACGATCTTTCTGAACAACACGTTCCGAGAGAATAATAGCATCTTCAAAATTGTAACCATCCCAAATCATGTATCCCACCAAAATATTTTGTCCAAGCGCGAGCTCGCCGTCCGCTATAGCAGGACCATCGGACAACACATGGCCTTTTTTAACACGATCACCCTTGTTTATTGTCGGATGCTGGTTGATGCAGGTAGACGCATTGGAGCGTACAAATTTATTCAAAACATACGTCCGCACCGCTCCATTGTCTTCTTTGACAACAATTTTGTCTCCTGAAACCGCCACAACTTCTCCGTCGTCTTGAGACAGCGCAACATGACCGGAATCCAATGCGGCTTTCCGCTCTACGCCGGTGCCAATAAGCGGAGGCTCCGGTTTAATACACGGGATAGCCTGGCGTTGCATGTTGGTGCCCATAAGCGCGCGCACCGAGTCATCGTGTTCAAGGAACGGTATAAGCGAAGTGGCAATGCTGACAATTTGATTGGAGGCGACATCTACATAATCAATCTGATCCACCGGTTCAATGCCCGGCTTGCCAAATTTACGGACTTCCGCGCGTTCAACTAAAAAATAACCATCTTCATTGGTAGGAATAGTCGCGGCTGTTGTTATAACTTTTTCTTCCGCAAATGCATTCAAATGTAAAACTTCATTGGTAATACGCGGCTTGAGGAAGACTTTCTCCACGCCGGCATCCGCGCACGCGCGAGCAGATTCTCGAGTAATTTTTTCTCCGGCGGAAATCAAAATGTTTTTAGTTTTTGGATCAAGCACATCTTCACGGGCAATCTCTCCGGATAGTTCTTTTACCGCGCTTCCGGGTAATTCTTTCAAGACTTTGCGATAAGGAGTTTCTATAAATCCAAATTCATTGACGCGTGCGTGAGAAGCCAAATGCCCCACCAAACCGATGTTAGGTCCTTCAGGTGTTGCAATAGGACAAATTCTTCCATAGTGCGTAGGATGCACGTCGCGCACATCAAAACCTGCTCGCTCACGAGAAAGACCTCCCGGACCCATTGCGGAGAGACGTCGTTTGTGCTCAAGCTCCGCCAAAGGATTGGTCTGATCCATAAACTGTGAGAGTTGTGAAGACATAAAAAACTCTCTTACCGAGCCAATTACAGGACGAGCATTTATCAATTTGTTTGGCGTAACCGCGGTAATTTCCATGGTGCTCATGCGGTCTTTGATGATGCGTTCCATACGCGCAAGCCCAACACGAAAACGATTCTGCACTAATTCACCAATCGCGCGAATACGGCGGTTGCCCAAATGGTCAATATCATCCGCGTCTTCTTGTGTAACATTTAAATGGATAACTTCTTTTATGATCATCGCGAGATCTTCTTTGGTAAGCGTGCGGAACGCGCGGTCATACACATCAACTTTATCTTTAATACCAAAACGTTGATTATATTTATAACGTCCGACAGGGCCCAAATCGTATCGATCAAAATTGAAAAACATTGAATGGATGAGTGAGCGAGCGTTTTCTGCGGTTGCTAAATCTCCCGGACGAATACGCTGATAAATCCCAATTAACCCCTCATTTTCAGAGGTTGAAGTGTCTTTTGCAAGAGTACTTTCTACATAACGAATATGCGGATGTATGTCTACATCTTTAAAAAGATTCGTAATTTCCTCCGAATTGCCATAACCAAAAGCACGCAAAATCATTGAAACAGGTGCTTTGCGTTTACGATCAACCTTAACCCACAATACATTATTTGCATCAGTCTCTATCTCAATCCACGCGCCTCTATTTGGAATAACTTTTGCCCCATAGTAACGGCGGCCGCGGATAATCTCTGAAGTAAAAAATGCTCCCGCACTGCGAATGACTTGGGATACCACCGCGCGTTCAACACCATTTATAACAAACGTCCCTCTGTCTGTCATGATTGGCAAGTCTCCCAAATATACTTCTTGTTCTTTTACTTCATTGGCGCGATTGTTGGTAAGTTTTGCCTTGACACGCAACGCCGCTTCGTATGAAATATTTTTTTTGCGACAAGTTGCCTCGTCAAATTTAGGTTCATCAATATAATAATCGGTAAAATAAAGCTCCAGATCACGATTATTAAAATCTTTAATGGGAGAAATTTCGTCAAATAATTCTTTTAATCCTTGTTTGAAAAACCATTGGTAAGCGTTTTTTTGAATTTCAATCAAATCAGGAAGTTCGCTGACGGTTGAATGTTGAGTAAAAAACATTCGTGGCGCTGTGGAGATTGGCTGGCGTTTGAAACTCATAGCATACCGCTTTTAAATAGATAAATATGAAAAAACAGCTAAAACAAAGGTCCCCCAGTTTTTCCGGGGGTTTAATTTTAACCTATTTAAGACTAGTGGGTTGTGTGAGAGAAAACGCAAGGATTTGCATGGTTCAGAACCTTGCAGGCAGTAAAATTTAGCTTATTTTAGCCAAAATCTTTACCACCCAATTAAGTGCCTTAATTATATATGAAAACTATACTTTTTGTCAAGGGGGAGGGGTGTGGACAAAAAGCGCCGTTGAAACAACAATTTTGCTGGCACAGGTAAAATTCTTGAAAAATTTTCCCTCCGGCTCGGCCCGTCGGCCTCCGCCAGTCCCTCGAAATTTTTGTTTCAACTTTTGTGAGAAAAAATCCAAAAACGATAGAGAAGAAAATTCCAGCTCACCATAAAAGCGATTGACGCTAAACGCACCACTAAATAATTAAAACCCAATTTCTCATTAAAACCCCACATAACCGCGATTGCAAAAAAATAATTCCACGCCGCGGTAATAAAATAACGTATAAATTGCGCACGGCTTAATCCCTTGCTTCCAAATGCCCACAGCTTATTAAGCGTAAAATTATAGGACAAGACGATTATTTGTGAAAAAATAATCGCAATGACTGCGCGCAGATGCCCATATTCTTTCAGCAACCATAATAATCCGATATCAAGTACCAAACCGCTTATACCGATTATAAAATATTTAATAAATTGTTGACGCATTGACCATAGATGGCGCGCTATTTTTTTAACCATACACTTTTGTTTACGTTGCAATCGCTTTTATGCGCCGAATGCCAGCTGAACATGCTTCTTCTTTAAGAATTTTAAAATGCCCAATAACGCCGGTGAACTCTACATGCGGACCACCGCAAAATTCACGACTAAATGTTGGTGCGGAAAAATCCGCCTTGGCAACTTGTTCAGTATCTCCCACGGTGTAAACTTTTACTTTCTCACCATATTTCTCTTCAAAAAGACCTATCGCCTTCTTATTTTTTGCTTCATCAACGGTCATTATCTGCCAACTTACCGAATAATTACGCTTAATCGATCCGTTCACAAGATCTTCCGTCGCCTTAATTTCTTCTGGTGTCATTTTACGAGAAAAAGAAAAATCAAAACGAAGGCGTTCCGGTGTGATATTGCTACCGCGCTGCTCAACGCTCTCTCCGAGCACTTTTCGCAAAGCCGCGTGCAACAAATGTGTTGCAGTGTGATACTTAATACTCATATCACTGTGATCCGCAAGGCCGCCTTTGAACTTTTTTTCCGCTCCTGCGCGCGAAATATCTTGATGTTTTTTCTTTTCAGCTTCTACTTGATTATTAAACTCCGCCTCATCCACCAAAAGCCCTCGCGCAGACAGACGCTCTTGAATCATTTCCAAAGGAATGCCAAAACTCTGGTGTATAAAAAATGCTTTCACACCATCTACGCGGTTAATTGTTTTAAGTAAACCATCAGAAACCTTTTCTATTCCGCCAACATTTTCCAAATTATCCAGCTCCTTTAATCCCAATTTAAGCGCTTTGCCAAATTTGATTTCTTCTTGATTCATAGCTTCAAGAATAGATTCTTTGCGCTCTTTTAATTGAGGGTACACTCCTCCATAAGAATCAATTATGAGCTCTGCCAGATCCCCGCAACACCGGCTCGCAATGCCTAATTTTTGCGCATGGAATACCGCTCTGCGCAAAAGCCTGCGCGTAAAATATCCTTGATCTTTATTGGAGGGTGTCGCGCCATCCGCAATCAAAAACGTCGCCGCCCGCGCATGGTCTAAAATCATCCTGAACGAGCGCGATTCATTCTGATCCGCACCATATTGTTTTCCTGACAAATTTTCAATGTGCTTGATGAGCGGAGCAAATATATCAATGCGAAATATATCTTGACAATCTTCTATGGCAGCCGCAAGCCGTTCCAGTCCGCCTCCAAAATCCACATTATGTTGTTTCAATTTTTCAAACCCATCTTTGTTTTTTACATATTCCATGAACACGCTGTTACCGATTTCCATAAACCGCCCGCAATCGCAATTCACGTGGCATTTTTGTTTTTTACGGCCGGCGCGCACAAGCGCAACAGGTGACTCTTCTGCCCACTTATTGTGAAAATGTACTCCAAAATCCCAAAACATTTCCGTGTCCGGTCCGCCGGGTTCGCCTTCGGGCATTGCGCTTGGCACACCGGAGCGCGACCACCAATTTTTAGTTTCATCATAATAAAAAATATGGCCATTACCCATTCCGTCTCGCTCTGAAAAATCTATAATCGGCGCGTCAATGTGCTTATCAGCAAAAATTTTCTGCCACAATTTTGCAGATACTTCATCGCGCGGAATGCCAAAATCTTCATTGCCTCTAAAACAAGTAACATAAAGGCGCGCGGGATCAAGTCCAAGCACTCCGGTCACCAATTCAAATACCCAATGAATCTGTTCTTCTTTAAAGTAACCTCCCAATGACCAGTTCCCTAGCATTTCAAAAAAAGTAGTATGGCGGTTATCCCCCACTTCTTCTATATCCTGCGAACGAAAACATTTTTGAGAATCAACCAACCGTGTTCCTTGAGGATGCGGCGCACCCAAAAGATAAGGTATGAGTGGTTGCATGCCAGAGCTGGTGAAGAGAGTAGTTGGGTCATTTTCCGGAATTAACGAAGCAGCGGGCAGTATTGCGTGTCCTTTTTTCGCAAAAAAATCAATATATGCTTGCCGTATCGCGTGGAAATTCATACATGTTGAAATTAATCCTATAAGACAATCACGAAATGTCTTTTCTTGGCAATACTCTTTCGGGGCACGCAAAAATTCTGTTGAATTTTTACTCAGTACTCGCACCGCCATGGCTCCGCGAGTCCCCTCAAAGGTATTGCCTCAACGACATTCGTAATTTGCTTTTGCCTAAATAGTATAACCTAAAGGCGGCACACCAGCAATAACCGCTCCTCCCAGACATCGGGCACCGTCATAAAATACCGCAAACTGTCCGAGGGTAACCGCGCGTTGTTTTTGCTTAAATATGGCAACATTCGTGGCGCCGCGAGGGGCGTTTTTCTTCTCCCGAGCATTAAGCGCTCTCACTGTACCCTCAAACAACGGCTGGCGATGGCGCAATCGCATTGAACACGAATGAGGATTTTTGGGCGATGTGTTAATCCAATGAACATCCTCAAGATATGCTTTATCGGAAAAAAGCGATTGATTATTTTCTCCTCGTGCAACCACCAGCTTATTACGCTTCATATCTTTGTGAACCACAAAATAAGGCGCGCCGCCGCCTATGCCTAATCCATGGCGCTGACCTTCTGTATACCAGTAAAGGCCGTCATGGGAGCCAACTACACAGCCGGAAGTATCTACAATATCACCATGTTTCTGTTTAATTGTTTGTTGTAAAAATTTTTTTATAGGCACTTCTCCAATAAAACAAATCCCCATGCTTTCTTCTTTGCCGGCAACCGGCAATTTTGCGCGCCGCGCAATGACACGAACCTCGTCTTTCCAAATTAAATTTAATGGAAACAAAACATGAGACAATTCCTTTTCTTTTAGACGATGTAAAAAATATGTTTGATCTTTGTTTGGATCAATTGCTTGTTGCAAATAAAAATGTTTTTTTCTCTCTTCATGTATAATACGCGCGTAGTGCCCTGTTGCGACATAATCCATTCCTCTTTTGCGCGCTTCTTTTAAGAGAAGCGGAAATTTAATTACATTGTTGCACAACACGTCAGGGTTTGGTGTCCGTCCTTTTTTATATTCCTTAAAAAGATACGACACAACACGCGCTCGATATTCTTTTTCAAAATCAAGCGTTATAAATGGTATGCCAATATGCGCCGCTACGCGCATTGCGTCTCTGCGCTCATCTTGCCACCTGCATTCCCCCTTAATCCCCGCCTTATCTGACCAATTTTTCATATAAACACCGGTTACATCAAACCCCGCGCGCTTTAAAATATACGCAGACACCGCGGAGTCTACTCCTCCGGACAACGCGCATAATACACGCCGTCTTTTTGGCAAATGATTTTTTATCCATACCAAAAACGGATCATATAATTTATTTTCCTTTGCAATTTTGCGCGCT
>LCLH01000010.1 GCA_001001925.1 Candidatus Magasanikbacteria bacterium GW2011_GWC2_45_8
TAAATTTTGAGGTTTAACAGTGGTTAAGCTGAAAAATTTTGAAACGATTTTGACCAAAATTTGGGAATTGCAGTAGAAATGGTATTTGGGGACAAGTCTTTTGGTATGGTGAATATGGTATCAGATTTTTGAGTGGAGAGCAAGCTACTATTTTTGACTGCTACTATTTTTGACACTAAAGAATTTTGGGCTGAAGTCTCTGCGAGAGGTTAAGGGACTTCTTGCTAGTCGCGGATTCTCGCTCGGCACAATTTTGTCCGAGGAGTTCCTTAATCGAGTAAAAGCTTCATAAGCTCATAGAACTATCAAAATACCAACTAACCTTGGTATTTTTTTTGTTTTCAAATTAGTTTTAGATACAAAAAACACCACTTACAATAAGGGGTGTTTTTGAGATAAAAGCGACAAAACTAGATAACCGCAACTTTGATGCCTGGACCCATGGTGGTAGTAATTACCACGTTCTGAAGGTAGGTGCCTTTGGAGGTTGCGGGTTTATACTTTTTGATTGTCTCAAGCGCGGCGTTTAAGTTTGCGGAGATTTTTTCCGTATCCCATGAAACTTTGCCGATTGCCAAATGCAGATTTGCCGTGTCGTCGTTTTTGAAAGACATTTTGCCTTTTTTGAGCGATTCAATCATCTTCTTTACATCCGGACTCACGGTTTCTGTTTTGGGGTTAGGCATCAAACCTTTGGGACCCAAGATTTTTGCAAGCTTGGCAAGTTTAGGCATCATTGCCGGTGTCGCCACTGCGATGTCAAAATCAATTTTTCCGGTCTTGATCAGTTCATCAATGGTGTCTTGTGTTGCCACCACATCTGCTCCCGCTGATTTTGCATCCTCTGTTTTTGCTTCTTCCACAAATGCAATCACGCGTTTGGGTTTGCCTACGGTGTGGGGGAGTGTCATGGTACCGCGCACCAGCTGGTCACCTTTTTTTGGATCAATGCCCAAATGGCAATGAAGCTCCACGGTGGCGTCAAACTTTGCGGCGCTGGTTTCTTTGACCAAAGCTACCGCCTCGTCCGGTGTGTAAGACTTCTTGGAGTCAATTTTCGCCTTGGCGGCGATGTACTTTTTTCCTTTCATACGTGTATCTTTTTAGTGGTGTCTGAACACTTTTTATGCGTTCAATCGGCAAGCGGACTACTGCTTGACCTCCCACCGTAAATAAATTTTTTTAAGCAATTAATTTTTCCTGCGCGAGTTTTCTATCTTTGCGGATTACACTCCAGTGGTACAAGAAAAGCGGGGTCGCGACAAGAAGGAAAGAAATGTTTTGTACCAAGTCACGGTATTTTTGCGCGATACGCTGTTCTTCTGAATGTTGTTTTTCTTCTTCCCATTGTTTTTGCGCAAGCGCGTCGTCCGTGGCAATTTGTTCCGGCGTGCGTTTGTCGTCAGCCGGTTTTACTCCCACCGCCGGAACCGGTTTTGGCCCATAATAGATATAGGAACTGTCTGCTTTGGGGAAAACCCATGTGATGAGCGCAAGATTGATGAGCTGTGCGGATGAAACCACCATCATGATCAGAGTGATAAGAGCGACTAAATATAAATATACATTGCGGATAATTTCTCGTGAACCTGTCTTTGGAGTTTCCATAGACGTATGAGGTTAGAATAAATTATTTCACTTCCACACCCATCTGGCGCGCGGTGCCTTTGATCATGTTGATTGCGGCATCCATGTCGTCGGTGTTGAAATCCGCCATTTTCTTTTCCGCTATCTCACGTGCCTGTGCGAGCGTGATTTTGCCTGCTTTCTCTTGTAGTTGTCTACCTGATCCTTTGGCAATTCCCGCGGCTTTTTTGATTAATTCTGAAGTTGGCGCGGTCTTGAGGATAAAGGTGAACGAGCGGTCTTCGTAAATGGTAACTTCCGCGGGAACAATGTCTCCCATCATGTTTTTTGTCTTTTCATTGAACTTGGCGCAGAAATCTTGAATGTTGACTCCGTGCTGGCCAAGCGCCGGACCAATTGGTGGTGCTGGGTTAGCTTTACCTCCAGGGATGATAAGTTTTAGAACCACTTTTACTTTTTTTGCCATATGTCTATATGTTATTTTGAATTACGAAATGTCGTTGAGGTAAGTGTTTTCAAGGGGGCTTACAGAGCCCGACGTGGCGAGTAGGAGGGAAAATGCTTCAAGCATTTTACCCGTACCCCTTGAGAAAACTTATCGAAAAAGGCATTTCGTAATTCACATAATTATTTAAATTTTCTTGACCTGCAAAAAGTCCAGCTCAACAGGAGTTTCGCGACCAAACATGGAAACCAATACTTTGACTTTGCCGCGGTCGTCGTCAATTGAGTCAATTTTTCCTTCAAAGTTTTTAAACGGTCCGTCCACAATTCTGACCGGCGCGCCCACTTCAACGTCAATGGTGAATTTGGGTTCTTCAATGCCCATGCGTTTCTGGAGCGTGTGAACCTCCGCTTCGTCAATGGGGGTTGGCGTGGTGCCGGAGCCTACGAATCCTGTAACATTGGGCGTGTTGCGCACCACATACCACGAGTCGTCGGTAACCAGCATTTCCACCAAGACATACCCGGGAAATATTTTTTCCGTCACAATGCGGCGCTTGCCATTTTTGATTTTAATTTTTTTCTCCGTTGGAATCATGATATTGAAGATCTTGTCTCCCATATCAAACGACTCAATGCGTTGTTTGAGATTTTTGGAAACATTTTCTTCATAGCCGGAGTAGGTATGGAGCACATACCATCGGCGGCCTTCATTAAGTGTCTGTTTTGCCATAATGAGTTAAGGTACAATTTTCAAAAAAGAACTAACGAATAATAAATTTTTCTAATCCAAAATTAAACGCGTAGTCCAGAATGCCAAAAAAGATGGCGGTGACAATGCTTAAACCAATAACAATCAAGGAATAACGGAAAGTCTGTTCACGGGTTGGCCAGACGACTTTTTTAAGCTCAACCCACGAAGTTTTGAAGTAATCTTGGGCTATTTGGAGCACTTTCATACCATGTAAAAAATGAGGTTTTTAAAAACCCCTTGCGGGGTGTTTTGTTTATAAAGGTAGTATAGGGCAAAGCAAAATTTTTGTCAAATATATGATGGCAATAAAAAAACCACTCGTGGTTGTGCGAGCGGTTGTGGGTTGGGTAGTTGGGGTTGTGTTGTTGAGCTAACCGGCGACTGTGGCTGTTGGTTGCTTCATGAGGTATACCGACCGTATGTTCGTGGCGCCTGTCTTTGCGTCATCATGTCCGGTGAGGCACGCCTCAAATCCAACTTTCCATTCGTCGTCTGATTTTTCCCGACGCAATGTGGCAATAGCAACCGCATCATCGCCTTTGAAGGCTAGGAAGATCAGAAGCGTGCCCGCTTCCACTGCCTTCCAAATTGCTCCTGCATAGCAGTACGACGAGTAGAAAAGGAAGTCTCGTGGAACATTGGACGGATCAATTTTGTCGCACAGCCCGCTTAGGGAGAGACTGTGCTCTATTACTTTGTTCGGGTCATTTTCTCCGATGACCAAAATACGTGTTCCGTGCATTGTTTGAGCCTCCTATCCCTTCATGATGGTGATTTGCGGGTGTTCCGTATAGAACAGCGTGGGGATACCGAGGGTTTCCGCGGCGCTCCCGCCCATGACGGCGATTTCCAAAAAACGATCGTCCCCAAGTCCGGAACTGCCTTCATAGATGCCGATTCCGCCTTCGGGTATGTGAGTGAGCCGTTCGTAGCACCGTAATTCCTTGGGATCGGTTTCTCCAAGGCTGATCCACACGGCGTTGCCGGGTACAAACCATAGCGCCTCACTGCGCAGAATGGAGAGTTTGAGGTTGGTAGGCCTTCCCTCAATGGTGTCAATGAGCCACACGCAGGGTTCCACCGTCGGGAATTTGTCGTGCGGAGTGCTGACCTTTGAAAGATCGTGTCCGATCTTCAGAAATTGCAATACAAACGGGATGACTTGCAGTCCGCGGAAGTTGTGGGTGGTAAGGCTTTTATTGCCGCATTTCATTCTCATGAACGCGTCCATATCCAGAGCTCGCGCAGTGAAGTCTGGCACAAGCCTTTTGAGGAATCCGAGCACGCCCACCGTGGAGACTACGGTCACTTTTCCAACTGTGCCATAAACGATGGCGCTTCCGTTGGTGCCTAGCGCGTCTCTACGCGGCGCGGAATTGCACACGACGGCGCCTTCATGTCCCATGAGCGCGTCAAGAGCATCCACCAAGTTGCCGCTCGCTTCCACGAGTGAAGACGATTCATAGCCGACACATGCGGCATTGGAAAATAATGCTAGGTAACGCGTCATCATACGGCTCATTGCTTGTCCGCCGCAGTCCGAAACAATGGCAATGGGGTAAGACATGTGGAACTCCTTCTCGGTTGAACCGAGTCAAGTAGTGTAGAAAGAACGAGTCTGACTCCTCGCACCCGCGAGAAGTCCTTCTAGAACGCAAAACGCTCTCCCTGATGAGGCGAGCGCCGTTTCAGGATTATCTTCCCCTGTGTAAACGGGGCTGGAGGGAGCACCTAACGCACTTTCGCGCGCCGGTTGCTGTGATAGTCAAACGAGGCCAGTCTCGTGCCACAAGGGGTTGCCCTGTGTGGACTTCTATCACTCTTGATAATCTTTTATGCGATTGATTGTAGGGGAAACACAAAGAGAAGTCAAGACTCTCTGCATGTGGACAATTAGATGTCCAGATTTTTTACGTTTTTGGCGTGCGTTTGAATGAATCGTTTGCGCTCGCCAACGTCGGTACCCATAAGAATATTAAACATGTCATCTGCTTTTTCCGCGTCTTCCACCGTAACCACTTTCATAAAGCGCCGCATGGGATCCATGGTAGTTTCCCATAGCTGATCGGGATTCATTTCTCCCAAACCTTTATAGCGTTGAATGTTGACGCGCACGCCGCCCACCAGAGTTGTTTCTCCGCCTTCTTCAGCTCCTTCGCCTTCTGCTGGCGCGATTTCCGGTTTAGATTTTACCACGGGTTTTACTACGACAGGCGCTTTTTTGGAAAGTTGTTTCAGGAGTTCTTCTTTTTCTTGATCAGTGTACGCGTACGACAATTCTTTGCCGACTTTGAGGCTGTAAAGCGGTGGTTGGGCGATAAAAATATGGCCTTTGGTAAGAAGGTCGGGGAAGTAGCGGTAAAAAAGCGTCAACAGTAGTGTGCGAATGTGTGAGCCGTCAACGTCCGCATCGGTCATGATAACAATTTTGTGATAGCGCAATTTTTCTATGTCAAACATTTCTCCCACATTGGTGCCCATGGCGATGATCAAAGCTTTCAGTTCGTTGTTGGTGAGAATTTTGTCTATGCGCGCGCGCTCTACATTGAGAATTTTTCCGCGCAAGGGGAGTATTGCTTGGAATTCTCTGTCTCGTCCTTGCTTGGCTGAGCCTCCGGCGGAATCTCCTTCCACTATATACAACTCCGAGATAGATGCGTCGCGCGAGGAACAGTCCGCAAGTTTGCCGGGAAGGGTAAAACCTTCCAACGCGCCTTTGCGCAACACGGTGTCGCGAGCCATTTTGGCCGCCGCGCGCGCACGCGCCGCCAAGATACATTTGCCGATAATTTGTTCCGCGTCGCGCGGGTGTTCTTCTATCCATGTGGCAAACGCTTGCCCAAACACGGTTTCTACCGCGGGACGGACTTCCGGATTGCCGAGTTTTGCTTTGGTTTGTCCTTCAAATTGCGGGTTGGTTAGTTTGACGGAAACCACGGCGGTCAACCCCTCACGCACGTCTTCACCGGTCAGGTTTTCATCTTTTTCTTTCAAATAACCTTTGGCACGCGCGTAGGCATTGAGCGCACGCGTGAGCGCGGTGCGGAAGCCCATGATATGGCTACCTCCCTCCGGATTGAAAATGTTGTTGGCAAAGGCGAGTACCACTTCTTTAAAATCATCAACGTAGCGGAGCGCGACTTCCACTTTCATGTCATCAACTTCTTTTTCAATGTAGAAAATATTGTCGTGCTTTGCTTCTTGCAAGCGGTTGAGGTGGCGCACGTACGACGCAATACCGCCCTCAAAGTAAAAAGTGTAGGCGTTGTATCCGCCGGGAAGTTTGGATTTTTCGCGTTCGTCTATGACTGTAATGCGCACGCCTTTGGTGAGATATGCTTGCTGGCGCAAATGATCCAAAATTATTTGGAAATCAAAGTTGAGTGTTTCAAATATAGAGGCGTCCGGTTTGAAAGAAATGGTCGTGCCGTGCTCGCGCGTTTTGCCGATTTGTTTAACTTTTGCTTGTGGTTTGCCGCGTTTGTATTCTTGCACAAATATGCCGCCGTCGCGTCGCACCTCGGCTTTGAGCCAGTCGGAAAGTGCGTTTACTACGGACACGCCAACGCCGTGCAAACCGCCGGAAACTTTGTATCCGCCGCCGCCAAATTTGCCTCCTGCATGGAGTTTGGTGAGCACCAGTTCCAACGCGGAGACTTTGTATTGTTTATGGAGATCAACAGGAATACCGCGGCCGTTATCGTGTACCTCTATAATATGATCCGGTAAGAGACGGGCGGTGATTTCTGTGGCGTGCCCTGCCATTGCTTCATCTATGCCATTATCCACAACCTCCCAAATAAGGTGATGAAGCCCTGTGGGGCCGGTAGAGCCAATGTACATGCCTGGGCGGGTGCGGACAGGTTCCAAGCCTTCAAGCACGGTAATGTTTTCCGCGCTATACCCTTCCTTTTTCTTAGGTTTATCTTTGTCTGCCATAGGTAAAAATGCTAAAAAGTATGTATTGTTTCAAAATTTTTCAGCTTAACTCCTGTTAAACCTCAAAATTTATTCAACAATTTTGTCTCAAAATTCAGAAATTTCGTCACGAAAGCGCATTTGGCGGCAGTCCCATGGTAGCACAAAATTATGTTTGGAGCAACAAGACGTGCTACCGTTTGATGAGTTTTTTGAACTCTTCCACCATGGGCACCTCCTGAGGATTCACGCCGTAGATTTTTGCAAGATGATACGCAGTCCAATCGGCAAGTATGGTGGCGGCAAAAATAGTGTGTATCCTTGATGATTTTTTGAGCCGCACTACCGTGCACGGAAACCCGCGTTTTTTGTAAAGTGTGGCGGTCACGCGCATACGAGTGTGAATGCGCGGATGATCCGTCGCGTCTTCCAAAAATACAAAATGAAAATTTTGCGAAAGTGCACGTGTGGAGGGCACGTGATCAAATCCGGTCATTTCATTGTGATTCAGCTCCGGCAAAACATGCCAGAACGCGGGGCTTTTGCCGGTTTCATTAAATTTAATTTTCCAATTGAGCGCGATGACTCCGTTTTGCTCCGACGCGTAGATAATCGGCACATGATTTTTTAAAGTTTGCGCGAGCGTTGTGCTTGCTTTTTCGTATGATGCGGGTTTGAGCGCGCTCATCAGTGTGTGTAATTCTTTGAGACTCGCGGTGTCGCTCATGAGCCCAACAAGCGCTTGCAACATCAAACCGGTTGACATGCGCGGTTGTGCACCGGTTTGTGGAATGACAACGTGTGGCACATTGTATTTTTGCGCGCGCTCAAGAAGCGCCTTGCCGGTGGCAATAACCGCGAGCGGCAGTTTTTTTGCGCGCGCCGCGTCAAACCCGTTAAGCACTTCTTCCGTGCTTCCGGAGTGGGAACAGCATATAATGAGGCTCTGTTTGAGTTCTGATTCGGAGAGTGGGGGAAGGCCGTAGTTTTGATGGATAACAAGAGGAATTTCCGGTTTCCATGTTTTGAGCAGTTTACCCGGCAAACCCGACCCGCCCATGCCAATAAGCACAAAGCGTTTAAATTTTTTAAGATTGTTTTTGTTTTCAATTTTTGGCGTATATGCAAATTGTTCAGCGAACGTTTTGATGGATTGGTACATAACACTAATTAATTATTATTGATAGTACCAGTATAGCCTGTTTTTAGAATTGGAGCCAGATTATGGACATCACATTATAAAATCGCACCCCAAGAATTTACATATCAGCCAATCTCGATTGCCTTTCGCAAAAATATTTAATCATCGTAGCTATGGCTACAACTCTTAAATGTTTTTGTTCCAAGCCAGCCGATATTGCCAAATCTGAAAATCTTAAGTGCTATTTTTATAATGTGATGTCCCTAGGTTATTCCCTACGCAATAAAAAACTGCTATACTTGTGAATATGGATCATAAGGATTTTTTAAATATTCCTGGCACACAGGATGAAGAATTGAGTAGTGGTCAGTTAAAGATTGGATTTTGGATTGCCGAGCATCTCGTGGTTTTGCGAAAAACAGGCGTCGCACTTTTTATTGTTTTTGATGTTGTGCTTGGCGGATACAATATCTACCATTGGGCGACGTATTTTTTGAGCGGGTATTTTAATGATCAAAAAAGTGCGGTAGAACTTGTGAACACCACTAATGCACTCAACCAGCTCGTGTCCGCCCGCGCCGCCGCGCCACTTGTTATTAAAGGCACTACTGCGTATGAGTCTGCCACAGGGCGTTTTGACGCTATTGCGCTCGTGCAAAATACCAACAAAGAATGGTACGTATCGTTTGATTATGAATTTGATTTAGGAAATGGAAAAACGCTCAAAGAGCATGGATTCTTACTGCCGGAGGAAGAGAAGCCTGTGGGAATTTTTAATGTTGAAGGATTGTATAGCGCAAGCGAACCGTCATTTCATTTGTCCAACATTGTGTGGAAGCGTATTTCCAAACATGATATCGCGGATGTTACCACATGGCTTGCGGCGCGCAAAAAATTTGATACGCTTAATTTGCTCGTCACCTCCGCAGGCTCGCTCGTGCTTGCAGAAGGACGCTTGGATTTTGACATAATCAATCAGAGTTTTTACGATTATCGCGATCCGGAATTTTTGATTGGTGTATGGAACGGGCCAACGCTCGCGCGCGTGTACAAAATTCATGTCCCGCGGTTTACAGCGGGGGAAATGCGCCACATTGAACTTGCGGCGCCTTCTTCCATGCTTTCAGGAGCACAAATTAAGCTCTACCCTCACATTGATTTTTTTGATTCCTCGGTGTACCTTAAATAGGTTATGCCGTATTCATTTATCACACGCAGGCTAAGCGGGTTTGATTGGTATTTGGCCGCCGCGGTTTTCTTGCTGGGGGTTTTTGGGTTAGCCGCGCTTTACAGCATTGGTTTTGCGCGCCCCGAAACCAATTTTTTGGATTTCAAAAAACAACTCGTATTTTTTGGCGTAGGGCTTGTTTGTATGGCCGCGCTCGGAAGCGCCAATTACATGATGGTAAGAAACAGCGGGAAAATGGTGTATGGAGTTTCGCTGATTTTGCTTGTTGTGGTTTTGTTTTTTGGACACGTTATCAATGGCACCAAGGGTTGGTTTGTGGTTGCCGGCATATCGTTTCAGCCGGTTGAGCTGGTCAAAGTGGCGCTGATTGTATTTTTTGCGCTGTTTGCGGGGAAACACGCGCGTTCATATGAAACGCGTGATTTTTTTCTGGGAAGTTTGATTATTGTTCTCGCTCCGGTTGCGTTGGTAATGCTTCAGCCGGATATGGGTTCCGCACTTCTGCTTTTGGGCTTGTGGTTTTTACTGATGCTCGTTTTGGGCGCCCGCACGCGATATGTGATTGCGCTGGTATGCGGAGCCGCGCTCATTATTGCCGTGAGCTGGCTTTTTCTTTTAAAAAATTATCAAAAAGATCGCATACTGATTTTTTTTGATCCATCGCGCGATCCGCTGGGGCGGGGATACAATGTTTCGCAGTCGGTCATCGCAGTGGGCGCGGGGGGGCTCATGGGGCGCGGGCTTGGGTACGGTTCGCAAAGCCAGCTGCGTTTTTTGCCGGAAATGCAGACTGATTTTATTTTTGCCATGATTGGAGAAGAATTTGGTTTTGTGGGCACGGGGTTGATTATTATATTGAGTGGTATTGTGCTGGCGCGTTTGTTTTTTTTGGCGCTTTCCGCACGGGATGATTTTGCTTTTTGCGTTATTGCGGGGACGCTCATTTTGTTTGCCGAGCAGTTTGTGGTGAATATGGGTATGAACATGGGTCTTTTGCCGGTTACGGGAATCCCTTTGCCGTTTGTAAGCGCGGGGGGCTCTTCTATGATTATGAATTTTTTGCTAATCGGCACGGTGGAGTCGCTCGTGCGATCCCGCCGCGCGGAAGTGACTATGGGGAGTTTATAGAGCGGCAAAATGTAGCGCTATAATAGAGTTGCCAATAGAGGTGTGCGTGGTATACTATGATTAAGACCCATTGAAGCGACCAGTTGAATCTATCATGCCTCTACAACCATGATAATTGGGAGCCTTTAAATTCCGCTGTTCCGTGGAACATGCGTTGCGGGCACCCACCTGTAAAACAGGAAGCATGGACTAGGTTTTGCTGGTACTTCTCGGGTCTTTTGATGCATATATGCGCGTCAGACGAGCGCGCTTTTCGGGCTGTAGTATAATGGTAATATACACCCTTGGGGTGGGTGAGTCCGGAGTTCGATTCTCCGCAGCCCGACCAGACAAATTTTATGACCCCGCAAGAAATAAAAAAACATGCACTGGCGTACGCGTGGGAGCCGTGGCTGGAGAGACCTTGCGGGGCGTTTGTTTTGTCGCTTATGGCTCGCGGTACGCGGCGCGCAATCATCAAAAAAAAGCTCGGCGTTTCTATGGAATGGCGGGCTTTTGTGTGTGAAAGAGGAAATGCGAAAAATTTTATCGTGAAAAAAAGAAGCGCATTGCGGAGTTGAATGCGTCATCAGCACCGGTTACACGCCGTTTCCGCGAATTTGTTGACATTATATCGTACTCCACCGCATGCATTTGGCTCGCGCACGGACTTAATGAATTTTATACCGAACGCCTTGAGCGGGAAGTGCCTCGTTATATGCGGGGTGATGCGGCAAAAAATATTGGCGAACCATGGATTTTGAGGAGAAATTTGATTTGTTTATTGGGGATTTGGCAACGACGGTAACGCCTGTTGCGGATCATGAAAAAATTTTCCAGAATATAAAGGCGCATTGCCATAAAGACGCGCGTATTATACTCAAAACTCCTTTGCGACAAAATAATAAGCAATTATCGCACAAGGAAATTTTTGAATTATATCGTAAAAAATATTTTCATTTGAATCCTTTTGCCGGAGTATGGCATGAAGTGTTGTTGGCAGATTACGATTTTGGTAGTGACACAATGAATTGTCAAACAAGTTTAGCAAGCCTAAAAAAATCGCATGAGAAGGGAGTCATTAACGATTTTGAGTTTACAGAATTTGAGAAGCGTTGGAATGCGCTGGGTGATTTTAAAATGAACGTGCCTCTGCAAAAAGAATTTGTGAAAAAAATTTCAAAATATTTTGCGGTTGAAGAAAACAGTTCCGGTCAAGATTGGTATAAAAAATGGGCTCGGCTTCTAATCTTGCAAAATAAGTAGGTTTGGCTCCGGAAACGAGTCTATTATATATGTGGTACAAAGAAGCCGAAGGTCGTATTTTATTAGTTGCCCGTAATACTCCGTGCCTTGGCAAGGGAGATGAAGGGCTTTTAAAATATATGTCGGCGGAGCCGACACTGCTACTAAAAAACCCGCCCAGATACCCTGTGCTCGGGCGCACAGGGTCGGGTTTATTATCCACAACCCGTTGTTTACGCACTTTTTTGAAAGGTGTATAGTAGAATTACGTTTCTATTTTTTATCATTTTTAATAAAGAAATGAAATATCTTGATATAAAAAATAGCTTAATTAAGCTAAAACCAATTTTTTCAGTCAAAGATTTGGAACTGGCTGGTTTCAAAGTATTTCCCTATCAATTATCAAAGTGGGTCAAAGATGGTTATATTAAACGTTTAGGAGCGGGTTTATATCTTTTTTCCGAGGCGGAGGTGGTGCCGGAATTTATAGCAAACCGCTTACGAGAACCATCTTATATTTCTTTGGAATACGCACTCTATTATTACAATCTTACCGTGGATATTTCTTTTCACATTACATCCGTTACCACTCAAGGCACAAAGAACATTATTGTTGGTGATAAAACTTTTTTTTATCACCATGTTAAGCCTACGATATTTGATGGTTTTGTAGTTAAGGAAATAAGCAGTCATAAAAATGTAGGACAGAGATTTTATATTGCCACACCCGAGAAAGCATTGGTAGATTTGTTTTATTTGAAACCGAATATTTTTAAAAGTATTGATGATTTTGAAGAAGCGCGTTTTCATGAAGAAGAAATGAAAGAGTCCTTTGATTGGCAGGGAGTGTTCAGTCTGGCATCCTTGTACAAAAATAAAAGTTTAGAAAAGCGTTTGCGTGATTTTAAAGAGTATCTTTTTTCTTAAGCGTATGCTGAATCTGGAACAAATTTTAAATTTTGCAAAAGAAAAAGGATTTCCTGCGGGCAGAGAAAAGCAAGTCATGGCTGAATATCTGCAATGCTTGATTTTACAATCTTTTTTTAGGCACGCGCCTGTTGGAAAGGTCAGTTTTATTGGTGGAACGAGTTTGCGTTTTTTTTATGATTTGTCGCGTTTTTCCGAAGATTTGGATTTTGATAATTTTGGCCTTGGAGTAAGCGAATTTGAAGAAGTTATAGGTAAGATGATAAAAGATCTGGAGGCACAGGGTTTTGCCGTTGATTCTCTCATAAAAATTAAAGGTGCTTTTCATTGTTATATCAGATTCAGCAATCTTTTGTTTGCCAATAAATTATCTTCTCACGCCACTGAAAAGATATTAGTAAAAATAGACACGGTCACGCAAGATTTTATTTTTGTTCCAGAAAAGAAATTTTTTGACCGCTATGGCATTGTGGAAGAGATTTTGGTAAATCCAAAGGATATTTTGATGGCGCAAAAAACCATAGCATTATTGGAACGAAAAACTGCCAAAGGTAGAGATTTTTTTGATTATACTTTTTTACATTCTTTTACTCAACCCAGTCTTGGCTACCTACAACAAAAAGCGGGCATTGCAAGTTTGCCGGAATTGAAAGAACGATTATTAAAACGGTGCGAGGAAGTGAATTTTGATGAAATGGCAAAAGACGTGGCGCCATTTTTATTTAATACAGGTGACGCAATCCGCATTACTAAATTTAAACAATACATAGAACAGTGGCGGGTTTAAAGAAAGGATGTTAGTATAAAAAAGAGAATCAAAATTGTATGCCTAATTTTAGAATAAAATCTTTTGGCGAGTTTAAGAGTCCTGTAGAGCAAGACTCCGCACAAGAGCTGGATGCTTCTACGCTTGAATACATTAAAGCAGAATTGCGTGAGGTTGCGCCGGAAATGGAAGGTTTTTATCATGACATGCATGAAAACCCCGAACTCGGTGGGGAAGAAGTTGAAACAGGCAAGCGCATTGGCGCGCGGCTTCAAGAAATGGGCGTGGAGATTTTGAAAGAGGGAATTAACGGCGGCGGCCTCATTGCCATTGTGCGCGGCAAAGAAGGCGGACCAACCATTGCGTTGCGCGCGGACATGGACGCGCTCCCCATACAAGAACGGGCTGAAAATTCTCCCCGATCAAAAAAAGATGGTGTCGCGCACATGTGCGGTCACGATATTCATACGGCGAGTCTCTTGGGCGCGGCGCATATTTTTAAAGATTTGGCGGCTCAAGAAAAATTGGATGGCGATGTGGTGCTCGTATTCCAGCCAAGCGAGGAAAAAGCGCATCAAAAAGCATCAGGTGCTTCCCGCATGGTGGCACGTCTTTTGCAGATGGGGTATATGGGAGAAGGCGGGAAAATTGACGCGTTTTTTGGCGCGCATGTGATGCGTGAAATGCCAAGAGGGATCGTCAATGTTAAAGAAGGAGTGCAATTGGCAAGCTCTGGCGAGGTTGATATCAAACTCAAAACAAAAGGCGGGCATATTATGAACGCGTTTGAGGTGCCAAATTTGCATCTTATCTTTTCAGAAATCACCATGCGTTTGTCTGAAGTGTTTAAGCCGTTGTATGAAAAAAATGAGGCGTTGGTTGCCTCCGCGCGCACGGCGTATGGCGGCACAGGATACAATGTTTTGCCCGCGGAAGCAAAAGCAACATGGGTGGTTGTAAAGGCCAAGTTAAAATGTCATACCTGCTGTTGTGTTTTTAGCCTTAAGAGTGCTAGAATATAAACACATTTAAATTAGATAAAAATTTGAGTATGAATACAGAAAGCAAACCAAGACAAGAAGGCGAGGGAACCCGCGCAGAGCATGAACGCAAGCCGATAGCTCAATTTTCAATAGATCTTGCGCGGCATTCCATAAAGAGCAAATTGCCGGACGGCCGCGAACCATTGGCCGCTCAAGGAGTTACGGCGGCGGTAGAATCCCGCGCGCATGAAAAAGCAACTCATCTTGGACAAGGATTTGGTTCTTGGCGGGAACGTACCGGCCAGAGTTCCGTACTGCGCAAGTTTGCCGAGCATTTTAAAGAGGTGGATTTTGTCGGAATTGATCCGCAAGATATCGTTGCGTGGCTCCAAGAAGGCGGTCTGCAAAAAACAGAAACACCATTGTTTGATTTTGCGGAAGGCGAAGGGGATTA
>LCLH01000011.1 GCA_001001925.1 Candidatus Magasanikbacteria bacterium GW2011_GWC2_45_8
TGTTGGAAGACAGCTTGCTAATACGCTCTTTGTTGATATCATAAACGAGTACGTCGTGCCCGCTTGAGGCAGATACCGCTGCACTACAAGTGCCTACAAAACCCGCGCCTATGTAGAGAATGTTCATAAAAGCTTGTATTAAGGTAGCTTACCAAAAAATGTGTTTTAATTCAAATTTCACTTTTTTCCTTATTCCCAAATCCTACTTTTACCTGCTTTTATCCAATTATTTATATTATTCAACTCAGGATGTTGATCCAAATACTGAATAATTTCTTCAATAGTGATGAATTTGCCTTCCCTTTTGAGCGCTTTGTAAACTTCTCGGACAACAATGAGATCCTCCGGATAATCTACAGTTAAACGAATATCGGGCCTATGAAGGGTTTTCTGTGATATTGGTAATGTTAGAATCTTAAACAATTCAGGGTGCTCAAAAATATATAAGGAACAAAATTCACTACGATGCCGATCTTCTCCAGCGGTATGAGAGCGCTTGAGGTCATTAAGATTAATCAGTTCGAAATAAACTCCCTCAGGTAGTCCTGTGATGACCGAAAGAGCCGCATGGTTTTCCCGGTGTTTACTAAGCATTTCCTTGAGGCCTTCCATATAAATAAATGGACACTCACTAGTTATACGACAGACAATGTCAGCATGTTCTTTTTCTCCGGCGGCTATCAGTCTCCCCAACACATCTTTTTCGTCTCCAATAACATAAGACAATCCTCGTTTTTCAGCCAAACTGATGAATGGCGTGTTTTCTGCACCTTCGCTGATTGCCAAGACTGTTTTGTCAATTTCTATGGTGGCAGCTAAATGATCTAATAGATAATCAAGGATACTAATGTTTTTTTCAATGTTCAATAATTGCAATGGTTTGCCGTAGAGGCGACTTGATTGCACACGGCAAGCAAGGGTACAAACTACTCTCATATTCGTTGGTTTATGTTTAAGCAAGATTTTCTAATCGTATAACCTGATCTTTTTTAATTTCTTGACGAAGTATCTTGTCCACCACATCTTCCCTATCAATAAAATCATACTCTTCGGCAGTCCGTTTCATAGCTATATCAATTTCACGGATGGTCGATCCAGATGGCAAATCTCTGCCAGCCACAATATGCTTCTTGGTTCCCTTGCGGTATTTCTCCTCGGTTGGTGACAAATTCAGAGCCTCCGGCCCTAAAGCCCTGTCAAGGCCGCGGATATGTTCAACGAACTCTTTGAACTCAGCGGGATTAAGAGCTGATTCATAATCTTCCATTTTAAGCAGGCGATCGCTCGTGATATGCTTTTCAACGAGGCAGGCTCCCTTGCCGATAGCAACACCACATAATTCGTAGCGGAGATGGTGGTCTCCCGCAATATGGTCAGCAAATCCGACTGGCAAATTGAGGGTATGTGCCCACAAACTCATTTTATTAAGGAAAGTATCTTCAACGAGAGTTGGATAACTCTGGAAACCGTGCATGAGAATAATATCTTTGGCCTCACAACTCTGTAATGTCTCGACGGCGCGCTTTATCTCTTCAAGATGACTTCCACCGACGGACAAGAGTAACGGCCGTCCGGTTTTAGCCAAAAATTCCAAAAGCGGAGTATTTTTAACATCAGTAGCATGAATTTTAAACCCATCAATTCCTCTTTCTAGCAATATTTTGGCGCTCTCTACACCAAAAACATCGGCCAAGGCCAAGATACCACCCTCATGAGCTTGTAAAATGAGCGAACCCCATTGGTCAGGAGTAAGTTCTAGCCGTTTGAAGAGGTCATAGTGCTGGTAGTCCTTGGTGGCAAGTTCATCGGCCAAAAAAACCTGAAATTTTATGGCGTCAGCTTTGGCATCAACAGCTGCTTTTACCAAGGCGCTCGCAATGTCATATGAACCTTCATAAGTCTGAGACATTTCACAGACAATTGTCGTCCGATTAGTTTTAACCAACATAACAAATAATTAACTAACAAAAATTATTTGATTTTTTTCGCTCGATTCCTTTGCCGCTTGGATCAACTTAATGATACTTGCGCCCCTCTCCATAGGAGTATTAGTTTCTTTTCTTTCATCTATACACTCCAAAAAATGTTTTACTTCTTCAATATACATATTATTTAAATCATAATTGTCCCTTAGAGGGAAGTTAGTTTCACCTGATTCTTTACTTCTTAGAATCACTTTTTTTAAGGTAGCGTCCCAAAGGATGGTACCGGTTTCACCGAAGAATTCAAAATTACGCTGGGGGAACCGCTGAGTGTAGTCGAGATGAATTTCACCGATAGTGCCCCCCGTGAATTGCAAAATTACAGCAGCGGTATCTTCCACATCAATCTCCAAATTGCTTCTTCTGTCACTAAAACAAGCCAATTTTTTTACGGACTCACCAATAAACCATGTGAGATAATCAAACTCATGGGAATCTAAAAGAATGCCACCACCAAGCTCTTTGTTGGCGCTATAGCCCTTACGGTAATCTTCCCAAGGGTGCCAATCGGGCAAATACTGACCCGACTCACAGCGAGCGGATAATACCTTGCCAATTACTCCTACTTCCAAGAGCTCTTTCATTTTTTGAAAGAGTGGATAAAATTTCCAGTTACTCCCTATCATAGTAACTATTTTTTTCTCTTTGACAACCGCGACTAGCCGATCAACTCCTTCCAAACTGTGCGAAAGAGGTTTTTCAATAAATAAATCACAGCCTTGTTCTACAAAAGACAAAGCGTTTTCCAGGTGATAGACTGAGGGGGTGCAAACAAAAACAATGTCAAAATTTTTCTTGTTCACGGCTTCACCAATTGAGCCGACCACTGTGATATCATACTCTTTGCCGAGCGTATTCGCTCTTTCAGGATTAACCTCTACCACCATAATATCTTTTTCACCCAAAAAAAGCAGATTTTTGAGATGCCTTTTCCCTATTGAGCCACCGCCGATGATAAGAATTTTTTTCATATTAAAGAATGGTCTTAATCTCCTCCATAAATTGAGGTAAATCTTTAAAAAAAATGGTCTGCAAACCAAGATTCTCGGCTACTTCAATGTTTTTAAAAGAATTATCTATAAACAAGGCGTTCTTTGCCGCCACTTTCATTTTTTCTAAAACAATCTGATATGGCAGAGCCATCGGCTTCTTCGATTTTACGTCGTCGTCACAGCTATAAACTTCGACATCAAAATATTTGACTGTTTCATGTTTAGGACGAATATGATCGCGCATTTCCGGTGTTAAATTAGACAGTAGACCAATTTTATATTTTGACCTTAGTTTACTTATGATAGCAAAAACTTCGGGGTATACTTCATAAGAAGCCAGATAGGAGCCGCTCAGAACGAGTGGGTTAATTTTCTCATTTTCCATTAACCCAAAATGAGTCATTATCGTACGCCAAAAACTATCACTGGTATATTTTCCGATATAATAGCCGTCATAAATTTCCCGGGCTTTCTCGGCGAGCTGGTTGGGATTCATCTGCAGTGCGTACTGCAAATCAAAGGAAGCGAATGGTTCGCCTTCCCGGCAACAAACTCCGCCCCAGTCAAATATTACCGCTTTAATTTTGGTTGCATCCTGAATCATATTTATGGCGTAGTTCTTACAGAGCGCGGCGTCACAATTCTCCCCTCCAAAAATGTCTCCAAATTTTTATAATCGCCAGCCTCTTTTATTATTTTAAATATTTTATCAAGCTCCTTCAAAATCCAATCAATTTCCAGCTTCTGATGTATGTAGCCAATCAAAATTGAGGAACTAAACAAGATGCCGACCTTGTTCATTTCTTGGTAGACAAATGTTTTCAGGAGCCGATTAGTATGGTCGTCTTTAATGGTAATTTTCATCAAGGGATGCGGGCCAAAACCCATGAACTCAAACGGTACATCATATTTTACGCTTATTTTATTAGCCGAACTAATAAAATAGTCACCTAAATTATGCATGTATGAATGAACATTGCCGAACTCCCGCATCATTGTGATTGTTTCGATAGCCGCTACCAGACCCAAGGTGAAACCGCCAAAGGTGGTGGAGACAAATATTTCATCCATTCGTTTCATATACTCCGCCTTGCCCGCGATAATGGACAAGGGATAGCCCCCAGAAACGGCCTTGCCGAAACAAGCTATGTCCGGAATCACGCCAAAATATTCCTGCGCACCGCCTAAGGACCAGCGGAAACCGGTTACCATCTCGTCAAAAATTAAAATTGCACCGTGGTGATGAGCAATTTCTTTTACTTTTTCTAAAAAATTATCGGTTGGCTTTTCTGCCGAGGCCGGCTCCAAAATTACGGCCGCAATTTGGCCGGGGTAATCAAAAAATATTTTTTCCAAGGAATTTATATCGTTATAGATAAAATCATGCGTCAAAGTTTTAAGCACATCCGGTATGCCGGTGTTGCGGCCTTCTTTGGTGCAAATGCTCCAATCCTGAAAACCGTGATAGCCACATTTAGCGACATGGTCACGTTTGGTGATGTGCCGAGCTAAACGAACCGCGCCGGTTGTGGCCTCATTGCCGTTCATAAGAAAACGGCTCATTTCGGCGCAGGGTACAGCCTCTTTTAGCAACTTTGCCAAAGTAAGCTCGTGTTCTGAAGGCAATGAGTAAATGGTTCCCTTGTCAATCTGCTCTTTAACCGTCCGGTCTATACGCTCATTGACATACCCAAATACCATCGGACCGAGAGCAAGAATCATATCCAGATATTTATCACCTTCAATATCCCATAAATAGGCGCCTTTGCCCCGAGCAATAGCAACAGGAGACACCCCAATTACGTACTGTCCCGGATATTTGCTGAGTGTCTGCGCGGCTGAAGGGATGTACTCGTTTGCCTCTTGTAAATATTTTTCTTTTTTATTCATAAATTTACCTATCTTTGTGGTGTTCTAATCAATTACTAAGTAAGACACGAGGGGATTTAAAGGGCTTCTTCGAAGAGCGTATCTACTTAAGCCAAACACCTCTTTCAAAGCCAATGTTTCTCCTGGAAGCTCGGGACAATTTAACTCATCAAAAACAAGAATACTTCCCTTGGTCAACCTATCTTTTATGAGTTCAAGGCACACCTTGGTTGGTTTATATAGATCAAAATCAAAATATGCCAAAGATATAATTGTTTCAGGATTATCTGATAGATATTTCTTCAGGTTTTCTGTCGCGTCTCCTTTGACCAGTTGAAATTTTCGTTTCTGCACAACAGGGCTTTCAGATTCATGATGAACCAATATATCTTCTAAATATTTGTTGTAATTCTCTGTAACTGAATAATCGCCTTTTAATACAATACTGCTATCTTTAGTGACAACTCCACCCTTACTCTCTGACCCCAAAAATCCAGAAAAGGTATCAAAACCTATAATTTTTCTATTATAATTATAGGGTTCGTATATTCCTCTAAAATTTTCAAACAATGCCATATTTTGCCCCCAACGAACACCAAATTCCATAATCACCCCATGAACATTAATTATTTTAGAATACAGTTCATGCATAAAAAGTATGCGAGACAAATTTTGCCTTGTTATATACAATCCTAAATTGAAAACTAGCTCGCTTTTTTCTATCGGTGTTTTCAGTAATTTATCAACAATATAGCTCCGATTGCTTCGTTCCTGATTAGTAGAACCGCTTGCTAATACTCTTATCTTGCTCATAACAATATTTTTACAATGTTTAAAACGTACCTTTTATAGATTACTATTTTGGCCAAAAATAATCAATCTCCTCAACAGCTACTAAAAATTTTGATAAATCTTTTGCCCAAACATGGTTCTTCTCAAGATAGATCCCTTTGAGCACCAAGAGCACTTTGTTAATGAATTCGTCTTTTAATAGAAGGGGCATGAGAACGACATCTTCATCTGAGATGGCTTGAATTTGCCGGTAACTTTTTATAAATATATCACGCATCTCTGGACCTAATAGTTTCACCTGATCCAAATTTTTATTGACCAAAAATTGACGGCCGAAACGATATAGTGCAAACGCCACGTCTCTCCCCCGCTGGCTTATTCTCACCGCGTCAAAATCAAGAATAGCTACCACAACGTTATTTTTGAATAGGACGTTATGAGGGTGAAGATCAGAATGAATGATCTTACGCGGCAGTGATAACCATAATTTCTCAAAGCTTTTAATCTCGGCAACAGTAACGATAAAAAGCGGAATTTTTTCTAACACCGCTCGATCACTATCATCCTTGGTAACTTTTTTTTCAATGATTTCGCGGATGACGTCAAAATCACGCACCGAGTATTCTTTTATGATATTGTAATAAGCCTTTGTTTCTTCACTAAACTCCGCGACTTGATTCACGAAGTTTTCGCTCAGAAGGTCGAAACTGGCGTGCATTTTTGCTATAGCCTTGGCCACGGAAGCAAAACGCTCCTCGGTGGGAGAAAAGTATTCACCCTCTATAAATTCAAATAAAGCTATGATGTCCTCCCCTACTTTCATGACCAATTCGCCGTTTTCATTTTTTATTACACGACTCACAAGCACTCCATTTTTGGCCATTTTCTCTATAAGGTCGAGATATAATCGTATTTGTTCAAGATCTGATAAATTTTTATATTTACGAATCAGAATGATGACTGGCCTATTTTTGATGCTAAGAACCACCTTATAATTTTCTGAGTTGACCTCTGGTCGATCCAATTGAAAAATATCATTCAGGGTATATTCTTTAAAATAATGGTTTAGTATTGTAATAAAATTAAAATCACCAAATACTTTCTTGTATTTTATTTTTGATTCCGAAAAATTATCTGGCTGAAATAATTGCATATATCAATCGCGAACAACAACAACAAAAGCAATGGCTTTGTCATGGCAGTGAGACAGACTTATGAGGACGCGTGCGTTGCCATATATCTTGGATATTTTGACGACCGGTGAGCCGTTATCGGTGTTAATTATATTTATATCTTTAACGGAAAATATCTTACCGCTGACGCCATTCATCGCCTTTATAACAGCTTCCTTCCCAGCAAACCTGACCGCCAGATGCTGGGCATGTTTCTTATGGGAAAAACAATATTTAAGTTCGTTTTTTGTGTAAATTTTATTTAAAAACTGGCTGTCACTTTTGATAGTCAGGCCATGGAAACGCTCCACGCTTTCAATATCCACGCCGATACCTAGTATTTTCATTTTTTATCTTCCAATAATTCAATAATGCCGATTGGCGTGTACAAAAATACCACTCGCCGTCCGTTAAATAATTTACCCGGCTTGATTTCAGAAATCACGGAGGCTTTGTGTTCCTTCTTTAAAAAAAATATCGCTTGCTCAATATCCGGGACACCATAACACGTATGATAATATGTTGTGCCATTTTTAACCAAATTTGTGACCACCGGACCTGTGATAAGCTCCAGCTGGACGCCGCCGGAAAGTGTAAAAAGACATACCGAAGCGTTTTGATTTTCGTCAAAAATCGTTTCACTTTCAGCGATAACATTCATCGTGCCTTTAATAAAATTCTGGCACGCCGCCATATCATCGCACGCTATTCCCAAATGCAAAAATGCTAGTTTCACAAATTTTCAATATAATATTTTAACAGTTCTCTATATAAAACTTTTTTGGTAGGCCCTTTTGGTATGTCGGTGAGATCCGCAAGTTCATTGACGATAAAAATTTTCTTTGGATGTTTATAATGCGCCAGTTTACCGATAAAAAACTCCTTTAAAGAGTCCTTCGAGCACTTACTGTTTAATTTGACAAAAGCAACAATATCTTGCCCGAGCAGTTTGTCCGGCACCCCGATAACGGCGCATTCATCAACTGCCGGATGCCCAAATAAAACATTTTCAACTTCGCTCGGATAAATTTTTTCCCCTCCCTTGCTAATGAGATAATCTTTGCGGGTTCTGAAATAAATATAGCCGTCGGCGTCAATGTAGCCGTAATCACCGCTATGAAACAAGTCGCCGCGCAAAGATTTTTTATTGACTTCGCTAAGGCCAAGGTATTCGGTCATGATGTTCAAACCACGCATACAAATTTCTCCTTCAATGCCCCGCGCGGCCTCTTGTCCGGCTTCATCAAGGATTACAATGTCGTTGGATGGCAAGGCCCGGCCCACGGTTCCGAGTTTTCTATTATTCGCGGGGAATTGGTTAAGGCTGGCAAATGATGTTGTTTCCGTCAGCCCGTAGCCTTCGAATATGGGAACGTGGAAAGTATTCTCAAATTGCGCTTTTACTTCATCGTTAAGCACTTGTCCGCCACAAACGATGCCAACCATGCTTGAATCTTTCCGTTCCAATTTTGCGCTTAAAATTATTGCTAATATGGAAGGCATTACGCTAGTCCAGTGGATACTATATTCTCTAACCAACGACCAGAAGAGCCCCAGGCTAGTTTTGGGCGGCACCATCACGGTAGAGCCGCCGGCGTTAAGCGGCGCGAGCAATGTAACTACCTGTCCGTTATTGTGAAATAGGGGCAAAATGCAGAGCGTACGGGTATTTGGCGTGAAGCAAAACCATTCCGAGATTGCCTGCGAATCAGCGAGCAAATTCAAATGACTAAGCACAACGCCTTTGGGGTTCCCGGTCGTCCCGGATGTATATATTATCACCGCTTCATCGGTGCAGAGAACATCCGGAGCGGCGCTATCTTCCGCTTCTGGGGCGTTTTTTACGTCTATGCTTGAGACATCTATAAAAACAGTCCGTCCTAGGCCGGCGGCTTTTTGCACTTCTAAAATTTTTTTAGAAAACCTGTCATTATAAAAAACCGCTTTTACGTTCGCGTCAGCGGCAATATAAGCAATCTCCGGCGGCGATAAATCAGGGTTAATCGGCACAACGGTGGCCCCTTCGCGAAACGCGGCAAAATAAAGCAAAATAAAATCCGGCGACGTTCCGAGCACAAGACCTGTTCTGTCGCCTTTTGAAACGTGCTGTTGTCGCAAATACCGCGTACGCTCAACAACTTTATCAGCAAAGTCTTCGTACGAAAATGTCTTGTTGTATTCCGGAAAAATAGCAAAGATTTTTTGGGGAAATTTTTTGGCTTGCGCGCTAAAAAGTTCGTACACGTTATTGTACTCAACAAAAAAATCACGGTCTATTTTTTGGTGTTCTCTTAATAGATCCCGGTTAACTCGCATAAACTTTTTACTTCTTATCTGTATACTTTTCTATAATCTCCTTTATTGATTTTATGTTGGTCATCGCCAGCGTGTCCTGAAAATCAATTTCTATATCAAACTCTTTTTCAATTTTAGCCATCAGCTGGATATGGCGCAGCGAATCCCACCCCTCAACGCTATCCATAGAAAGACTATCGGTAATTTTAACTCCAAAAATTTCTTTTATAATCTTGGCTAATTTTTCTTCTATTTTTTTATTCATACAAAATAATTAATAATATTTTCTGCGGCTAATTTCGCCATGGCGCGCCGGCACTCAACGGTGGCGGTTCCAATGTGCGGGACCACCAGGCAATTTTTCATATTCACCAAAGGATCTTTTCCGCTAAGCGGTTCCTGCTCGGTGACATCAAGACACGCGCCCCTGATACGGCCACTTCGCAAGGCGCCGAGCAAAGATTTGCTTTCAATAATTCCGCCGCGAGCCATGTTAATAATAACTGGTTTTTTCTTCATTACGCTTATTGATTTTTTATTAATTATATGGTAAGTGTCCTTTTCTAAAGGAACATGGAGGGAAATATAGTCCGAGTTTTCAAGCAGTGTTTTTAGGTCAACCTGCCGTACCTTGCCTGTGAGATCAGAATTTTCAGTGATTTTTTTTGACCGATTACAATAGATAACGCGCAAACCAAACCCCACGGCTCTGGTCGCGACCGCTTGGCCGATTCTCCCAAAGCCAATAATACCAAACGTTTTGCCAAAAAGTTCTTCGCCTAAAAATATTTCTGGATCCCACCCCGACCATTTGCTTTTTTTAACAAAGCTTTTGGCTTCGTCTATTTTTCTTATCAAAGAAAGGAGGAGCGCGAAGGTCATATCAGCCGTGCTTTCCGTGACAACATCCTGCGTATTAAAAACAGCAATGCTGTTTTTTCTGGCAAACAACACATCTATGTTATTCAACCCAACCGCGTAATTAGATATAACCTGAAGTTTTTTCTTCTTGGCAATTACTTCCGCGGTGAACTTATCACTGACAGTTGATAAGATTGCGTCATACTTTGATACCGCGTCAAGAAGTTGGCGGATGGAAATTGGTTTATTCTTTTTATTGGTAGTAACTTTAAAATGCTTGGAAAGCAGTTCCTCGGCAATGCTTGGCAATCGGCGCGTAATAAAAACTGTTTTCATAAAAGGCGACTAACACGTTTTATCCCTTCTTCAATCTTTTGTAAGTCATACACAAGCGGACCGAACGATAAACGAACAGCATTTTTTAGTGTTTTGCCAAAACCCCAACCAGGGACAAGCAACACGCCGGTTTCTTTCAGCGCCTTTTCAACAAAGACAGCGCCGTCCATGCTGACATCAATACAAGTGAATAATCCGCCCTGTGGAACAAGAAATTTCGCGTTCGTATATTTTTTTATTGCCGCAACCGTAAAAAAAGCGGCTTTTTTATAATCATCGGAAACTTTTTTTATATAGGGCCGCAGAGTGTTATTTTCGACAGCTTCATTGACGCATCTTTGGAACGCCATTTGGTGCAGGGTGTCCGGACAAAGAATAGTTGATGATTGGATGGAATCAAGCGCCTGAATAACACTTTCGTCTGCTTCTATCCATCCCAAGCGGCGTCCTAAACTCCTCGACCACTTAGAATTGGAATGAATACTTATTAAGTTGTCGGTTGGTCCCCAAGAAAAATATTCTGGTATTTTTTCTTCAAAGACCATATCCTTATACGCGAAATCAACTACGAGAAAACTGCCTATACTACAAACTGCTTCATACGCCGCTACCACAAAATCTTGCGAGAGAACTTGTGAAGTTGGGTTGTCGGGGGAAACTAAAAGCACGGCTTTTGGCCTTTCTTTCTGAATGTAGTCAACAAACGCGCCAATGCGCTTGTCTGCGTTATATTCCCAAGTATCCACGTCAATCACCGGGAAACGGATAATATTTGCGTCGGTGGCAGTTACGATCTGCGACTGATAATTACAGTATGAAGGATCGAGCAATAAGACTTTGTCATCCGGATCGAGCAAGACGCGCATTAGATCGGACAACAGTTGTGTTGAACTCGCGCCAATGGCAATGTGGCAGGGTTCTAGATTCTGAACCGCGTAAGTATGTTTTTCAAATTTTACAATTGCCTCTTTACAGCCAAGCATCCCCAGTGTTGGGGAGTAGCCGCCGGAGGCGTGCATAGACTCGTCGTCGCTCACGATTTCTTTATACGCTTTTTGCAATTCCAAAGGAGCTTTATGATTCACCCACCCTCCCGCAAACGATATAAGATTTTCCGGCTTTATTCCCAGTGTTTTTAAATACGCCTGATCCGCATACATCATTATCTGACGCACTGGAGATATCGTCCTTTTAAAGCTTTGTGATTTTTTTGATAAGACTGGTTTCATAATTACATAATCATTCCGCCGTCAACACCGATAACTTGGCCGTTCACATAAGCAGCCATTTCGCTTGCCAAAAAGACGGCGGCGGAAGCCACCTCATCGGCCGTTCCGGAACGCGCAAGCGGTGTATTTTTAATAAGTTTTGCGCGTTGTTCTGATGTAAGATTTGCCACCATATCTGTGTCAATCAATCCCGGAGCAATGGCGTTGACGGTAATACCGATTGGCCCAAGTTCTTTGGAGGCTGACTTTGTCAAACCGATTATGCCAGCCTTACTTGCGCTATAGGCTGCTTGGCCGGGGTTTCCATTCGTTCCAACAATTGAAGTAATATTAATTATTCGGCCTCCGGAGAGAAGCATTAATTTGACCGTCTCTTTCATGCACAAAAAAGTTCCTTTTAAATTAACATCCAATACATCGTCCCAATCTTTTTCAGCGGTGTTCATTAACAGACTGTCTCTTCTAATTCCTGCATTATTAACAAGTACATCAAGTCGTCCGAACCGTTTTTTTATGATGCTAAACATTTTTTTAACATCTTTTGAATTGCTGACATCCGCTCTTACCGCAATCGTGTGCTTGTTTAGCTTTTTTAACTCATTAACAACACTTTTTATCCCGGCCTCCCGCCCGCGGTAATTCAATATAACACAGGCTCCCGCAAAAGCAGACGCGCGGGCAATCGCGCGTCCGATTCCTCGGCTAGCTCCTGTAACAAGTATTATTTTATCTTGTAAAAGATTGCTGTCCACAAGACTCAGTCGTTACTATTAATAATTTCCGTAATTACCACATCTAACCATTCGCCGTTTCTTAATGTATGCTCATTGTATCTGCCAACCTCTTTGAATCCAAGTTTTTTATGAATATAAAGCACCGGGTTCTCAGCAAACGTACTGCCTCGCAATGAATGCAATTTAAACACATTAAAAGCAAGTTTAATTATGATTTGGAATAATGTGAAACCTACGCCGAAATTCTTACCGTGTGGATCGGCATAGGCGCCGAAATAACAATGTTTATTCTTAAAATCGACGTCGTGTAAGGCAACTACGCCAATACATTTTTTATCTTTCTCAACTAACCAGCAAAAGTGAGTTTGATTTTTTACAAGTTTTTCAATAAATCCAGCGTGTTCCGCCTTGGTTATAACATGGTTAGCGAGCATTTGCTTTCTTACATCCTTATGATTTCGCCAGCCAAGGACAAGTTTTTTTCCACTATCGTCTAAATTGATAAAATTAACAAGCGTTAGCCCATCGATTTTTAAATCTTTCCGGAGCTTTTTGTACTTATTAATCATGCTTTTTTAGTATCAAGAGTCTCAATAATTTTATCACGCGCTCAAGCCCAATGTCAAGCCAAATGAACCTGGCCAAATGAACTAAAACTACCTATTTTAAGAGTATTTGTAAACCCCTGATTTGATGTCGACAACCCCTTTTTTCTCCAGCCGTATCCGCTGTTTCATCGCTGCCCCCGCATAGGCTTTAGCAATTATACCTGCCCATTTTTTATGGTGCTTGCGCATTACTATTTTTTCAGCTGAAAGCGCCTTAGCGTCATGCAAAATACGATTCAACGCACTATCATACTTTATCATTGTCCTAATCCTTGGCAGATGATACTCATTAGAAATAATCATGATTTTATCATATTTACCCCGCCGGATAATCCCGCTTAAAGTCACGAGCTGTTCAAAGGTATTCCCGGATTTTTCCTCAATAATAACCCTTTTAGGCGGCACTTTCAGTTTTATTAATTCTTGTTTAATAATGCTGGCCACTGTAGGAACACCGAGTACCGATTTAAGCTGCCCCCGGCCCCCCAAAACTATCACAACTGCCTCAGGATGTTCTGCGTAAATAATGCCTCCGGCTACCACGCGCAACCTGTCTCCCAGTGCTCCAAAGGCGTCTTTTTCACTAAAACTTGTAGTGCGCCACTTACCAGACCGGCCCTTCACCAGCCCGCCGCCGAGTATGACTATAGCAAATGATGATTTGACCATACTCTTTAACAAACAAAAAAACCAATAATTTGCCTGCCGAGCCCAAGGTTTGCTAACGTTTCATAAAATGCAATGGTTTTTTCGACAGAAACGCCGTGAAGCAAGTTTTCAATCTCTACCCGCGCCCGGTGGCAGGCCTTTCCCTTGGCCGGATCGGCAATATAGTTTGCCGATGTATTAATCAAGTTAAAATCAATAGGAAAATCTCCTATAATCTTACTACATTTCCAGCGCGCCTCTTTGGCGAGCGCAGTCAGGCCAGCTTTGTTAAAATAAGACAGATGGTCAGGCAGGGCAACCCAAAACTCCTTTGCAACATACCCTTTCTGTAACGCATACTCCTGTATCAGAGAAAAATCGTTTGGCACTTCAACAACCAATACGCCGCCGTCACTCACCAGACCGCGGCACAGTTGCAATGACAATAAGGGGTCAATAATGTGTTCCAAAACATTATCAAGCCAAATAACATCAAAAGTTTCTCGGGCATCAATTAATACTTGTAAATTTTCATACAAATCTCCCGTTCGAACGTCGTCGACACAGTCGGGATTAAATTTTTTACAGCCAAACTCACTGAAATCAACACCTGCGACCTGCCACCCTTTTTCCTTGAAAAAATGCAGCACCCATCCCTCGCCTGAACCTATATCTAAGAGCGACGTGCGGGCGCGGCCGTCTGACAAAGAAAAAATTTTTTCAATAACTTGATATTTTTGTTCAGTTTTATTCTTAAAATAAACAACCTCGTCAGCTGAATATTCTTGTTGATATCCACCTTTA
>LCLH01000012.1 GCA_001001925.1 Candidatus Magasanikbacteria bacterium GW2011_GWC2_45_8
TGGGTCCCACACAGGAATGAAGTACGTGACGCTGCCTTCTTCAGGATTGACTTCTTTTGCCGCGCAGAAATGGGGAAATGAAGGGATGTAGAGATTACCCTGCTCATGAAGCACATTGTACGCGTGCCACCGCTCATGGTCGGAGCTGTCAAGGTGGCCATCAAAGCAGGCGATCACTTTCGACACGGTCTCAATCGGCACCGTGAGATCCGGATGCGATGGCGAATGCATGTCAACAATCATCTTGTAGGGCACGACGCCCGTGGCATAGGCAAGCTTGGAGATCTTTCGCAATCGGGATACGGTTTCAGGAATATTGTCGCGATGGAAATTGATTCCCTCCTGCACTGGCATCTGGAGATAGATGGGGATCCCGCCTTGCAGCAATCTCCGCACCGCTTCCTGGGCTTCAGGCGCACCGAGCTGATGCTCGTCGGTGACATGGGCGTTGACATACATCTTCTTTCCTGCGCGCGCCTCAAATTCGCTGAGGATACCTACAAAAGCATCATCGATGCGGTACCACATCCCCTGATAGACTGCGGAGGTGCAGATGCGAACGACCTTCACATGTTCTGCGGATGCGAACTGAGCAAGGATGGCCTCAAGCGTATCGTTGGAATAGAGGAGAGGTTCGCCACCACTAACGACAACCGTATCAACTTCCGGATTTTGGTTCAGCCATCGCGTCAACAGCCGCGCTTGTTCGATCGCGCGGTCGCCTTGAGCGTTGAGTTGCCTCTTGATGTCCGCGTATTCAGGCAGGATGTCCGCTAGGGCGGCAAACGAGGTGCGAATCATCGCTCCCTTGTAGCAGCCGTCGCATCCGATGTGGCAGGACTCGATGATGTTCGCAAGCACGGAATAGGGAAATTTGCGCGGCGCGAGATAGCGTTCTTCTCCCCCTCTTCTTGTGATTACCCGGTCCTTTGCCCTGAAGATTCCATAGGGGTCCATGCTATGGAGCCAGCGCCCGGAGAACTTTTCGGGCGCTTTGGGGATGAATTTTTTCCGCGTTGTTGGTTGTAGCGGCGCTCGCGTGGGGCGCGTATATCTTCAGTCCCGCACTTCATTCTTTTTTTCTTTCAGATGATTTTGATATTCTGGCAAGCGTGCACAACACGCCGTTTTCTTTGCGTTATTTTTCAACCAATATGCTGGGCGGAACAGCCGGCAGTGTGTATAGGCCGCTCGTGCGCCTTTCCTTTTTGGTGAATGACCGTCTTGGTGGTTTGGATCCGCGCGGATATTTTGCCGCGAACATCGTTTTGCATCTTATCAATAGCGTTTTGGTTGCTTTGCTCGCGCTCATGCTATTTAAAAACAAAAAAAATTACGTTGCCGCGTACTTTGCGGGACTTGTATTTTTGGTGTTGGGCAATCACGCTGAAGCGGTACAGTGGCTTGCGAGCAGGGGAGACTTGTTGAGTACATTTTTTGTTTTGCTTACGTTGATACTGTATATTCAGTTTCGTTCGTACAGTCGCGGTTGTACGCGTCGCTACAGTGCCGCGGCTGGCGCTTTCATTTCTTTTTGTTTTGCATTACTTTCAAAAGAAATGGCGATTGTTGTTCCGCTTTTGATTATCGCGTATGATTTTGTTTGCGAAGAACGCCCACTCATGCGGCGTGTTTGGCTACTGTGGGTTGTCTCATTGGCGCCGCTTGTTGGGTATTTATGGATGCGCGCCGCCAGCACCGGCGTGTTGTGGAATTATTACAACGCGTCCGGAGCACACATGAATTTTGTAAACATGGGGCGTACGTTTGTGCAAATTATCATCTCTCATTTTGCAAGCGGCTCGGTACGCATGTTTCTTTTTTCCACCGTAGATCATCATCGTCTGCTGGCGTATGGAGGAGGCATGGCGCTCGCGGCGCTTGTTGTTGCAAGCATTTATATGAGCAAAATCAGCCCCACTTACAAACGGGTACTGGGATTTTTCACTTTGTTTTTTATCATCGGCACTTTGCCGGTTTTGAGTTTGAAATTAAATAGTTGGACGGACGAAGGCGAGCGTTTTGCGTACCTTCCATCTGTTGGTTTTGCATTGCTCGTCGGCGCCGCGTGCGGCATGTATATTCAGTATCAAGCGAAGACGCAATGGATACAGTGGAAATTGTTCGCGGTTGTTTTGCTTTTGGCATGGTTTGTGGCAAATCAAAGTCTAACTATGCGCATGAAAAGCATTGTGTGGCAAAATGCCGGTGCGGCATCGCGCACGGTGTTGGAAGATATGCACACGTTCACGCTCGCGCCGCGCGGCGCATTGGTGATTATGGGTTTGCCGGAAACAATACAAGGCGCACAAGTGTACCGCAATGGATTTTTTTCCGCGCTCAAGCTCTGGTATCCGGACTATGCGCCAAACATTTTGCCGCTCAAGTTTGCGTATGAACCGTGGTGCGGATATTATTGCGCGCGCGTTACATCGGAAAATTTGTTGGATTTGAAGTGGTATCCGTCCGCGCAAGGATTTATCGCGCAAGGGGGGATTCAAGGGCCAATGTTTTACGGGGAGAAATTCGCAAGCTCTCCGGATGTTGTTGTTGATATAGTAAATTATAACGATCGTTTTCATGCCGGCGCGCCGGTGCAGATTACGTTTACTTCCGCGTTTCTTGCACAACGCGCGCAAGCCCCCATGATGTTTGCGGCGTTTTCCGGCGGGCATTTGCAGGAAGTGAAATTGGGGGAATAAATTCCTAAAATTAAAAAAACTCACAGGAAGAAAGGTGAGTGGGTTTTAAGGAAGATGTTAGAAATTCGGAAAGCAGAATCATCAGTGGGCAAGATCAAATTATCGGGGTGCTGAATCGTATGTGATGAGGAATGAACATTTACCGTAGAACGAGTTAGAAAAACAGAGAAGGAAATACGACAGATTAAAATGAAATTACGAATTGCATAAATAGGAAAACGCATCCACGCCGGTGTGTTTTTAAATTTAAAAAAACTACGCGGTTAGGGCGTAGATGGTGAGCATGGTTGGAGTCGTTGTTTCTCTTTACAGGTATGGATACCAACCGAGGCCTGGTGTGGTGAGATCGGCTTGCCACAGCAAGAGACCGATGCCAATGAGGATCAAGAGAATGCCGATGATTTTGGGGATTCTCACGTTGTCCTCTGTTGTACGCGTCGGTTGCGTGCATTGCAGCGGGATTCAATCGCTCCGAGAAAATCACCCAGAATCAAGAGTCCACAGGATACGGAACTGAGTGCATAAAGAAGAAGCAAGTTGAAAAAAGCGATTTCGTTCATCGGACGTCCTTTTGCGGGCTTGCGCCTGCTTTATGCCTTGAGGGTTAGCTCAAAGACGGGGTTAATTTGACTATATCAAACCCACTGGCATTTTGTCTAGGCGTTTATCAAAATTTTGAATTTAAAAAAACTATATATAATTACATCGTCTTTCAGCACCTCCATTTTTGTGCTATACTGTTCATTAACAAGCTGGCCAACACAAAACCAGCATTTTAAAGCATTATGGCGCGTAAAAAGGTTCAAGAAAAAGAGCAAAACACAAAAAAGCCAAATCAAATTTTTCCTCTCATTGGGCACTCAAAGCAGATTGAGTTTTTAAAGCAGGCGCACGCTCAAGGGAAAATGGCGCATGCGTACCTCATCACCGGGCCGGAACATGTAGGCAAAGAGCGTGTGGCACTTGAATTTATTGCCGCGCTTTTGCAAAAAGACGCCGCGCGTCTCATTGCCGGTATAGATTTTACCGTTATAGAACGCGCTGCGGATGAAAAAAAGAAACGCCACGGATTTTCCATTTCCGTGGATCAAATAAAAGAACTTCGTAATACGCTCACGCGCCAATCGCTTGTCGCGCCTTACACTGTGGTGCTCATACGGGAAGCGGAAACAATGAATCGCAATGCCGCCAACGCGCTTTTGAAAACACTTGAAGAACCCATTCCGCACACTTGTCTGATACTGCTCGCGAGTCATGAGGAGCAAATGCTTGCCACTATTCGTTCACGGTGCCAGACCATTCGGCTTTCAAAAGTGGCGGTGGAAGACATGGAAAAAGCGCTTGCTGCGCAAGGAGTTGCGGAAAAAGAGAGTCGCGCCGCCGCGCAGATGAGCAGAGGGTTGCCCGGTATCGCGCTCAATCTGGCGCATGAAAAAGAAGCGCGTGAATGGCAGACAGAAGAAGTGGATCGTTTTTTCAAAATTATCAGTGGCAATTTGCATGATAAATTTCAAGCGATTTCTTCTTTTGTGGGTTCAAAACGCAGCGCCGACCACACATCCGCGCGAGAAACCGTGCACAATGTGCTCACCGTATGGGAGGTATTGGCGCGCGATGCGGTGTTTGCTCATTACGGCTTGAGCGAGCAGGTGGTGTATCGGGATCAAGAAAAACGTCTCAAAGAAATCGGGGAACGTGTAGGCGCTCAAAGGCTTGGAAAGCTTATAGAAGAAATTGAAACAGCGCATGAAGGTCTTGATCAGAATATGAATGGACGGCTTTTATTAGAACATTTACTTTTACAAATTAACACGTATGAAACTACATCGTAGTTCTCTCGTTTTGTTGGGTGCGGGTATTTTTCTTTTGTTCGGCGGCGCGGGATGCGTGCCCGGTTTAGGGAGTAGTGGAAGCAAAGTGCCGGATGGCGGAGTTTTTAGATCCTCCGATCAAGGAAACACATGGGGGCAAAAAACGCAGATTCTGGCAGTGGGCGGTGCGCAACGCAATTTTAGTTTGGCTAATATCGTAACACTCGCGGCGGATCCAAGCGACCCGCAAGCGCTTTACGCGGGAACCGACGGTGCAGGGCTTTTGGTAACCTATAATCTTGGCGAGGGATGGTTCCAACCGGATCAGTTGCGTACGGGGTATATTCAGTCAATTTCAGTGGATCCGCATAACAAATGCACTATTTATGTAACGCTTGGCACGCAGTTATTCAAATCAGTGGACTGCAGTCGCAGTTGGAAAAATGTATATGAAGAAGCGCGCGCCAACACGGTGCTCACGAGTGTTGCGGTGGATCCAAACAAGAGCAACATTGTATGGGTAGGCACGAGTGCGGGTGATTTGCTCAAAAGTACGGATGAGGCAAAAAGCTGGGTGGTAAAAAATCGCTTCAAAAACGGCATACTCAAAATACTTCTTTCGCCTCAAGACGGAAACCACATATATGTGGCAACGCCGGAGCAAGGCGTGTATCGCTCGCTGAACGGCGGAGATTTTTGGGGTGATGATATTAATGAAGGTTTGAAGCAGTACGGCGGCGCGTTTGCGGTGCGCGACATTATATTTTTGGACGCGTCAAAGGAATGGTTGCTTTTGTCAACGCAATATGGTTTAATAAAATCTCTTAATTTGGGCGCTAATTGGGACGCATTCAAGCTCTTAACACCTCCGGGCGGCGCGCAAATTCAGGCGGTGGTGGTGAACCCCAAGAATTATTTGCAGATTTTTTACTCCACCAATTCCACCTTATACCGCACGGATGACGGGGGAGAAAAATGGATCACCAAAAAACTTCCCACCACACGCGTGCCGAGCGCACTTATGGTGAATCCAACAAACACCAATGTGGTGTTTATGGGTTCAAAGTTTGTGGAGCAAAAGTCAGGATTTTAATTTATATCTTAATATATGCTTACACTTGATCAATTTAAAACCGGCGGAGAAGGATCGCTCACTCATTTAAAAGAAGAATTAAGCACGTTGCGCACCGGCCGCGCGAACGCAGGAATTTTAGATGGCATTACGTTTGAAGCCTATGGCGCGCGCATGGATTTAAAAAGCACGGCGTCAATTACGGTGCCGGACGCTCGCACTATTACCATTGAACCGTGGGACAAAACCCTTTTGAAGGAAATTGAAAAAGCCATACAGCTTGCGAACATTGGCATCAATCCCATCAATGACGGGACAAAAATTCGTTTGCCTCTGCCCCCCATGACCGAGGAGTCGCGCAAGGATCTTATTAAGGTGGTCAGCCAAAAACAGGAGCAGGCGCGCATTTCCGTGCGGCGTGCGCGTGATGAGATGAAAGAAAAAATTACCGCCGCGGAGAAAGAAAAAACGCTTACGGAAGATGAAAAATTCCGTTTGCACAAAGAGCTGGATGAATTGAGCAAAGCATACAATGATAAGATTAAGGCGATGGGGGATGAAAAAGAAAAAGAGATCATGACAATATAACTACGAGTTACGTGACTAATATAAAAACTTTTCGGAGCACACAAAAATTCTGTTGAATTTTTGCTCAGACTCGCCGCCGTACGTCGGGGCGGCTCGTAGTCCCCGTAAAATTTTTATATTAGTCGCCTCATTATCTTTCTATGCTTTTAGAGAACGACAAAATGGAGAAAATAGTTTCGCTCGCAAAGCGGCGCGGTTTTATATTCCCCGGATCGGAATTATATGGCGGCCTTGCAAACTCATGGGATTACGGTCCCTTGGGGCATGCGCTCAAACAGAACATCAAAGCCGCGTGGTGGAAATTTTTTGTCCAAGAACGGGACGATATGGTTCCCATGGATTCCGCAATCATCATGAACCCTCGCGTGTGGGAAGCGTCCGGGCATTTGCAGAATTTCAGCGACCCGCTGGTAGAGTGTCGCGCGTGCCACAAGCGTTTCCGCGCGGATCATGTGCTGGAAGCGTGCTCCGCGGAGCCGGGATACGACAAAGAGGTGCCGGTTGATATTTCCACAATGGTGTGCCCGGAGTGCGGCGGAAAATTCACCGAGCAAAAGAATTTTAATTTGATGTTTAAGACATTTATCGGCTCCACGGAAGATTCCGCGAGCGTTGCATATTTGCGACCGGAGACCGCCGCGGGTATGTTTGTAAATTTCAAAAACATACAGCAAGTCACCCGCCGCCGTTTGCCGTTTGGCATCGCGCAGATTGGCAAAAATTTTAGAAATGAAATCACACCAGGTAATTTTATTTTTCGCACGCGCGAGTTTGAAATCGGCGAGTTTGAATATTTCATACGGCCGGACGCGTGGGAGGCAACGTTTGAAATGTGGCTTGGAGAAATCAAGCGTTGGTGGAAAGATATCATGCGGGTCAACATGGATAATTTGGTATGGCATGAGATTCCGGACAGCGAGCGCGCACATTATAGCAAGCGCACCGTGGATATTGAATACAAGTATCCGTTTGGAGTAAAAGAATTACATGGCATCGCGTATCGCACGGATTTTGACTTGTCGCGTCATGAGCAAATGAGTGGGCAAGATTTGCATTACACGGATCCGGAAACCGGCGACAAGTTTGTACCGCATGTTATTGAACCCACGTTTGGCATAGACCGCATGCTTTTGGTTGCACTTTTGGAGGCGTATCATGAAGAACAGGCGCCTACGGCGAAAGAAGGGGAAACAGAAGCTCGCGTGGTAATGAAATTCCCGCTTCATTTGGCACCTATTCAGGTTGCGGTTTTGCCTTTGTCCAAGAAAGAAGAACTGGCGCATGTGGCGCGCCCTCTGGCGGCTGAATTGCGCAAACAATTTGCGGTTGACTATGACGAAACGCAGTCCATCGGCAAACGCTATCGCCGACAAGATGAAGTGGGTACACCATTTTGCATTACCGTGGATTTTGATTCATTAAATGACAAAGCGGTTACGGTGCGCGAACGCGATAGCATGCAACAAACGCGCATGGCAATTGCAGAGGTGGGCGCCTATTTAAAAGAACAATTTGGAAGATAAGATATGTTCCACAAAGAAATTTTGCGTAATAAAACACAGTTAATCACCATACCATTGCGCGGCACGGTCGCCATGACCATTTTAGTCATGTATCCGGTGGGCTCTCGCTATGAAACGCCGGACATGAACGGCGCGTCGCATTTTATTGAGCATCTCATGTTCAAAGGAACCGCGTTGCGCCCGCGCCCCATAGACGTTTCTCGCGCGCTGGACAGCCTGGGTGCGGAGTACAACGCGTTTACCGGCAAAGACTATACCGGCTACTACGTGAAAGCAAGCGGGGAAAAATTGGCGGGTGCGGCGGAACTTTTGCATGACATGCTGTATCATTCATTGTTTGCGCCGGAAGAATTGGAACGCGAGAAGGGCGTGGTGATAGAAGAAATTAACATGTACAAAGACAATCCATCCTCAATGGTTGAAGAGTATTTTGAAGAATTGCTATTTCCTCATCATCCATTGGGCAAGTATATCGGCGGGACGGAAGAAGTAATTCGTAAAATGACGCGCGATAAAATTATTGCGTATCGCGATCGTTTTTATGCTCCGCAAAACGCGGTTGTGGTAATTGCCGGCAATATCCAAAAAAACGCGCTCAAGAAAGTGAAAAAGATGTTTGCGGACAGCGGTCCTGCCAAAAAGTTTATCAAAATCGGATACAAAAAGTGCCCTGTTCCCGGAGCGCGGCCGGCAAAGAATCGTTTGGTGATTAAATGGAAAGAAACAGATCAAGCACATTTGGAGCTCGGATTCCCCGGTCTGAAATTGGGAGACGCGCATAACCCCGCGCTCACAATTTTGAACGCGATTGCGGGTGGCTCCATGAGTTCCCGTTTGTTTGACGTGGTGCGCGAGCAAAAAGGCTTGGCATACATGATTAATTCCGGCACAAGCCCTTACCAAGACGTGGGCACCTTTACCGTTTCAGCGGGCTTGAATAAAACGCGCACGGAAGAAGCAATCAAGGCAATCAAAGAAGAGCTCGCGCGGCTCATTGTGGAGCCTGTCAAAGCAGATGAGATGGCGCGCACAAAAGATTATGTGATTGGCAAAACAATTTTGCAGATGGAAGAATCAAGTTTTTGGGCCGGTTGGTACGCCAAACAGGTAGCGCTTTTGAATGCTCACGAGAGTCCGGAAGAAAAAATGAAAAAAGTAAAAAAAGTAACCGCGGGGGATGTACAGCGGCTTGCAAAACGTATTTTTGATTTTTCAGCAATGCACATCGCGCTCGTTGGCCCCTACAAAGAACGCGCTCGATTTTTAAAATTTTTGTAAGCTATGAAATATTTTATTGCCAATTGGAAGATGTACGTGGGACGCGCAGATGCCGTTATGCTTGCGGAAATCGCACGCGCGGCAAAGACCGCGGAGGGCGTGCAAACAATTGTGTGCCCCTCGTTTGTGCATATTGACGCGGTGGGACGCGTAGTGAGCGGCTCCGCGGTGGTGCTGGGCGCGCAGGATGCGTATTTTGAATCATCTGGCGCGTTCACCTCTGCTGTGGGGATTAAAGAGCTCAAAGAGTTGGGTGTTTCCCATGTTCTTGTAGGGCACAGTGAACGAAGGCGGTATTTTGGAGAGACTGATGAGGCAGTCAATAAAAAAGTAAAAGCGGCGTACGCGGGAGGGCTTCAGCCTGTTGTATGCGTGGGAGAAACCGAGCAAGAACGCACCGCAGGACAGACTGAATCGCGTGTGAGCGCGCAAGTGCGCACCGCGTTTCAGGGCGTGAGCGTGAAAAAAGTAATTATCGCGTATGAACCGATATGGGCAATCGGTACGGGAAAAGCGTCTTCGTCTGCCGATGCGCGCGCGGTTCATCAATTGATTAAACAAATCGTTAAAGAAACGAACGGATCGCAGTGTAGCGTGCTATATGGAGGAAGCGTAACACCGGACAACATGCATGAATTTTGGAATACGACGGATATTGACGGAGTGCTAGTGGGCGGCGCGAGCGCGCGCAAAGAAACCTTATCTTCATTGCTCGCCTTACTTTCTTTTTAAGCAAAGTATGTTTTTTAACATCATTCCGTTTGTACTTATCATTGTCTGCCTTGTGGGCGTTATGGTGATTGTGGTGCGCAAATTTCCACAGCTCACATCTCTTGACGTTGGCACCTTGCCCAAGGTGCAACAAGCAGAGGTCAAGAAACAGTTGGAGCTCAAGCGTTTTTGGCGCGCTATGGCGCGCGCGGGCAGGTGGCTCAAAATCGCAAGCGGACCACTAAAAGGCGTATGGAGGGCGGGGCAAAATAAATTTCGCGCGTATGTTGCCATATTGCAAGAAAAGTATGAGAAGGTGGCGGAAGAAGCGGAGGCAAAAAAAATAAGCAGTAAAAGCGCGCAGGACACGGATTTGGTTGCACCGACTGTCGTAACGCTTGGGAAAATTGAAGAGTGGCTTTCAAAGGCGGAGGAGCATATTGATCGCAATGAATTAAAAGACGCCGAGCAATGTTTTATTGAAGTCTTAAAACTTGATGAAAAAAATGTGGAGGCGTACCGCGGTTTGGGAAAAGTGTATTTGGATTTGGAAAGATATAAAGAAGCATCCGCAATTTTTAAATTTTTGCTTAAATTGTCTCCGCAAGATGATCGTGCCTTGAATCGTTTGGCAATGGCATCTATTGGGCAAAATAAATATGAAGATGCGGCAAAAGCGCTTGAGAAAGCGGTTGAAATAAATGATGGTTTGGCGATCCGTTTTTTTGATCTCGGTCGGCTATATCAGGAGCTTGAACGGCCTGCAGCCGCGCTTCGTAATTTTCAGAAAGCGTCAGATATAGAGCCGGGAAATCCCAAATACCTTGACCAATTGCTGGAAATCAGTATAATAACGGGAGATCGGTGTTTGGCGGAAGAGGCCTATGAGCGTCTTGAGGCGGTGAATCCGGATAATCAGAAATTACCGGAATTCCGCGAGCGTCTTGAGGAGATGGGATAGTTCTTTTAACAAGTTATGAATGCCGTTGTAGCTCAGCTGGTAGAGCAACTCCATGGTAAGGAGTAGGTCATCGGTTCAATTCCGATCAACGGCTCCATTTACTTTGAATACGGGTGGATACCGAAGCGGTCAAACGGGACAGACTGTAAATCTGTTGGCTCACGCCTTCGAAGGTTCGAATCCTTCTCCACCCACCAGTCGGAATCGACGCGTGCGCCGACATAGCTCAGTTGGTAGAGCAACGCTTTTGTAAAGCGTGGGTCGTGGGTTCGAATCCCTCTGTCGGCTCCAGCACAATACTTATTTACTATAATTCAAGAAATGTATGTCGCAAGATAATTTGGTGAAGATGGAATGTACGCAATGCAAACGTGTTCCATATCATACTCATAAGAACAAGAAAACACTTAAGAGCCGTCTTGAACTTAAGAAGCATTGCAAATTTTGCAAGAAACATACGCCGCATAAAGAGACAAAGTAACTATATAAAGTGCAGTATTTTCTGCACTTTTAAATAGGCCTGTAGTTTCAATGGTAAAACATCGGTCTCCAAAACCGAGGTTCCCGGTTCGAGTCCGGGCGGGCCTGCCAATAAAAATTTTTAATTTAATTTATCATTATCTATGATAGAAAGAAGACCGTTTACGCCTCCAGATTATCAGATAGGTCATGGAAAGGTAAAAGGAACAAGTGACTATCCAACACAGGGCACATCGCCACGGGATGTATTGTTGAACCCACATACAGGGAAACGTCGTATGGGGGGGCGGGTTTCAATTGAAACACACAGTTCAGCACAGTCGCCCGAAGAAGCTTTGATTGAAGAGGAAGAAAGACATCTACACGGCGAAAAACAGAAAGCAACAAAAGAGGGAAACAATGAGGGTTTTCAGGTTGGTGTTGAGACAGTTCAGTATCCCGATGAAATGATAGGAACGCATGATTCAGCGGTATTACATAAATCGCGGGGGAAGAGGGTTGGTCCGGAAATATCAAATATAGGAATAGGGAGAATGAGCAGTGTTGAAAATTCATCATTGCGTCGAAAAGACACAAAACCTATTAAATATCGCGGAACGCAAAAACCAAAATACAAGGGACATGGGCGCCAGACGCGCGCGACATAAAATTTGATCTTCATTTCTCGCCCTCCTTAATAACTTATTTTAAAAAAGTAAGTTGCCTCGCATATTTTTTTGTAGTATACTTTGAGAGTCTGAAAAGAAAATAATGAGGCAAAGCGCTTTGACAGGGTATGCCCAAAAAAATATTGATTTTAGGCGGAGGGTTTGGCGGAGTAAGGTTTTATAAAACACTCCATGATCTCACTCATGACAGCGGAGACTATTTATTCCAGGTGGTAAACCGGTGGAATTATTTTTTGTTTTATCCCATGTTGCATGAGGTTGCCACGGGTTCTGTTGACAGGAGCCACATCACACAGCCTCTGCGCGAGATTATGAATTGTTGTTTGGAAACGTTTTATCACACAGATGCTGAGCATATTGATTTTAAAAATAAACAGGTCAAAACCGCGCAAGGAATGCTCATCTATGATTTTTTGTGCGTCGGTCTTGGCGCCACGGGGAATTTTTTTGGCGTCAAAGGCGCGGCGGAACATACCCTGCAATTAAAGGATATCGCCTCGGCTATCGCATTGCGCAACACCATCATTGCCCGTTTTGAAGCGGCAACTAAAAGCGCGGACGCGGACGAACGCAAAAAATTATTGCATTTTGTAATCGTTGGCGGCGGCTCAACCGGCGTTGAGCTTGCAGGACAGCTTGCCGATGTCGTGTTTCATGAATTTAAAAATTTGTATCAAGAAATTGATTATCATGAAGTAAAAATAACACTTATACAAGGAGGAGATCGTCTTATCCCGCAATGCGTCCTTCCTGCTTGCAAAATGGCCGTGGTTCGTCTTGCTCAACAAGGGGTAGCGGTTCAACTCAACGCCGTTGCCAAAGAAATCACAGCCTCCGCAGTGTACTTGGCAGATGGTAATATACTCAAAACAAAAACCGTTATGTGGACAGCAGGTGTTGCTTCGCCTTTGCGCGGCATGGTGGATGATGAATATCTCAACGAAAGCGGATATTTTAAAACACGCGACACCTTACAGCTAGTAGGGCACGATGAGGTGTTTATAGCAGGGGATAACGCGGGTGTGGAAAACGGAAAAGGCACGCGCGCGCCACAAACCGCTCAAGCCGCGGTGGGTGAAGGGCATGTGGCCGCGCTGAATTGTTTTGCGCTCATGTCCAACAAACCGCTTAAGCCGTTTTCTTTTAAAAGCAAAGGCGATATAATGCCTATTGGGGATTGGTACGCAGTCGCGCAGTTTGGGTCGTTTGTTTTTGGCGGGCGTTTTGCGTGGTGGTTGCGTCGCACCATCTTTTTGACCGAGATGTGGAGCTGGATGAATCGTCTTAAAATTGTAGCGGATTGGACACTCAACATATTCATGCCGCGCGATACTTCTCAATTATGATATATTTGAGCCATCTTTTAAACGCAAAAGTTTTTGACAGCTCGGACGCGCGCGTTGGAGTGCTCAAAGATATTATCGTGCGTCCCATGCCGGGCGAATACGCGCCGTTGACTTATTTGGCGGTGCGTACAAAACGCGACGGTCTTGTTTGGCTTGCGTATGATTATGTGGAAAATTTAAGCAGAGGAGAGATTTCTCTCAAGAATTTATACGACCGTATTGTGCCTATTCCACCGGAAAAAGAAGGATTGTTTTTGCGCCGCGATGTTCTTGATCAGCAGATTGTAGACGTGGAAGGCGCGCGCGTGGTGCGCGTGAATGATTTGCAAATCGGTCTTATTGATAAAACCATGTGTGTAATCGGAATGGACGTGAGCACCAAGGGCATGTTGCGGCGTCTTGGTGCGGCTTGGACGGATGTTTTTAATTGGTTCCCTCCCAAGATTGTTGATTGGCGGAACTCGCAAGTTATAAAAGGCACGGTGCACGTCAATAGTCTTTCAAAAGATTTGGTGCGTTTGCACCCCGCGGACATTGCCAACATTATTGAAGATTTGAGTTTGAAACAGGGGAGCAACTTGGTGCAATCGTTGGATAGCGCCACCGCCGCGCGCGTTTTTGAGGAAATTGATCCGGAGATTCAGAAACTTTTGATATCGCGTTTGGGGCCGGAACACTCGGCAAAAATCAGCGAACGCATGTCCATTGACGAGTTGGTGGATTTGATTAAATCTTTGCCGCATCACCAAGCAAAAGAATTGATTGAGTATGTGGAAAAAGATCGCGCAAAAAAAGTGCAAACATTGTTGCGTTATCCGGACGATACCGCCGGCGGTTTGATGACAACGGAGTATATTACGTCCGCTCCCGACGCTACTGTTGAACAAGCCATCCAAGAAGTGCGCAAGGTTTCTGACGCGTTTCGCTCAATCAATTATTTATATGTGGTTGACGCGCTTGGCGTGTATAAAGGTGTGGTTTCTCTGCGGCGTCTTTTAATTGCAAAACCAAGCGATCGGCTTAAAAATATCATGAAAAAAACGCGTCGATTGCCGGTACTGCGCACGCATCAGTCGCTTAAAATTGTTGCGCAAATCATTACAAAATATAATTTGAATTCTATTGCGGTAGTGGATAGAGAAAAAAAGATTTTGGGCGTANTAGACGACGTTATGCGCGCGTTAGTGCCTCACGCCTAATATGAAAGAACAGACAAAAAAATTATGGCCGCGGCTTTTGGTCATTCTGGCGGTTGTTGGCCCGGGGATTATTACCGGCACCGCGGATAATGACGCCGGAGGCATCGCAACGTATTCGGTAAGCGGCGCGATGTTTGGGTATCAGTTGTTGTGGGTGCTGGCATTGATCACGGTTGTTTTGGCGATTACTCAAGAAATGGGCGCCCGGCTTGGCATTGTAACAGGCAAAGGGCTCGCGGCGCTTATTCGTGAAAATTTTAGCTTTCGCGCCACGTTTTTTATTATCGCCTTTTCTTTTATCGCCAACTGGGCGAACATCTTGGCGGAGTTTGCCGGTATCGCTTCCATTGCGAAAATTTATCATTTTTCGCCGTTTTTGATTGTTCTGCCCGCGGCCGTGACCATAAGCTGGATAGTTATCCAAGGAAATTTTAAAAATATACAGCGCATATTTTTGACGTCTTCGTTTTTGTATATTGCATACATTGTTGCAGGATTCATGGCGCATCCAGATTGGACCGCGGCGATAAAAAATACCGTGGTTCCGTCGTGGCAGGCAAATAAAGAATTTTTGTTTATTACCATCGCCCTTATCGGCACCACGGTTACCGTTTGGGGGCAATTTTTTATTCAATCGTATTTTGCGGAAAAAGGCGTGCGCGCAAAAGATCTACCGCTTGCGCGCGCCGATGTGTGCGTTGGATCGTTTTGGACCAACATTGTCGCTTTTTTTATCATTGTGGCAACTGCGGGAACATTGTACGTCAAAGGCATAAGCATCACTGACGCGGCGGATGCCGCTATCGCCTTGGAGCCGTTTGCCGGCGCGCTTGCCGAAGTAGATGAGGCTGGCCGCAGCGACGCCTTCGACATTGCTGCCATAAGGAGCGAGGTTTACATAGGCGGCGAGTATTTCATCCTTTGTGTAGAGAAATTCTAACTGCACGGCGCGCAGGATTTGATGGAGCTTGC
>LCLH01000013.1:0-14248 GCA_001001925.1 Candidatus Magasanikbacteria bacterium GW2011_GWC2_45_8
ACTTCGCGTAACAGCGGCTATGCGTCGCTTCGCTACATCCCGCCTGTCCGAAACCTGACGGTTTCGTCCATGCGGGACGTCGCATAGCCGCGAGCCGTTATGTGTAATAAATTTTTTACACTTTTTGTTTTTTTGACTGGTGATTGGCGGGGGGGGGCGAGCGAGCGAATTGAGGGGAAATAGGTGTTTTCTCCGCTACGCTACGAAAACGATTCAATAAAACGACAAACATATACTTATGAATAGTAAAATAACCAACATTAATAGATTTTTAATCAGAGTTTATTTTGGAGAGATCAAAAATGATAATTTATTAGAGAACAAAATCCAAATTGCAATAAATAAGGCTTACTTAGATTTTTGCCGAACTTTGCATGAATTTTCAAAAGAAAAAGAACATGATGATATATTAGTAGATTCAAAATTATATTTAAAAAATAAAATTTTAGAATTAACAAAGGAACAAAAACCAAACCAAAACTTCTATGACAATTGGCACAGGCAAACATGTGACAATATTATTAAATTCTTTCCACTAACAAAAAATTATTTTCATTATGGACAAGCTCAAAAATGGATAAATATGACATTAAAATATTTATTTGTTTTGGAAGTAAGTGAACTTAATAATATGTTGGCTTTTCTTCATGTCCCTATAGATAATATTATTCTTGATAAATTAAAAAATCGTCAAATGGACTATCCAAAATTTGAAACGCCATGGAGTAAAATAGACAATTATGACAAATACATTAATTTCCAAAAATGGCTAAGAGGGCAATTTCCAAATCAAATACCAATGGACACAGAATTTAAATTATGGATGGAATAATTAATAACTAATAAAAATATGGACACCAATAACATTGAAAATGTTATCATAAAAAAAATTGAGAAAAAAATCGAATCCAAACAAAATTTAAGTGATGAAGATATTGATAGCATAATCATCTCGGAGATAACATCGGCAAAATATTTAAAAGAGGATTGGCAAATACATTATGCTAAAGAGAGAATTAAAAAAATAATAACAGAGGAGCAGTTGGAAAAATTACCAAAAGAACAACGGGCAAATTTTGGACACCCTGGGTGGTATTTTATTGCATGTGTTTTTATTGGAAATTTAACTCAATACACCAAAAATTATTTACTTTTCATTGCTGGTTCTTTTGATTAGTGTATTATCAATTTATTTTTTAATCCTTTGGGGAGCCAAGTTATTTTATAAAAATAAAAATGAACAAAAAGGATTTTTAGTGATTTAAAAAATTTCATTTTTAATCACGATGGCGTTCTGTCTCATGCTAATTTTCACGTTTGTGATTGTACACATAGGTGCGAAAAGAGAGGCGACAAAAGGAGTTGATGAAGATGGATATATTTCCACGTCAACAGTTATGATAACTTCGGTTAAAGTTGAGGGAGATAATAATATAACATATCCATCAATAACGGGATCAGGCAATAAAGAAATCCAAGATTCTTTTAATAATGGTGCCAAAAAGATAGTTGATGACGAAATAAAATCGTTTAATAAGTTAGCTGGTGAATTTGGAAATGAAGGAAATAAAAATACCGCAAACAATTCTTTGGAATTGGATTATCAAATCACCGGCCAAAACTCGAATTTTATTAGTATCAAATTTATCGGCTATCTATACGGTGGCGGTGCGCATGGTAGTAATATAAATATCTCATATAATTTTGATTTGAGAACCGGCCAAGAAATTAAATTGGCGGATTTGTTTAGGCCAGACAGTAATTATCTAAATGCGATTTCTGATTATACAATAAACGAATTAAAAAGTAGAAATTTAGGTGATTCAAAACAGATTGAGGAGGGTGCATCGCCAAAAGCAGAAAATTTCAAAACAGTAAATATTAGTGACACAGGCTTGCTGTTTACTTTTGAAGATTATCAAGTGGCACCATATGTGGTTGGACAGCAAACAGTTATAATACTCTTCGAAAAATTAAAAAATACCTTAAATTCTAAATTTTTTATTGTTAATTGGCAAATAAAAATATGACTAAAACTAAACGAATTATTATCTAAACAGTAATCGCTTTAATTATTGCAATAGCCACCCTTTTCACATTCGGTGTTGTTACGCTTGGCGGTGACTATTGGGACTTAACCTTTTATTTTTTTGACGATTTAACTCTTATTAATATTCTGTTTGGGGGTTTGGCTATTTTGTTGGTATCTCTTATTTTATGTGTACTCACATTGTTTAGAAGACACAAAGAAACCCCCAAATTAGATAAAATCATAAAAATATTCCTTTATGCCTATGTTATCAACTTGTTAGTAGGTTTAATATGTCATTTTACATACCTTATCATTCACACCGAGGAATATGGGTTTAGTTATTTGTCATTTTATCATCAGACAGATGAATTTTTTTGGCTAAAAATTACTCTCGCCATCTTGTTTTATTTAATACCTGTTAGATTACTGATTATCGCGGCAAGAATCAAAAAAATTGACTAAATCTACCCAATTGGATATAATTGGATATAGTTAATATATCCAATTTAAATATATGCCTAATATTAGCCAAAAAATAACAGAAAAACATCAAATTTCGGACAACTTTGCCAAGCGAATCGAACAAATTCCGTCTAATATCGTCTCCAAAATCGCCAAAATTGACGAATTAAAGGGGCGGTGGATAACCGGAGCCCGCTTAAGCCCGCAAGTTTTGGGACGTTTAAAACGCTCGGTTTTGATTACTTCCACCGGCGCCTCTACCCGTATTGAGGGCTCTCGCCTGTCCGACGAAGACATTGAAAAATTGATGCGCGGTATTAACATCCAAAAATTTACCAACCGCGACAAACAGGAGGCGCAAGGATATTATGAACTTTTGGAAAATGTTTTTAATTCATGGAAGGGCATAAAATTAAACGAAAGCACTATCAAACATTTTCACCAAGAATTGCTAAAATATGTAGAAAAGGACGAAAAACATCGTGGTGATTATAAAAAAGGTGAAAACAAGGTACACATGTTAAATGATACCGGAAAATCAATTGCTATTCTCTTTGACACTGTGCCGGCGTACCTTACCCCGGGCCAAATGAGAGATTTAGTAGAATGGACACAAAAAACATTGGCGGAAAATAAATATCACCCACTACTTGTGATTGGTAATTTTTTGGTTGAATTTTTAAAGATTCATCCTTTTACCGACGGCAATGGACGATTATCTCGTGTACTTACTAACCTACTCTTATTGCAAGCGGGATATTTGTATACCCCCTATGTTTCTCATGAAAAATTAGTTGAGGATAATAAACCGGATTATTATGTTGCTTTGCGTCGTAGCCAAAAAACCATGGGGACAGACAATGAGAATATTGCTGATTGGCTTAATTTCTTTTTGGATATTATTTTAAAGCAATCACAAATGGCGGTGGAACTATTATCTAAAGAAAACATAGAAAAAATACTGTCTGAGAAACAACTTATTGTTTGGCAATACATTGAAAAAGCAAAAGAAGCGCGCACCGGTGATATTGTGGAAAACACCAAGATAGGCAGACCGACAGTGAAGCAAACCCTCGATGTGTTACTCAGATTGAAAAAGATTGAACGGGTTGGATTGGGAAGAAGCGCGCGATACAAAATACTTTAAAACGACATGGCTACAGGGGGCATTCACCCCTAACCCCTCTGCCCCTTCGCCATATTGTGTGAGCGAATTTGCTCCCCTTGATTGAACGACGAGCGAAAAAAACAAAAAATGTAAAAATTTTACAACACATAACGGCCGATATGCGGTTCAAAAAAAAGTGCGATTTAACAACTTTTAATGGATGCGCTTTTTTTCTCCCATATTTTTACTCCCTTTGGTCGTAAACACATCGCATATCGGCGTACATTCTGCGAAATCGCTCCGCTCTTTCGCAGAATGGGCGGCGGTGTCAACTAATTTTTCAAAAAACAAATTTTGAGAATTTATGAATGATCTTATCACAGCCGTAGTGGCAATTATTGAACACGAAGGAAGGGTGCTAGTCGGCAAGAAAATAAACTCCAACAATTTTTTGAGTAACGCGTGGCATATTCCGGGCGGAAAATTAAAACATGGCGAAACTGAACAGCAAGCCCTTGCAAGAGAAATGAAAGAAGAAACAGGCATTGAAATTAAAATTGGCAGATTTTTGGGAGAGAGAGACGTTCCGGGTTCGGGTGTTAAAGCGCGGTGGTATTTGTGCATACCTCTTACGCAGGATTTAAGGGCGGGGGATGATTTGGCTGAAGTTAAATATGTCCCAAAATCTGAAGTTCTAAAAATTTGCGATCCAAAGTTGATAGCTTTTTGGCCGCCAGAGGTTGTGGAATATTTTAAAGATTAAACTGCCATTTAGTGAAATGGATTTATATGATCAAGAAACCGGACATAAAACAAGACCAAATGGAACTTATGTGGCGCAGGGAGTATTCTTTGTGTTACGGGTGGGTAACGGTAGAGAGTTTTAAGAATTTTATTGGAGAAGAACTCAATCGCAGTGGAATATCGGTACGTATTGATGGGGGAGAGGGTTGGCTTTCATTTTTTGCGTCAAGAAATGACGTAGAGCAAATGAAAAAACACCTTTCTCTTGAAGTTGCGGATCCCTCAAAACATCTTGAACGCCGCATGAATGCTTTACAAAAAAACGGCAAAGAGACGGTGTGCTTTTCGCGTTCATTGCATCCCACTCCACGCACCTCTGATGCCGATTTGTTTAAAATGGTAGCCGGTTTTTTTGACATTTTTACTGCTTATTGCGTGCATTTGTTCAGGAGTTTTTATTGGAATGAAATGAGTGTTTTGTTATTTGAAAAGCTTATAGCAAAGAAAGTGCCTCAAGATCAGTTGGTAGAGGTGCTACAACAATTTTCCAAACCTTCAAAACTCACGAGTGTTCCCAAGATTAGTTATTATTTTGCAAGAGTGAAACAATTTAAAAAACGATTGGCATATCTTGAGCACAATTTCCCATGGCTCGGGAGTGGTGATTCTTTTTTCCCGCCCATGACGCGCGTTCAAATGGGGGCATATATTCGGTCGTTTATTCTGCCTGCGCGGAACGCTTCGGCTCCGGTGCGCCTTGTATTGAATGCAAAAGAAAAAAGATTTCTTAAACGTTATCAAGAAATTTTATATATCAAAGATCTCCGCGACGATTATAGGCGTGAGGCTTTTTATTATTTCTATCCTGTTGCACAGGAACTGGGGCGGCGTTTTAAGTTGAAACCGCAGGATATCGGATATTTGGAGCCGTCAGAAATACCACTTCTTGCACATGATAGAAAAAAAGTTTTGGATTTAATACGTGAGCGCTCACAAGGGTATGTCATTGAGTATACAGAAGACAAGGAAACTTTGTGGGCGGGTCAGGGCGTGAAAAAATATTTTTTTAAAAACGAATCAAAGAAAAATGAAACGCAGTTGCAAGGAACGGTTGGATGTGTTGGCGCGGCGCGCGGCAGAGTGCAGATAGTACGCACGTCTGCGGATAGGAAGAATTTTAAAAAAGGGAATGTGTTGGTAGCGGTTACCACCAATCCGGAGTATGTTACCGCCATGCAAAAGGCGTGCGCGTTGGTAACCGACGAGGGCGGGCTCACGTGCCATGCGGCAATAGTGGCGCGAGAAATGAAAATGCCGTGTGTTGTGGGGACTAAAAATGCAACGACTGTGTTTAAAAATGGAGATTATGTTGAGGTTGATGGAAGTGCGGGGATTGTGCGGAAGCTCAAAAAAGGGTCTCGTTAAGAGAGATATATTGACCGTAGTGCGGATTTTTTGTATACTATGGAATTTACTCTTAAACAAATTGCAGTACATAATAGTGCCACAAGTTGTTGGACCGCGGTCAATGGCAATGTCTATGATTTGACTCCATGGATTAGCCAACACCCGGGCGGCGACGGAGCTATTTTGAGCATGTGTGGGTTGGCTCATTCAGCAATGGGCGGTTTCTCTTTCTCACTTGAGCGTGGTAATGCTCGTGCTTCTTAATGGTTCATTTGATGTGCTTGCGGCTCTTTTGTTGGCAATTGGCGTATGGGTGCGGCTGGTAGCGGCGGTTCTTTTTGCGCATCTTTTGGGCATTGTGTTTGATGTGGGGTTGAGCGCAATAGGTGTGCGGGATGTTGGGCTTTCTTTTGCCATGCCTGCAATTACATTGAATGGCAGTGACGTGTGGTGCTTTGGATAAAAACAAAAACCCCAGCTCATGTAGAGCCGGGGTTTTAAATATTAACTAGCGCGAAATGTTTTTAGAACATTAGAATCTTGGCCTGCCTCCGCCATGCCCGCCACGGTGCGGACCTCCAGAGCCACCATGTCCTCCACTTCGTCCGCCGCGAGAGCCTCCGCCTCCACCATTGCGTTCAAAGCGCGGTTCTTCTACAAACCCTTCAGGTTTTGGCAAGAGCGCTTTCATGGACAAGTTAATGCGTCCGAGCTCATCAATTTCTTTTACAAGCACTTTTACCGTGTCGCCAATTTTGACTGCATCTTCCACTGTGTTGGTGCGTCCCCATGCCATTTCAGAAATATGCACCAAACCTTCTTGGCCCGGCAATACTTCCACAAACGCGCCAAAATCCATAAGCCGTGTAACTTTTCCGTCAAATGTCTCACCTGCCTCCACCTCGCGCACTAAATTCTTGATCCACTCCACCGCCTTTTCCAGATTTTCTTTGTTGGGTGAGGTGACCGCTACCAATCCGTCATCTTCAATATCAATATCCACGCCGGTTGCGTCAATAATTTCATTGATAACTTTGCCACCACTTCCGATAACTTTGCGGATTTTATCCGGTTTTATGTAAAAGGATACAATGCGCGGCGCGTACTGGGAAAGATCTTCTCGCGGAGCACTGATGGCAGAATTCATTACTTCAAGCACTTTCATGCGCGCGGAAAGTCCCTGCTCCAAAGTTTCTTTGACCATTTGCGCCGTGAGGCCTTTGGTCTTGGTGTCCATCTGAATGGCGGTGATACCTGCTGAAGTACCTGCGATTTTGAAATCCATGCCGCCTTTACCATCTTCCAAATCCTGCAAGTCGGTCAAAATTTTGTAGCTTCCATCCGGCAATGTGGCAAGCCCCATGGCAATGCCGGCAACAGGTGCTTTGATGGGCACGCCTGCGTCCATGAGGGCGAGCGATGACCCGCAGGTGGAACCCATAGAGCTGGAACCGTTGGAGCTCATCACTTCTGATACAACACGAATAGTGTAAGGGAATGTGTCTTTGGGTGGCAAAACCGGCATCAAAGCTTTTTCCGCAAGCGCGCCATGGCCGATTTCTCTGCGTCCGGGGCCGCGGTTGGGGCCTGTTTCCCCTACGCTGTATTTTGGAAAATTATAATGATGCATATAGCGTTTTTTGCTTTCGCCTTCGATGCCTTCCAAAAGTTGAACATCGCCGGGTGCGCCAAGCGTTATGGTAGAAAGTACTTGTGTTTCACCGCGCGCAAACAATGCACTGCCGTGCGTGCGGGGGAGCACGCCGACTTCCGAGGAGAGAGGGCGAATGTCAGTGAGAGAGCGGGCGTCTACACGTTTGCCTTCTTTAACAATCGTGTCGCTAATGTAGCTCTCTACTGTATATTTGAATCCGCGCATGGCAAATTTGCGGCGATCTTTGCCAATACTGTTTTTTTGGAACCATGCATCCAGTCCTTCTTCTATTGCCGCAAACGCACCAAGGCGTTCGGATTTTGTCTGGAGCGGTTTGGAGAAAAATATTTTGTTAACGTTTTCATCCAGATACTGTTTCATTAAATCAAGCACTTCATTTTCTTGTTCAGGTGTTGTTTCGTCGTTGCCGTCCAAGTTTTGTGCAAGCGCGCGTTTTTCTATGCCCACTTTGGAGCGCACTTCTTCTATAAGATCAATTACTGGTTTGAAGTGTTTTTGTCCAAATTGAATTGCGTTAAACATGGTTTCTTCCGTTGCCTCTTGCGCGCCCGCTTCTAGCATGAGAACGCGATCCGGCGTGCCTGCAACCACCACATCTATCAAACTTTTTTCACGTGCGGCATAGGTTGGGTTAATAGCCCATTCCGGCGCGCGACCTTCTTCTGAAGAAGGAATTTGCCCGATGCGGATCCCTGCCAATGGCCCGTTCCATGGAATATCGGAAATGGTAAGCGCGCACGACGCGGCGACAAGGCCTAACACATCGGGGTCGTTTTCTCCGTCAAAGGAAAGTACGGTGGCAACCACTTGAATATCATTGCGAAGCGTGTCGTCAAATAACGGGCGAATGGCGCGGTCAATGAGGCGTCCGCTCAAGATTGAGTCGTCGCTCGGTCTGCCCTCGCGCTTGATAAAGCGTGAACCTTTGATAATGCCGGCGGCGTAAAGACGTTCTTCCAAGTCAACCGAGAGCGGGAAGAAGTCTATGCCGTCGCGCACGTTTTTGCTCATGACAGCGGTGGCGAGCACCACGGTGTCGCCATATTGCACGGTGCAGGATCCGTTTGCCTGCCCGGCGATTTTGCCGGTTTCAATGGTTAGCATTCTGCCGCCCCATTCGGTGGAAAATTTGTGGACCATAAAATAAAGATGTTACTCTTGGTCCAGAAGCGTGAGACGGTGATAACGTGTGTGCATCACAGTCTTGATGTCTCCGGGCCAAGATTTAATAAATTGTTTCAATCATTTTAGATCATTTGTTGCTTCTTCCTCTGCGCGTGGTGCTCGCGCGATTTTGCATGCCGCCGGCGCCGATTAAAAATAAATCTTTGTGCGCGCTTAAATCCGTAAATCCATCTACTGCTTCTATCAACCGTGAGGAGGCTGTTTCACGGAATGCCATTGCTTCCACCTGCCGTCCGCGGTTTTGGAGGTATTCAACCACTTCCACGTAATCTCCATCTCCGGAAACAATAATGATAATGTCCAATAATTCCGAGAGGCGGATCATGTCTACCGCAATGCCCACGTCCCAGTCGGCCTTTTTTGCGCCGCCCAAGAAAATTTGCAATTCGCGCACTTTGGTTTCTATTCCAAGGTTTACCAATGCTTCAAAGAACGGTTTTTCTTCTCCTGTGGGGGTGGACACTACATACGCAATCGCGCGAATGAGTTTTCTGCCCGCAACGCCGGATTTGACTATTTCTCCAAAGTTTACGCGCGCGTTAAAAAGATTCCGTGCGCTGTAATACAAATTTTGCACATCAATGAAGATGCCTACGCGTTGGTCAGGATGTTTGATCATATTATGATAAAGGTTTCGGAAATTTCATTATAAAAGCGCATTTGGTGGCAGTTCCACATGAATGAAATATCCCACGTGCCTGTTTGTGTGTGAGGCCTCGTGGGATAGAAATTTTATGGTGCTTGCTCCGTTATTTCCACTTCCGCGTTTGCTTGTTCTTCAAGTAAGGCGTCTTCTTTTTCTTTTTTGAGTTCCGCGGCACTACGGCGGAGTTTGAGTTTGGTGACTAAATCTAAATAGCTTTTTTGGTCTTCATGACGCAAAAAGGCGAGTAGATGGCGCCGCTCGTTGACTTTACGCACCAAACCGCGGCGCGAGGAGTTATCTTTTTTGTGAATCTTCAAGTGCTCGGTAAGTTGTTTGATTTCTTCCGAGAGAATGGCAATTTGCACTTCAGACGAGCCCGTGTCGTTTTCGTGCTTTTTGTATTTGGCAATAATTTTTGCCTTTAGATCTTTGTCTAACATAGGTCATGCGTGTTATTCACCAACGGACTACGCAACGCATACATCGCGAGCCGCGGCTTTGGGCGTCCGCGCCTTATTTGCGGCGCGCGCCAAAAGAGTAAGTAAGTGAGGAGAGTATAGTATATAAGAGGGAAGATGTCAAATTTAAAAAAAGAACAAAGGTTTCCACGCTCATGGCCACGTAGCCGATTTCATAGACAATCCTGTTTTCCTTGCTTTTTGCCTTTAATTTTGCTAAAGTTAAGACACTTAAAAATCGTAGTAAATTTGTACCATGCCGTATAATCCTGAAGAAACAGAAAAAAAAGTGCTTAAACTATGGGACGATAAGCACATTTTTGAGCGTTCCGTGAGTGAACACGCGGAGGCGAAATCATATGTGTTTTATGACGGTCCGCCCTTTGCGACCGGCTTGCCTCATTATGGGCATATTTTGGCATCAACCATTAAAGATGTTGTCCCGCGTTTTTGGACAATGCGTGGGCGCAAGGCGCGTCGCCGTTGGGGCTGGGATTGTCATGGGCTTCCAATAGAAAATATTGTGGAGAATGAATTGAAAATTTCCGGTAAAAAACAGATTGAGGAATGTGGTGTTGATTCTTTTAACAGCGCGTGCCGGAGTAAAGTACTTATGTACGCAACCGAGTGGGGAAAGATGGTTCGCCGAGTGGGTCGTTTTGTTGATTTTGAGGATTCTTATAAGACGATGGATTCTACGTACATGGAATCCGTATGGTGGGCGCTTAAAGAAATATGGAAGAAGGGTTTGATTTATGAAGGGCGCAAGGTGTTGTTGTATTGCCCTCGCTGTGAAACACCCATATCAAATTTTGAAGTGGCAATGGATAACAGTTATAAGGATGTGACAGAAGAGTCGGTCATAGTAAAGTTTAAGGTTCTGGATTCTGCCGCGCATAAATTGCCGGAAAATACGTTTATTCTTTCATGGACTACTACGCCATGGACATTGCCGGGCAATGTGGCGCTCGCGGTGGGCGCGGATATTACCTATGTGGTCATCCAACAAGGCGACGAGAGTTATGTGCTTGCCAAAGACCGTTTGGAAGTGGTGAAAGGCGAGTATGTGTTGGTGAAGGAAGTGAAGGGGAAGCAATTAGAAGGTATCGCGTATGAACCGTTGTTTGAAATTCCCGCGATTGTTGCAACAGGCAAACGCGCGCATTATGTTGTAACAGCTGATTTTGTAACCGTTGCAGATGGTACCGGTGTGGTGCACACCGCGGTCATGTATGGAGAAGATGACTATAATTTGGGAATGCGACTTGATTTACCCATGATACCTTTGCTTGACCAGCAGGGGGTGTTTAACGCGTCCGCGCCGGAGCTGGTGAGTGGCATGTATTTTAAAGACGCGGAAAAAATAATTAAAAAAAATTTGGTGTCGTGCGGGGTTTTGTTTGATAAATTTCCTCACACGCACTCATATCCATTTTGCTGGCGATGCGGTACGGCATTATTTTACAACGCGATTCCGGCGTGGTTTATCAATATCCAAAAAATTAAAAAAAATTTGGTGTCGCGCAACGAGGAAATCAACTGGTATCCGGAGCATTTGAAACATGGACGATTTTTGAAGGGCTTGGAAAACGCGCCGGATTGGAATATCTCGCGCAACCGCTACTGGGCGACCGCGTTGCCGTTTTGGCGTTGTGAGGCAGACGCCTGCGGGCACGTTACGTGTGTTGGCAGTTTGGAAGATCTAGAGATGCGCGCGGTAAATTATGACGAGGTGTATCAAACAAAAGATATTAAAAAAGTGGATTTGCATAAGCCTTATATTGATCAGGTGATTGTGTGCTGTGAGGCGTGTGGCGGCAACGCGCGGCGCGTGAGTGAAGTGGTGGACTGCTGGGTGGAGAGCGCTTCCATGCCGTTTGCGGAGTTTCATTATCCGTTTGAAAACAATGCGTTGTTTGAGGAGCGTTATCCGGCTGATTTTGTTTCGGAATATATCGCGCAGACGCGCGCGTGGTTTTATGTCATGCACGTCATGGGGACCATTTTGTTTGATAAAGCACCCTTCCTGCACGTGGTAACAACAGGCACTATTCTGAATGAAAAAGGCGAGAAGCTCTCCAAATCAAAACAAAACTTTCCTGATCCGTGGAATATTATTGAACGCTACGGTGTGGACGCTCTGCGTTATTACTTGATGACAAGCGTGGTTATGCAGGCTGATAATTTATTTTTTGCCGAGCGTGAAGTGGATGAAGTGTACAAAAAAATTGTTCTCATTTTGTCCAACGTGGTGAGTTTTTATGAGTTGTTCGCGTCAGAGTCGGGTCTGTCCCGCGCGGTATCGGTTCCAGCTTCAGCACACGTTTTGGATAAGTGGATTATTGCGCGCCTTCATTTGTTTATTAAGGATGCGACCTCCTATATGGAAAGCTATGATGTGGTGCATGCGTATAGACCGCTTGAGGGTTTTGTGAATGATCTATCCACATGGTATGTGCGCCGAAGCCGTGATCGTTTTAAGGGTAATGACGCGGAGGATAAGGCAAGCGCATTGGCAACCTTGCGGTATGTTTTGGTTGAACTTTCCAAGGTTATGGCGCCGGTTATGCCGTTTTTTGCAGAGGAGATATATCAAAAATTATCAGGCATGCCGCATGATTCCGTGCATTTGGAAATGTGGCCGGAGGCGCAATTGGATTTAATCAATGAAGAAGTTCTCGCGGATATGGCGCATGCGCGTGCAATGGTGGAATTGGGTTTGGCGGCGCGTGCGGAAGCAAAACTCAAGGTTCGCCAGCCGCTTTTGTATATACAGTATGAGGGCAAAGCACTTTCAGAAGCGTTGGAGAAGATCATAGCAGAGGAGTTGAATGTGGAAAGTGTAGGTCGCGTGGAGCGCGTGAAAGAAGACGCGGGTCATGTGGTGAAAGCGGAAAAAAATGCGAGAGTGAGTTTGTGTGTTGCAATGACCGACGTGTTAAAGGCTCAAGGCTTGGTGCGTGAAGTTACACGCGCCATTAATCAATTGCGCAAAACAAGCGGGTTCACTATTCATGATCGCGCGCGGGTGCGTTTTGCAACAGACAACGCAAAAATGCGCGACGTTATTGAACAAAACGCGCGTGAAATTGCGGAGAGCGTGTTGGCGGACGAAGTGGTGTTTGATGCGGGAGCTCAAGGGAAACCGGTAAATATAGAGAGTGCGGCAATTGTTTTTGAAATTACAAAAATATGAGTACATTTGGCAGTATTAAAATCATTTCACAGCCTATTTCTCGGAGTGCGCTTTCCGAGCTTGCTAAAGAGACTTTTGGAGATATGATAAAAGCCGTTGTTGATGTTGATAAAAAGATAGTGGCGCTAAGTGGGGAGTTGCATGCCGATGAAGAATCAATATTGTTGGAACAAGGGTCGTTGCAAGAGCATCTTTGGGGCATTAACCTTTATCCGGAGATCATGGGGGAGAATTTTATTGAGTTTGATTCAATGATTAATATCAAGCCTCGGCAAGGGAATCGTTCGCGTGGCGTGGAGAGTGAGGAAGTTAGGAAAAAAATTAAGGATGTAGTGCATATTTTAATTATTTGAGAATTTTTTGTCACAATTTGTGACATCAAATTGGGGTGGGAAATATATGCTTGAGAATATTCATCACAATATAGCAAAAGGAAGTTGGTTTGAAAAGGATTTATGCGAGCAGATGGGAAATGTGGGAAGCGAGGTTGGTCGTGCGGTGAACTGGCAAAAAAAAGGAAACGCCGCACAACAAGAAAAAGCGTTAGACAGAGCTTTTGATTTGTTGGATTTGACCATGTCTGACTCGCGTTGGCAGAAGAGTGCGCGATTAAAAGAAATTTGTAGAGTGCGCGAATTGCTCGCAGATGTGTTTTATGGTGAAAATCAGTATCATGATTCGCCGGCAGGTTTGGAAAAATATTTTTATCAATTTGCTCTCATGGCGCGATTATCAAAATAATTATTTATTAACATCATAGTATGACGATACAAGAAATTTATGATTTGGCGTTGAAGCTTGGCATGAAAGCCGACCCGCGCGGAGAAGTTGGAGTAAAACGGTATCTTGCGCGCATGAAGAAAGAATATGAAGCGTTGCCTAAAGATGACAAAGAATATTTTGAAAAAACAAAGTTGGTGGATCCATACGCGGATTCGTTTATTCATTTTGTGGCAAACGCCAAAATTCCGGTGAAGCGCGTACTCGCGGGCATTGACATTGATTCCGGAGAGATTTTTCTTGCGGATCGTTTGAACGAACGCGGAAAAAAAATTGATCTTGTGATCGGGCACCACCCTATAGGCCGCGCGTTGGTGGATTTGGCGGAAGTGATGGATTTGCAAGTGGAGGTGCTGGAAAGCTATGGCGTGCCAACTCATGTGGCGGAAAATCTGATGCAGGAACGCATGAGCCAAGTGGATCGCGGTATTCATGTGGGTAATCAATATCAAGTGGTGGATATTGCACGCCTTTTGGGAATTAGTGTGATCAACACGCACACGCTCACGGACAACTTGGTGGAGGAGTATTTGAATGGATTGGTAAAAGCGCGCA
>LCLH01000013.1:14260-17667 GCA_001001925.1 Candidatus Magasanikbacteria bacterium GW2011_GWC2_45_8
CCTGAATACCAGCAGGCGAAACGAGAAGGAACGGGCCCAAAGTTGTTGTTTGGCAGACCTTCAAACCGTGCCGGCAAAGTGATGACAGAAATGACCGGTGGAACCAACCCGGGAGACCGTATGTATGAGGAGCTTTCCAAGGCGGGAGTGAGCACTATCATCAGTATGCACTTGAATGAAAAAAGCCTTGAATTAGCCAAGAAATCGTTTATGAACGTGATTATCGCGGGGCACATGTCTTCTGATTCTTTGGGCATGAATTTGTTTTTGGACGAACTGGAACAGAAGGGGATTGAGATTGTGCCATGCAGTGGGCTCATGCGCGCTAGCAGAACAAAGAAAGGAAAAAAGTAATTGAGTGTTCCAAAGTCTATGCGGAAAAAATTTGAGTGGATCAAGGCTGTTCGGCGCATTTACCCGCCTTTTTATACTTCTTTGATTTTTTCCGGTTATCGTACTCCTGCAATCTGGAAATCATTTCTTGATTTCCCTTATGTACTCACTGATCTGATGGAAATAGATGCATATTGGTTTTACCCGTCGTATCATATAAAAGAGTTTGCTCAAAAAATTGCATTGCGTTTGTTTGCAGACAAGAATTTTTTTCAACATATTAAAAAAGAATCGTTGCAAAGAGAACAAACGCTTCGCAAGTCGGTGTCCAAGGGGTTAGGTGTTTTTTTTGCGGCCTACTCAAACTATATGCCTACTCTGGGCGTATTTTTTATTTGTGACGATCTGATTGAGGGCAAAGTACGAGAACTTTTACTCAAATGCGCATCTGCGGAACACGTTGAAGAATTGATGAAGTATTTGACAACACCGCTTTACAACAATTTTAATGCGCAAGAGCAATTGGATTTATGCCGGACGCGGGATATTGCGGCGCATATTAAAAAATATCAATGGCTTCATGCGCGTTATGGATATGTTGAAAAGTATACACCTGCAAAAGTTAAGAAAACACAGCGCGTATTGTTAGAAAAAGGCTTTATACAACAGTATACAAAAGAACAACGTGCCATTGCTCATGCAGTCAAAGAAGCGCGCGTGCTTTTGGGAACACGCGCGGCGTATCTTATAGAGGTGATGCGTTTTTTTATTTATTATCGCACGCAGCGCACGGACATCATGGCGCTCGTATCTTTTGAAGTGAAACTACAATTGGAACATCTTGCGCATGAGAGGGGTATCTCGTACGATGATTTGTTGTATTGTACGCTTAAGGAAGTCCGCCAACGCTTGCCTTCTTCTGTGGTGATTGCTGAACGCAAAAAACAGTTGACGTTTGTGGGTGACGCGCGCGGTTGTCATATTTTAATCGATGAAAAACATCATGCAATGGTAAAACGATTTTTGAAATCAGCGGCTACAGTTAACGAGTTAAAGGGTAAAATTGCGTATGAAGGTTTGGTGCGGGGGTTTGCACGCGTTATCATTGATTTTGATGAGCTTGATAAAGTAAAAAAAGGCGAAGTTCTTATCACCAATATGACAACGCCCAATATGGTCCCCGCCATGAGAAAAACTGTTGCATTTGTAACGAACGAAGGTGGAATTACCTGCCATGCGGCTATTATGGCGCGCGAGCTTAAAAAACCGTGTATTATAGGCACTAAAATTGCAACTCAAGTAATTAAGACAGGGGATATGGTGGAGGTGGATGCGGTGCACGGGGTGGTAAAAATTATAAAGAGAGGGTAATATAGAAGCATTGGAATAATTATGATTGCATTTCTTTCCGGCATAATTAAAGAAAAAGAGAAACAAGCGCTTACGGTGATAGTAGGCGGAATTGGTTATAAAATTTTTGTATCCAATAAATTGTTGGAAGAATCAAAAGTCGGGCAAGCGATTGAGGTATACACGCATTTGCAAATACGCGAAGACGCGTGGGAGCTGTATGGATTTTCATCGCGCATTGATCTTGTTTTTTTTAAATTGTTATTGAGTGTGAATGGCGTAGGACCAAAGGGCGCCTTGCATATATTCAACATCGGAACAACAGAAGAAATATCGCGTGCCATAGCCGAGGGAGATATTGCGTTTCTTACCAAAATTTCCGGAATCGGCAAAAAAACCGCGGAACGCATGATTTTAGATTTGAAAAATAAAGTGGGGGTATTAAGTGGGGGTGGCAGTATGCCGGCACGCGGTGCGGCCGCGGATGTAGTGGATGCGCTCGTACAGATGGGCTATCCTTTGGCGGATGCGCGCTCCGCGGTACAGAAAGTAGGAGCTCAAAAAGACGCGGGCGTATTGCTCAAAAAGACGCTTGCGGTTCTCAAGACATGAGTATGATGGTAGAAATAAAAGAAAAAACTATTTGGGAACATCACCTGAAACAACTTTCAGGTTCTATTTTTTTATTAGATTGGTGGTGGGGGGAATTTCAAAAATCAACAAAACGCGAGGTGTACCGTTTGGTATGGGTTCGCGAGGGGTTGTCGCGCGCGGCGGCACAGGTTTTTTTCCAACCGTTTTTTGGGCATATCGGATACGGAGTAGTAACCCGTTGTCCTTTGTACGCTGAAGATATCACCCGTGAGGAACAAAAAAAGATTGAGGAAGATTTGGTGGCATGGTGCGCGGGTGATCATGGGAAGCAAAGATGGGTGTTTTGGCGTTTTGAACCGCTCGTTGATTTGGAAGCGGAATTTTTTGGTGTTTTCAAAATACCAACACGTCAGCCGCAAACAACGCTCCTGCTAGAAGTATCTCGTAATCCGGAAATACTTTTGCAGGAGATGCACGAGAAAACGCGCTATAACATTCGTCTTGCCTCCAAAAAAGATTTGGCGTGTCGTGTTATTCCCGCGGCGGAAGTCACGCGGGAAGTTTTTAATGCGTTTTGGGGTTTGATGGGTGAAACGGGCGAACGCGCGGGCATTAGGAGCCATCAAAAAGTGTATTATTGGCAATTGTTTCAAACCGCTTCTTTGGAACGCGCAAGTGATGTGTATTTGATTTTGATTTCCAAAGAAAATCAAATGCTTGCCGCCGGTGTATTTATTGGTTCAGGTGATACTTTGACTTACTTGTACGGCGCATCAAGTAACCGCGAGCGCAACAGCATGGCGCCGTATTTTATGCATTGGCAAATGATCCTGTTTGCGCATACCCATGGATTGAGGTGGTATGATTGGTGGGGAGTGAATCCGGAAAGCGTGAGCCATGATGCGTATAAAAAATCATGGGAAGGAATTACTCGTTTTAAGGAGGGATTTGGGGGCATACGCACTGCCTACCCGCAAGCGCGTGAGATCCCTATTGACTCACACTTGTTTAAGGCGTATCAATTAGTTAAGAGGATTATATAGGCTCCCATCGTTCAACGGATAGGACGCAAGATTCCGAATCTTGTGATGCAGGTTCGATTCCTGCTGGGGGCACCAAAATCTGACTTT
>LCLH01000014.1 GCA_001001925.1 Candidatus Magasanikbacteria bacterium GW2011_GWC2_45_8
TGAAGGAGGGATGTCAACGCAAAAAGCGCGGGCTTTGCAGAGAGGGTATTAAAAAACCAGAGGTTAGTCTGGCTGGAATCAATTGGTTTTGAAAAAGAAAAGGAGAGGTGTTACTACGCGGACGCGATAAGTGTTGTCTCGTATGGCGTGGTCTCGTGGCGATTGGGAAGGTTAGCGCCCGGAGGAAGAGTCACACGTACCTCATAACCGAGAACCCCATCTTTCTCTGATGGAGTAATGTTGGTTTTGGTGATCCGTACTCCGTATTTTTGCGCCCATTTGGCGGCGGCAAGTCTGGCGAGGCGGGTCGCCCACACTCCCGGAGCTGGTATAATAAAAATATCACGCAAAGTGAGAACCTGATGTACAGGTTGCATCTTTCCTCCGAATGTTCTTGAGTTGATGGAACCCTCGCATACCTTGCGAGTGTTCAAGTGGAAAGAGCTGGTGGGGTATCAAAAACCTCCAAAGAGTTTGGACTGAAGGTCTTTCGCACAAAGGAGGGTACTGCACGAGAGACTTGGTCCAAACCCCTTGGAGGTTTAGAAGGCGCAGAAAGATATTGTGATCAACGAACCAAAAAAAATCTGCTAAGGGACACCTTCTAAACTTTATTATACACTAGAAACAAGTTTTTGCCAAATCTGTGGATAACTACGGGCAAGCACTGAAAGTGATTTTTTATCCAATGCGATTTGTTTTTTGTGCAACGCGCCCATGAGCTTGCTGTAGGTGGTGTTGAGTTCACGCGCGGCGGCGTTGATTTGAACATGCCAAATTCCCTTGCGTTCACGCTTTTTGTTGCGGCGGTCGCGATAGGCATTGACACCTGCTTTTAGAATGGCAGTTTGAGCAAGTTTGATTTTGCTTTTGCGGCCCCAACGATATCCTTTGGTTTGTTTTAAAATGTTTTTTCTGCGTTTTAGATGCAGTGTTCCTCGTTTGACGCGTGGCATAAATTTAAAAAATTATGAAGCAGTTACTGTTCTTACGGTGCGATGATACGCAAAATACAAGCCCTTGTCTTGGCGTTTGTTGCGAGTCGTTTTTCCTGTTTCTCGCCCATTAAAATGATCCTGACCACTTGCGCGGTGAAGCATTTTTTTATTGCGCGTCGTGCGGATTCTTTTTGCTGTTGCTTTGTGTGTTTTGATTTTAGGCATACATTCCGTTCAAAATAGTAACTTGACTATATCACAGAGATAAGGCGGCGTCAAGGAGTGGTACTCCGGCACTCCCCATGAGCTAAAATATGGCAACATTACGACTAGTCTTTTACTCCCGATTTGGTGATTACCAAGCTTATTTTCCCCCCTTGGCGAGTTAGGTCTTGTTCAATGTGACAAGGAATTTCTTTTTTTACAGAATCTACAAATTGGAGGATGACCTCATTTGCCAGATGAGAAAATTGGCGTTCGCGCCCCTTTAAGATAATTTCAACCCTCACCTTGTTTCCTTCTTTTAAAAATTCACCTGCTTGTTTGAGTCTTACCGCGCGGTCTCCCACACCAATACGTGTGGAAAGGCGTATGCCTTTTAATTCCACCTCTTTGCTCTTTGATTTTTGTTTTTTTAATTCTTTCTCTTTTTCGTATTTGAATTGTCCGTAATTCAAAATTTTTGCAATTGGAGGTTGGGCAATAGGATTGACTTCTACCAAATCAAAACCGCGCTCTTCGGCAATGGCAAGCGCTTTGTGAGTTGGCAGAACACCGAGGTTTTCACCATTTTCATCAATTACGCGCAACTCCGAGGAATTAATAAAATGGTTAACTTTGTATTTGTGTTGGATTATTGGTTCTTCGCGAGGACGAGATCTGCGATGGCGGGAAATGCGCATTGTGTAAAAAAATTAAATTAATTTTTGGTGGAGATGGGGGGAGTTGAACCCCCGTGTTAAGAGTTCCCACACATTTATGCTCCATACTGGTCCGCTTTGGGTTTTGAGCGCGCGAGTCTAAAAGCAGACAAAATGACGTACGCCGATCTTTCATGGATTTGACCATTGTCCAGAAAGCTAGAGACATTGGCGAGCTCAATGATTATAACACCTGTAACCGTTTTATTGAGCATCAAACGTACAGATGAACAGTTGCGCTAGGCTACTGCTAAAGCGTATTGAGGAACGGCAAATGCTTTCGCAATGGCGTTCTTCACGCTTGAAAAGATGTTGGCATCTATAAGTGCCGTGGGAAGTGAGTTTAACGAGCTAGTCCCACACGCTCGGTATGCGAAATGTGTTAAGAATCCTAGGCGAAGCCCGGCATCCCCAATTTAAGAAGAAAGTGCGGTCTTGATTTCACGGTCAATGTCCCGTTTTTTGATGACAGCGCGCTTATCAATTCGCGAGCGGCCACGACCAAGACCAAACTCAAGCTTAAGCTTGTTATGGCTACTATATACCTTTAATGGTACAAGTGTCAAGCCTTTTTGCTGTGTTAAGCCAATTAGTCGTTTGATCTCTTTTTTATGCAAAAGAAGCTTGCGGGATTGTGTGGGATCATAGCCTTTTTGGATCGCTTTTGCATATAACCCGATATGTGCGTTTAGAAGAAATGCTTCGTCATTATGAATGGTGATATATGCCCCCTTGAGACTCATAGAGCCTGCTCGGACAGCCTTAACTTCCGCTCCTGTGAGGCGCAGTCCTGCTTCCCATGTATCTAAAATTTCATAATCAAATCGCGCGCGAGAATTGTTGATTTCCATAAAAGTATAAACAGTGTAGCATGTTTTTTGCACTTTGTAGAGAAATTGGGTATACTATATATATCATTTTTCTTTATTGAACCAAACCCATGAAAGAACGTCTTTCCATAAGCATTAACACTTCAACTATTATAAAAATCGTGGCGGTTGGGTTGGTGTTGTGGTTTTCTTATATCATTTTAGATATTCTCGCGCTCATTTTTGTCGCGCTTGTAGTGGCTTCGCTCATTGATCCGTTTGCGGAAGTATTCCAGCGCATTCGCCTGCCTCGCGGTCTAGCGGTAATAGCCGTATATATTGCTTTTCTCGCATTTTTTGTTTTAATCGGCGCGGCGATTGTCCCCACCATCTCGCGTGAGATTGCGCAAATGACTCAGAATTTTGGTGATGTAGTTTCAAAAACATCAACGCAAGTAGAAACAGTCAAAGGATTTATAAGCCAATACGGTTTATGGGACAATGCAAAAAAATTATTAGATTCCTTGCCATCAACTGGAATTTCCGCCGCGCAAAGCATTGCACACGGAGTAACAGGATTCTTTGACGGGTTGGTGTCATTTATATTGGTGTTGGTAATGGCGTTTTATTTTGTGGTAGAAAATGAAGACATAAAACGAGGTATCCGCCACCTTGCGCCATCTGAATATCAGCCATATATCGGCCAGTTGGTGGGTCGTATCAAAAAAAAATTAGGCGACTGGTTGCGCGCGCAGCTCCTGCTTGATTTGATTGTTGGTTTTTTTGTGTATATAGGTTTGCTTATAATAGGCGCGCCGTACGCATTACTTTTGGGGCTTATTGCCGGCATAACGGAAACAATACCGTATTTTGGGCCTTTTTTTGCCGGTATTTTGGCCACGCTTATGGTATTGACACAAACAGGCGACTGGATAAAAACATTGTTTGTGGTGGCGGTGTTTATTGTCGTGCAACAAGTTGAGAACCATATTTTGGTGCCAAAAGTAATGGAACGCACAGTAGGACTTAACCCCATTGTGAGTATTGTTTCTTTGCTCATTGGTTTTCGTCTGGGCGGCGTGGTGGGTGCTATGTTTTCTATTCCGGCTGCAACCGCGCTTTCCGTGGTAGCCGCGGATTTTTTACAGTGGCGCGCCAACAAAGAAAGCGCGGCATGATGCCAAGTTAATATGATACATAGATTTTTTCAATGGGGCGTGGTGGCAATATGGTTTTTGTGCGCGTTGTTAATCAAAACGTTTCCTGGTAGTTTATGGTGGTGGATAGTAAGCGGAGTGATAATAGATGGAGTGTTCGTTGTGTTATACGCAAAACGCATCCATGACTTTTCTTGGTCTTTTTATTTCCCATGGATTTTAGGGGCCTATGCGTCGTTGTTTCTTTTTATGTTTTTGGATCGCCCCCTGTTACGAGACGTGTGGTTTGTAAGCGTAACTATCTGCAGTGTGCTGTATTGGTATCGCCTGGAAAAATGGGCTCACGCGCCGTCGGAACAAGAAACACGCGTTTGCGCCCTTGCCGCATTTTGGCTCGCCCTTGGCCTTGCCGCTGGCGGAATAACACTCTACGCGTGGCAGATCTTTGTGGGCCAAAGCGCGTGGATTTTGGCTTTTTGGGTTTTTATGCTTATTGGTACCACTACCATTACCATGTTAAAACTGAAATATAAAAATTCTGCTCCGGAGTTTTTTTTACACAGCGCGGTTCTTATGTTGATTGCTTTTGAGTTATTTTGGGTGGTTGGATTTACGACGTTAGGATTCGCAAGCAAAGGATATTTATGGGCAAGCGGCGTATGGTATTCATGGTGGCTTTTCATTTTGATTCAACAAAAAAATATTAAGACAACGCACGTTTTAAAAGGCACCGGAATTCTTTTTTTAAGTTGGTCTATCGTATTTTTTTTCACCCGATGGTTTTAAAATAAGATAATAATAACATGACACCCGCTCCAAAAAAAAATAACCAGACAAAAGTTCCGCCTCATTTGCCTAGCGAAATTCGTAAACGCGGGCCGGTTGATTTACTGCATGAGTGGTATGTTTTAAAGACGGTCGGCATTGCCGTTTTGTTTGGTTTTTTTTCCGGATTTATAGGAGGCATTGTTGTGAACACGCATTTGGGAGAGGATTGGTTATGGGGCTCCAAAAGCAAAGCCCGTGAATATTTTTCTACGTCACAGGCGGAGCATACCAATTTATCCCGTGGAACACTCACACAGAAAGCGCTTTCAACCACCGTAGGAATCTACCGTGCAAGCTCTATAGGCAGTATAGCTCCGCGTCCGGAAGATCGTCTGGCGAGTGCTTTTTTTCTGACAGCAGACGGGTATCTTGCTACTACCGCGCCCTTTATGCGTACGACCGCCATTAAAGACATAGTAGTGGTTACCAACAACGCGCGTATTTATCAATTGGAATCTATTGCGTTGGATCCCGCCACAGATTTTTCTATCTTAAAAATTAAAGGGAATAATTTTGATGTGTTGCCATTTGTTAATAATGATAAAAATGATAGTGGCACGTTTGCGTGGATGGTGGTGCCAAGCGAGGGGCTGTTCCCTTCAGAAATTATTGCTACCGGCGTGGTTGCGGTAAATTCAAAAGATCGCCAGCCATTTTCTTCTGATATCCCGTATCGTTTTGATGTAATCAAAAATTCAGCTTCGGCAGAGTCGCTTGGGTCGCCTCTTCTTAATGGCAAGGGGGAGATATTGGGATCTCTTGCAGGAAGTAAGAATAATAGAAGTGTTTTGCGCGCCGGATTGTTGAAAAGCGCTTTTGATCGAGTTTTAAAAGATAATAAGATTACGCGTCCTTCGTTGGGTGTCCATTTTTTTGAAGCGGCGCAAACGCTCAATCTGCCGGAAAATACACCTTACGGCAATCGCGGAGTAGTGCTTGCTGGAGATATCACCCGCAAAATTGTACCGGTAGACAGAAAAAGTCCGCTTGCCGCACTTGGGCTTAAGGCAGGTGATAGAATACTCGCGATTAACAACGAATCCATAAGCTCGATGCGTTCACTGCCTGATATTTTGTTTGATTATAATCCGGGAGATCGTGTAGAAATTACCTATGTGCGGGACAATAAAGAATCCAAAAAAACAATGACCCTCGGCGGTTTGAATCATTAATTTTTTATTTTATGGCTTACACCTCGCTTTTATTTCATCACAAAGGTTCAATAATCAAAGCGGCTATTGTAGGCGCTTTGATTGCGGTTTTGGTAAGTGTTTTTTTGCCGCAAGAATATGCCGCGACCACCAAACTGTTGGTAATTCCAAAAGTCAATTTGGGTGTTGATCCGTATACCGCGGTCAAATCCGGCGAGCGCATTAATCAAACGCTTTCAGAGGTTATTCGCACCACCTCGTTTTTTGATAAGGTGATGAGCGCGAGCGGTTTTCAGATTGATCAGTCTCCTTATCAGACCACAGAACAAAAAAAACGAAAACGCTGGGAGCGCGCGGTGAGCCCCACAGTGCTTTCAGGGACATCGCTTTTGAGCGTAACCGCGTTTGATACAGACCAGAAACAAGCGGAAGTGCTTGCGGGCGCCGTTGCTTTTGTGCTTCAGACGCGCGGCACTGAATATACAGGCGCGGACGTTGAAATTAAAGTAGTAGATACCCCCGTGCTTTCACGGTTTCCTGTTCGTCCCAACTACGTGTTAAATCTCATCTTTGGCGCGCTCGTGTTTGGTTTGATAGCGGCCGGGAATCTGGTATGGAAAAGCGAAAATTAATCTGATATAATTTATTTTATATGGCAAAATCACAACTGCTACAAGTTAATTTGATTGAACTTTTGGAGATTGAAGATTACCCCGATGAAAAAAAATACGAAATCATAGAAAAAGGCGTTGACTTGGTTCAAAAACGCGTTTTTTTGCGCGTGTTAAATACCTTGTCCGCGGATAAAAAAGATGAGCTTTTGAAACTTTTAGAGCAAGAAGGAAAGCCTGATGATAGAATTTTGTTTTTAGAAAAATACTGCCCCAATTTTTTTGAATGGCTTGAAGAAGAAATCGTAAAGGTAAAAGCAGAGATGCGCGTGATCGTGGCAAAATTGAAAGGGTTGGAAGAAAAGGTTGAAGATTGGGTAAGTGATGCCGCGAGCAGGCCGCCGACACGCGCGCAAAAAGCGGTGGCATAAGCATTGACAAAATCGTTATTTTGTGGTATTGTTACTTGTTTTAAACAACATAAATTTGTATGCCAAAAAAATGGGGGAACGTGGGAGGAGTCTACATAGGCGGAGAGGGGAACAAAGAAGAGCCTACATTGGGTGAGGCGCTTTTTGATCGTAAAGCGAAACTGGGAAAAAAAACCAAATCCACGGAAGAAACAGCACTTGAGGCCGCGCGTGCGCAATTAAGAGGTCGCGAGAAAGATTTAGAAGAGGATAAGAAAATATGGAGTGGCGCGACAAAGGAAGAACTCAAGAAGATTAAGCGCGACGCTCAAAGCGTGCGTTTGATAGAAGAACAAAAGAATAGGGGAAAATTTGATCCAGATTCGCTCCAGCGGTCAAATCAAAAAGAAAACGCGTTAAGTGAAAAAGAAAGACAACAGAGAGAGAAAAATGCAGAAGAAGCAGGTGAAAAAATTAGCGCGGAGTTAAGAAGCACTCCTGTTGAGGGAACGCTCGAGTTTTTACGTAAAGCACAAGAAGATCGGGAAAAGGAAAGACTCGCCGACGCGGCTCGTGGAGCAGATAATCCGTTTAGTTTGCCTGATAATGAAGACTCAAAAGAAATCGTGCGTTTGGAAAAAGAATACACTAATCTAGACAATAAACTTGCTTCCGCGGGAAATGATCAACAAGATGTCTTGCGGGTGTGGCAAGAGTGGGCGGCAGATTTTGAAGAAGTTAACCGTGCCTTGAAAGAAACTCGAGAGAAAGTGAGAGACGAGGATCCTGAAGAATTAAAATTACGCCGCATGGCCTTGTGGCTATTTAAGGTTGACCATGAAAAAAGCGCGCGAGAATATATCAACGTAAGAGGGGTCTTGCGCGAACGACACAGGCCGACGTTGCATGGACGAGCTGAAAATGAGCTTCCTCCAACGCCTGTTTCGGCGCCCACACCCGCGACGAAAAGAGAACAAGCAAAGGAGAAAGAAAAAAAAGAACAGGGCTTTAGGCCGGAACAAATAGACCACGATATTTTTGCCACATGGCGCGGGCGGATGGAGAAAGAAGACGTGTTGCCTCTTTTGAAAAAAACTATACTGCGTTTTAATGAAGTACTCGCGCAGAATGAAAGATCTGCGCGCGAGTGGGTTGCGCAGGCGCGCTTATTATACAAAGAAGATATTGATCCAAATTTTGAAAATCGGGAATTTTTTGGCGGTAAAGTTCCAACCATAAGGGCGCATAGGGCATGGGCTTTGCACACGTTTTTGCAAACCGCGGAATCGGCGCTTAAAGAAAACAAGCCAATCCCTGAAGATACGACATATTATGCAAATAAGTCGACGGAGAATGCAAAACCTTCATCACTTCCGGATGCCGCAAGTCAGAAAGAAGCCGAGCCAGATGCCGCGCTTGAAACCGGTGGGTTTAATGATCGTGTTGGTAAATTTGTTGAAGAATTAAGCGAAGATCAAAGAAATGAATTACGCGACACACAGTGGTATTCCGCTCTTTCAGTTAAAAAAAGTGAGGCGAGAGTTCAAGGAGCGGTGGAAGATTTTTTTGATGATCTCAAAAGCAATATTGGGGATTTGTCTTCTGAAAGAAAGCATATTAACGCGTTATTTTGGTTTGATCACAAAATCGCTCCATCTAAAAGACCTGTCGCGAGTGAAATGTCAAGACGATTGAAAAGCCTGCCTGTGTCCGAGGTGGTAAAATCTCCAGTACTCCCTAAGGCAAAAGATATTCCTGCTATAGATAATTTACCTCCTCCCGTCGCGGACATAATTCCAACGGAAACAACACCAAAGATAATATCATGGACAGGGGCGATGGCGAGTGAGAAAAAAGAAGACCATCTTATTAATGAAGATGCTTCGTATTTTAGCGCAGAAGGTGGGATCATAGGTGTTTTTGATGGTATGGGAGGTCATCAAGATGGAGACCGCGCGAGCCGCATAGGACGGTATGTTCTTCAAGAAAGCGCTGAAGATTTGAACAGCGTGTCTACGGTGGCAGAAGTGCGGGGAAAATTGCGGGAGATATTCCAACGCATGCAAGATGATGTGAAAACCGCTTTTCCGGAAAAGAGCGGGAGAGAAATGCCCGGCACGTGCGCTACGGTCGCAAAAATTGTTCAAGAAGGAGGCAAGCATATTGCGGTGGTGGGCAATATTGGAGATAGCCGCGCATATGTGTTTCGCGCAGGCGCGCGAACATTGGAACAAATCACAAAAGATGATGATTATTTGGGTAAAGTTGAAGAATCTGTTCCTTTGTTTCAGTATGTTTCTTCTATTCAAAAGATTCTATCAGAAGTTACTGACGCGGAACAATTGAGAGATCAAGCCGCTTTCACCGGCGCTTTTCCTGATGTGCCAATCGCTCAAGAACCAAATGGACTCGCGTTATTAAATGCGCGTCTATCGGACGATTTGGGGGTTATTTCTATCCTTGAATTGTTTCATAGACGAAATAATATATCTAAAAATATTGGCGGAGGAAATTTTGAGCCGGCGATTGTTCAGACAGAAATCGCGCATGGTGATATTTTATTCTGCACGTCGGACGGCATACATGATAATTTGACCAACAGCGAGATTCAGTCAATCATACAAAAAAATATTGGCAAGGCCCCTGGCCAATTGGCGCGTATTTTGTTAGATCGAGCGCAGGCAGTGGTGGATGAACGTACATTACGGAGCAAAAGCGACGACATGACAGTAGTGGTATTAAAAGGAGAAAATGCAACGGTTGTTCATGATGCGCGCACGGCGGCAAGTGAGGCGGATAGCACCGCGCCAACTGAATCAGAACACGGGAGTCTTGGTATAGAATCAACGCAGACTTATAAAAATTTTTTGAGCCAGTATACTATGGCTCGTGATAGCGACCCTGCGCGCAGAGCATTGATAAGCGGGTGGAGAGAGAGTGCAACTACGGCGCGGATAGAAACAGAACGTGTTATTGTGTTGCGGCATATCCTCGCACAGCTTGACGCGGGTGAATTGGAATCTTCATCTGGTGAGGCTACGGCAGAAAAACGCGTTGGCGACAGGCTCTATGAACGTCTTCATTCTCTGAAGCCTGACATGGCGGCTCAAAAAGAAATACAGAGAGGAGATGAATTTAATGTGCGAATAATTGGTACAGATACATTTAAGAAAGCGGAGATAGAAGAATATGATGGAAAAAAAATTGAAATTAGATTTGTTGGTGTCAAAGGAGTAATACCGCGCAAACTTGAAATGGATAGGGTATATAAAATCCGTATTCTTGAGACCAACAAAAGTAAGGATAAAAAAATAGGAGGTGGAAAGCATTATTGGCATGAAGCGGAAGTGATAGGTCCAAGTTTGGAGGAAGGAGAAGAATTTGAAGCTCAATTTGAGACTCCGATGAAACCGGGGGTTTATCGTACCTTTGCGCCGGATGGGCTGGCGGTATTTGTAAGCGGTTCGGAAGATTTGGATATAACAAAACCGCATACGGTTGTTATAAGCAGAGTGGTTGATTTTTCACAACCTGATTCTAAACGCCATCATGCGGGATACTTAAAAGAAGAAAGATCGTCCTTGTCCGCGAGTCCATCTGGAGAAGCAGAACCAATCGGTTTGAAGTGGGGAGATTTGACGCCGGAGAAAAAGACCGAGTTTGCCGCCGATCGCGAGCTTTTTATGCGCATGTTTCCGGAAGGAATTGTAACGCGCGGTATATTTGAGCGTGATTATGAAAGCGGAGAAGCAAAACTTTTGCCGCAAGGTAATTTGGACGCGGAATCCTGCATTTTTTTGCTTCAAAGATTTTTTGATCTGCCAGCTGACTATATTTCAAAAACCGGTTTTGTGCGCCCCGGAGAGTTTAAGCCAAACGCGTTGAATGTGGATACAGGGTTTGAGACAACTGGATTTCAAGTGAAATGGTTTACCAAAGACGAACTCGCGGCGCAAGGGCTCGCGGCGCCGGAAGTTGCGGATCAAAAAGAAGAAGACGCGGGCGGCGCGCATGTGGTGATTGTGCAAGACCACGGGCCAGACGCAAATCGCACTATGAGCGCGTTTAAATTGTTATACGACGCGCTCATTGACCGCTATGGAGAAGACGCTATCCCTCCTGGCGACCGAGAACCCATGAAAAATTTTGTAAAATTTGTAACGCATATTGATAATTTCACCGCGCCAACAGCGGATTTTGATTGGAAGAAAGCATGGTGGGAATCTGACAAAATTCCGTTTATGCTCGCGCTTGCGAAACAGAATTTTTTAAACGTGCGCGATCTGTATAGATTTTTTAAGGAGCACCCGTTTGAAGACGCGTTTAAGCGGCCAAGCGAGTGGGCAGTTGATGCTCCGCCAAAATTGCGAAATGTTTATTACGATTTTCGGGCGGAAGCAGACGCGCTTGGGAAATACGGTTTTGGCACAATGGGGCGTATACGCAAAGACGGGCGGCAAGAGCCCATTATGACGGAACAATACAAACTTATTGAAAAAGGTGACAGATATTTTGAATATCTTCAACATAATGAGCCTGAATTTATAGTGGAATCTCCCACCTATGGGAAAATTTTGGTGGTGCTTGATGGTGATCATGTGCCTGGGCGCTTGTCTGCCGCTATGGCGTGCGGCATAGACGGAATGTTGGAGTGGAGGCCGGGTGAGAAGTCGTTTTGGTTTAATGTGGCGCCGCAAAAAGATCCCGCGGATTATAGCATTCCGCAGATACCTCATGAACTCGCGGAAGATGTTGGTGGTGTGTGGGTGCGTGGAAGCATTGTGATGCAACCGGATTGGAAAAAACAAGACTTAAAAGCAGGTTTGAATTTGGGCGCGTTTTTGGAAAAAATCGGCGTACCGCTTGATGCGTTGCAAGGGCGTTTAAAAAAACGCGTTGAAGAAGAGAATGATGGCGAAAAGCCATGGGAGACCTTGCCTGCAGACGCGGATTTTCTCGCGTTGAAAGCGGAATTAAAAAAGGCAATATCTGAAACAGGCAGTCTACTTGTATCATCGGCTAATCCGAATGACAAAACAGTCAATGGTGAAAAAGAAGAATTTTTCCTGCGCAGTTTAATACGTCCGGAAAAGTTTGCCAATTATTCAATCAATATATGGGTGATGGCGGTGCACGAGTGGTTTAATGATCAGATCATGAATACATTCATGAATTGGATGGATGGATATATGAGTGTGGCTTCTGCAGACGCGGCGGCAGGCACGATTACGGAATCAAACGGCACGGTGAGCGACAAGGCGCAATTTGTTGAACGCTATGAGGATTTGCCGCAAATGTATAGAAGAGCCTCGCGCGGGATTTGGAAAGGCGCTGTGGAGAGATGGTTTGACGAGGTTTTGGCAGGAAAACGTATTTCAGCGTCATCTGCAGTAGAACCTGCGCGAGCCGAGCCTCTTGTCGCAACACCAGAATCAGCAGGAACCGCAAGAACACCAGAAATAGCATCTGCGACGCCAGCTCCGGCAGAAACACCTACCGGCGCGGCGGCGATTCATCAGGCGCAACAAGCTAGGGCGGCGGCACTTGATTCCGCATTACAAGCAGAAGCGCAGGCGCAACAAGCTACGGAAGACGCGCATGTGGTAGAAGCGCGTGTGGAGCTAGAGCGTGTTACGGATCGGCTTGCGCGCGCCCGCGCGACAAAAGAGCAATATGAAGGAGTGCTAAAAGGTTTTGCGGGGTTTATCACAGGCAAAGGCTCGCAAGCAGAAGCGGAATATGATTCAGCACTACATGAA
>LCLH01000015.1:0-14292 GCA_001001925.1 Candidatus Magasanikbacteria bacterium GW2011_GWC2_45_8
CGCGGTGCGCATCTTTGCCGGAGGATTTAATTATATTACTGCAGGAGGAGACTCACAAAAAATTGAAGAAGCAAAATCAGGCATAGGACATGCGCTCATAGGGCTCATGCTCGTACTTGGTTCATATCTTCTGCTCTATACCATCAATCCTGACTTGGTACAATTCAAATCATTAAAAATAAAAGTGATTGAAACCGTGGAATTAACAGGTGGAGATACGGGACCTGATGGAGGGACAGGAAAATTAAACAGTGGAAAAATTGACATCAATATACCAAAAACACTTGGAATTAATTGCCCGGGAGGCGGAGAAGATTTTGCTGCAATTGCAAAAAGTTTCCAAGGCAAAGTTACCTATGTACTTGGTGGTAAAGGAGCCATAACAGACAATACCATGCACATGGATTGCTCCAGATTTGTAAGTTATGTATATAATTGCGCCGGATTTAGACTCAATACATGGACAGCAAACTTATTCACCAACAACAATGTTGAAGTAATCAGTTCATATACAGCAGGGAATCCGCCCGCCGTTAATGGCACACAGCTTAAAAGTGGCGATTTAGTTGGTTGGAAACAAGGGGCAAATGGAGAAAAATTTGGACATGTCATGATGTACTTGAACGGAGACCAATTTATCCACAACTCATCAATGCAAAACGGAAAAGATTCCGGCAAAGGGGTAAAAACATTTCAATCAAATTCATCACTCACCAAACGATTCAGATATGTGGTACGAAAAGAAAAAATAATTAATGAAGTGGGTCCAGTCAAATAATATCTTTCTGTGATATGTCTCAAGTTGTCCACCTCTTTACTTGCTCCAACTGCGACGCGCAATTCCAGAAATGGGTTGGGCGCTGTCTTGAGTGCGGCCAATGGGGCACGGTTGCGGAAAGTTTGGCGCGGGCGGCAGGCTCATCTGATACGCTGGCGGCAGAGCCATTTGACGCGCGCAAACTGCTTTCTTTGAACGCGGAAAATACGAATACGCACGTCGCGATGGGGCGGCGCAAAACGCATCTGGCTGATTTTGATCGTTTGCTTGGCGGTGGAATCGTTGCCGGCTCTCTCACGCTTCTTGGCGGAGAGCCGGGTATTGGCAAATCAACACTTGTCCTGCAATTATTGCATGGCATTACTTCACATGCGGAATCATCAGGCACAGTGCTTTACGCTTCTGGAGAAGAGACCATCGAACAAATTACGGCTCGCGCGAAACGGCTGGAATGTGCGTCTTCAACACTCCAATTTCTTCCAACCACGCAGATTGATGAAATTTTGAGCGCGCTTAACCACCTTCATCCCGCTCTTGTTGTTGTTGACTCAATCCAAACCATGCGCACCGCAGATACTCCGGGAGAGGTTGGCAGTGTAACGCAAATCAAAGCGCTCACCGGCAAATTGCTTGAAGCCGCAAAAAAAACAGGAGTGCCTATTTTCCTTATTGGGCATGTGACTAAAGACGGGTCGGTTGCCGGACCAAAAACCTTGGAACATTTGGTTGATACAGTGCTCTATCTTGAGGGTGACAGCGCGCACGATTTGCGCATCATCCGCGCCACCAAAAATCGTTTTGGATCCACCAACGAAACAAGTATCTTTCAAATGACGGAAAAGGGGTTGATAAGCGTTGAAAATCCGTCCGCGCTGTTTTTGACAGATCGCCCTCGAGGCACGCCCGGTTCAGTTATCACGTGCATTATTGAAGGCACCCACCCGCTTTTGGTGGAGGTACAAGCACTCGTAAACCGTACTGTGTTTGGCTATCCACAACGCCGCGCGAGCGGATTTGAGCTCAATCGTCTGCAAGTCTTAATCGCGGTGCTTGTCACGCGTGCCGGCGTGCCACTTGAAAATTATGACGTGCACCTGAATATCGTGGGCGGTATTTCTGTCAATGATTCTGCGGCCGACGCGGCGGTGGCCTTGGCTATCGCTTCCGCATTTTTTGATACAGCAGTGCCGGACCAACTTGCTGTTTTGGGAGAGGTGGGGCTTGGAGGCGAGCTGCGTTCCGTCCGAGCCATGGAAAAACGCATTGTTGAAATCAGCCGCATGGGTTTTACTTCCGCGGTCATTCCCCGCTTGCAAAAAAAGATGGCGAGCTCAATACAACTGCTGGAGAGCGCCACAATAAAAGACGCACTCGCACGCGCAAGGCTTTTGGGAAAAAGCATGACGCGTTGAGTAAGGTTTCTTCGGGGCACGGGTAAAATGCTTGAAGCATTTTCCCTCCAACTCGCGCCGTCGCGCTCCAGCACGTCCCCTCAAAACCCTTATCTCAACGCTAAAATTATTCAAAATGCGCTTCCTCCGCGTCAGCGAGCCGCGCGCGGAGTTCTGGATACGCCCGCAGATCGGGCGTCTTTTTTATAAATTCTTCCGCGGCGGTGCGCACGGTCGCAATTAATTGCGTATCAGAAAAGCTTGCGAATTTTAATTCCGGAAAACCGGACTGCATAGTACCATAGACATCACCTGGTCCGCGCCACGCCAAATCCTGTTCAGCAAGTTTGAATCCGTCCACGGTGTGCACAAAAAATTCCAAACGTTCCCGCGCTTTCTCGCTCACCTCATCCGCAAACAAAAAACAAAACGACTGATGAGAACTGCGCCCCACCCGGCCGCGCAATTGATGCAATTGCGCCAGCCCAAAATGTTCCGCGCCCTCTATAACCATAATGGAAGCATTTGGCACATCAATCCCCACCTCAACAACGGTTGTGGAAACCAAAATATCATAACGCCCTTCCGTAAATTCACGCCGCACGCGCTCTTTTTCAATTGATTTTAATTTCCCATGAAGCAGGCCAACGCGCGCATCCGGAAAAACCTGATCATGCAAACGTTTGTATTCTTCCATTACCGCTTTGCGTTCGTTGTACCCAAACGCGGCGGTCTGCTCCCCTAGCCCGGGCTCAATCAACGGACACACAATATACACCTGCCGTCCGGCGCGTATATGTTCTTTGATAAATTGATACGCAGCCTCGCGTTTGCCCGGCGGCACCAAACGAGAAACAATGGGCTTGCGGCCCGTGGGCAGTGTTTTGATGCTTGAAATTGCCAAATCGCCATACACTGTAAGTGCCAGAGAACGAGGAATCGGTGTTGCCGTCATGGATAAAAAATGAGGTACGATACCACGCGGATGCCCTTGTTTTTCCAAGGCATGGCGCTGGCGCACGCCAAAGCGGTGCTGTTCATCAACAATAAGCAATGCCAAATTTTTAAACGCAACAGATTTTTGCAAAAGCGCGTGCGTCCCCACTACCACACGCGCTTGTCCTTTTTCAATAAGCGCGCACACTTCGTTTTTCTTTACCGGTCGTACTCCTTCTTGATAATATTCTTGCGCGGCGGAAGTCAAAAGCGCCACCGTCATGCCGTGTTGTACTTTATATAATTCACGCAATGTTTGAAAATGCTGGCGTGCCAAAATCTCCGTTGGCGCAAGCCATGCCGCCTGAAATCCGTTCACCGCGGCGTCCAAACATGCCATGGCACCCACCACGGTCTTTCCGGAGCCCACATCCCCCTGCAAAAGCCGATTCATGGGAGTCGCGTTCGCCATGTCGCGGACAATATCCCACGCGGCCACGCGCTGATCTTTGGTCAGCTCAAACGGCAAACGCGCCACAAAATCTTTAATGGTGTTTTGGTCAAAAAAAATCGCATGCGCGCGATCCTCCGTAGCCGCTCGACGGCGCAAACCGGATCGCAATTGGATTAAAAACAACTCTTCAAAAGCAAAGCGATATCGCGCTAGTTCAAAATGCGCAGATGTATCCGGAAAATGTATCGCGTGGAGCGAAGCGTGGAGCTGTGGCACTTTATTCGCATCGGCAATATCAAACGGCAACCAATCGCGCACCTCTGACACGCACGCCAGCGCCTTCTTAATCAAAAAACGCAAATTATGTTGAGTAATACCCGCGGTTGTAGGATATATGGGCACTAAACGCGCAGTATGCGTCAATTCACCTTGTATTTTTTCAATGGTGGGATTAGTCATCTGAACACCAAGTGGACCAGCACGCACTATGCCCGCGACCATTACCTCCTGCCCTTGCGTTAAAATTTTGCTCAAGTACGGCTGATTAAAACAAGTAATTTTTAGCCGTCCGGTTGCGTCGTTTAACAAAATTTCAGTTATCATCCCCCTGCGTTTCCAACTGCGGCGCTGCGCAACGAGCGTAATCGTACCACGGACAGAGACCGTTTCCCCTACCCGCAATTCTTTAATAGAAACAACGCGCGAGTAATCTTCATAGCGAAAAGGAAAATAAAAAATGAGATCCTTCACGGTCTCAATTCCCAATGTCTTTAGGTGCGTATTCAAAATTTTCTTCACCGTAGGCAATTCTTGTACGCGTGTGTCAAGATGCATAAGTGTCTATAATTCACGCAACAAATTTTACACCAAAATTGTGTTAATCCAGCAGAGATTTCTTTACCGCCCATTTCTGAAATTCACCTGAAGGAACCCTTATAAAATCTTCTGGCGTAAGCCAACATACCTCGTGACTTTCTTCAATTCCTTTTGAGGGATCTATTTGTTTCAATCTGGCTCTATAAAAAATTCCAAGTTTATTCAATGGACATTGATCAGACTTTAAAAAAAACTGATTAGCCTTTCCAAGAAATTGCAAATCTGAAATCTCACACCCTGCCTCTTCTTCTGCTTCACGCATAACTGCAGTTTCAGGATCCTCATCGGCTTCTATACCACCGCCAGGAAGATGAAAGACTCCATTTACTTTTAAAACTAATAATCTATCTGTATCATCAAAAACTATCGCGTAGACACAGCGCCTTTCTGTGTATCCTAATTCTGGTTTTATGCCAAATTGTGGAATATCATCTGACATCTTAAATCCTCTGACGTTTTAAATTTTCTTTTCTGGTGCGCTCGGCAGGAATCGAACCTGCATCGCAAGATCCGCAATCTTGCGTCCTATCCATTGAACGACGAGCGCAAATATAATCACATTTTAAACACCCTCCACAAAACTTCTGACAACGGTTCCTCTCTCTTTTCCAAATCCTCATACACAAACTGCCGCAAAGTTTCACGGATCTCCAACGGATTTTCATCTGCTAAATGAATTGACAAAGCGGGACGCACACTGCTCTGAAATTGAATGTACAAATGCTTGGTGAGCGGCGGGTCAAAAATAATCCAAAAGCTTGTCAACGCATGGTAGGGATAAAACCGTTCATTCATCACAATGCCAAGGTCGGTAACCGCAACATCAACCATGGGCGGCTCGTTGGTATGGCTCAAAAAAATAATGACCGCAAACAATATAATGAGCAGAGCGAATAAAAAATTCGCTGTTGCAACCGCATACCCCAAAAGCGCGATTACCAGCGTCCCTGCAATGATATACCATAGAGTGCCCCGTGTGTGCAACTGATACACGGGGATAGTCCACGTATGCAGTACGCGTCCGGCCTTGGGGACACGCGGGTGTAACTCATTCTGCAATTCCTCCTCCATAGTTTTCTTTTTAGATACAAAAATTTGGTGGGTGACACAGGATTCGAACCTGTGACCTCTGTCGTGTGAGGACAGCGCTCTAACCAACTGAGCTAGACACCCCTCTCATTTTCTTTATTTTACCATACCACAACTCTGCTTATCTTGGCAAATCCCATTCTTTTATATATACTGTATTCACCATGGACGAAATACCCTCTTCATCTTTATCATCACAGGCTGTTGAGCTTAATAAGCGCCACTCACTCGCCTTTTACCTCCTGACCGCTCTCGGAGGTCTTATTGTCATCCTCGCCATCGCGCTTGGTCTGCTTCTCGCGATTCCGGTCAAATCAAAAAATCCAACAGGAGCGCTTTTGCTTATCAAACAAGTGCGAAGTCTCATTTTAAGCAACGATCGCGATATCAATGGCCAACAGGAAGATCGCATCAACATTTTGCTCTTTGGGATAGGAGGAGAAGGTCACGACGGCGCGTTTCTTACAGACACCATCATTCTTGCAAGCATCAAACCCTCTACCAAACAGCTCGCGCTCATTTCAATACCTCGCGATTTGATTGTCCCCATCCCGGGAGGCTACGGATATCGCAAAATCAACTCCGCGGATTCCTATGGAGAAGAAATTCAAAAAGGGCATGGAGCGGAATTTGCCGCCAGCGTTGTTGAACAAGTGTTTGCACTACCAATCCATTACTACGCGCGTGTTGATTTTAAAGCTTTCAAAGAAGTCATTGATCGCGTCGGCGGCGTTGAAGTGTATATTGATAGAGATTTCTCCGACTCCCTATTCCCTACCGACGATTACAAATATCGCACCGTATCTTTCAAAAAAGGATTGCAGACTCTAAACGGACAAGACGCGCTTGATTTTGCGCGCTCTCGGCACGGAAACAACAACGAGGGGTCGGACTTTGCCCGCGCGAGGCGACAACAAAAAATATTACTTGCCCTCAAAGATAAATTGCTTTCCGTCAACACTATTTTCAATCCCAATAAAATAAGCGATATCGTGGGATCATTACAACGCAACATAAGCACGGATATTGAGTGGTGGGAAACCGCGCAGTTGTACAAAATGGCAAAAAATCTTGATTATGAAAATGTGACCATGCGTGTAATCTCGGCGGAAAACAACGGACCGTTGGTTGAATCAATGCTGGGCGACGCCTTTGTTCTGCAAGCGCGCGACCAAAATTTCGGAGAACTGCGCCGCATTGTACAAAATATTTTTGACGACCATTCAGCACAGACCGAACAGCTAAAAAATACAACACAGCCCTCGGATCGCAAACCAACAGTATTCATCCAAAATGGCACGTGGGTTTTAGGACTCGCGGGAGAATACAAATCCCAGCTTGAGCGCAAAGGCATTGTAACCGGCGGTGTGGGCAACGCAATAGTGCGCAACCGCAAACAAACCGCTGTCTATGGCTCCGAGACACAGGCCAATAAATCAATCGTGGAAACATTTGAAAAATTGCTCGGCGCGCCAGTGGAAAGAATTCCAAATCCGGCGCCGGCAGAATTATTTACCGACACAACAGAATCATCTGCCGATATTATTATTATCCTTGGCGCGGACAGCGACCACCCTCTTAATCCTTAACTTCTATGGACATCAAACGACTTGATACCACGTATCCGCTTATTACAATCGTGGGGCGCACCAATGTGGGCAAATCAACCCTCTTTAATAAACTGGTGGGAGCTGAACGCGCGCTTGTCTCCAAACAATCAGGCACAACGCGCACGAGCAATTTTAGCATTTTCTGGTGGCGTGGCGCGCCATTTCGTATTGCCGATACGGGCGGGATGGATTTTGACTCCCGGGAACCGTTTACCAAAGACATCCAACACCAAATTGAAAAAGCGCTCAAAGCAAGTGAAGCCATCCTGTTTTTGGTTGATGTGCGCGAAGGCGTTTTGCCTCAAGAAAAACGCATCGCTCAAATACTTAAAAAAATCAAAAAGCCCGTTACTTTGATTATCAATAAAGCGGACAGCAAAAAATTACAAATGGAAACACAGGAGAAAGAGTGGCGATCTCTCGGACTTGGCTTGCCGCTGGCAATTTCTGCGGCCAACGGGTCCGGCGTGGGTGATATGCTGGATCATATTACCAAAACACTCGCGCATGCTGAAGCGCCCAAAGAGCATGCAGAACAGCCGGTAACCGTTTCGCTCATTGGCCGACCAAACGTGGGAAAATCGTCCCTTTTCAACGCACTCATTGGAGAGGACCGTGTCATTGTTAATCCTACACCTCACACAACGCGAGAATCCCATAATACGCTTGTTTCTGCAGACGGCTTCCCCTACCTCTTTATAGATACCGCCGGCATGCGGCGCAAAAGCAAGGTAACATCCGACACACTTGAACAATTAAGCATAAAACATACCATCGCAAGTTTGCTTGAAGCAAAAGTTTGCATCTTACTGTTGGACGCTACGGAGCCTTTTAGCAATCAAGACCAGCATCTCGCGGGACTTATTGCGGAAAAACAAAAAGGATTGATTATCGCAGTCAACAAATGGGATCTGATTCCCGGAGCCCAAGAAGAAAAAAAAGAACATTTCGCGCGCGAACTCGGGTATCATTTTCCGTTCCTTCGCTACGCGCCGGTAGTATTTCTGTCCGCCAAGACTCATGAGCGTGTGCACAAATTGTATGGATTGATTCTTGCTGTCCACAAAGCGCGCCAGATGGAGATACCCCAACCGCGCCTTAATTCATTTTTAAAACGATTAGTCTTGCGACACAAACCGGTTCGTGGGCGCGGCACGCGCCATCCGCGCATTTTGCGTTTTATACAAACGGCAATAGACCCGCCAACGTTTGAAATAACCATCAAACAAAAAACTTCGGTGCATCCTTCCTATTTGCGTTTTATGGAAAATGCCCTTCGTGAACAATTTGAATTAATCGGCACACCGGTCGTGGTGTACGTACACAAAGCGCGTTCATCTTTGCCCGGCGCCGTAAAACAACCCACCGTATGAAACTTATCGTCGGTCTTGGCAACCATGGCGCACGCTACACAAAGACCCGTCACAATGTCGGCTTTATGGCAGTGGACGCCCTTGCACACAGCGCCGCGCTTGATTGCGGGGCGTGGAAAATGAACAAAAAACTCAATGCTGAAATCGCGCAAACCGCCGACCGCACAATACTCCTTTTGAAACCGCAGACTTTCATGAATGAATCCGGCCGCGCGGTGCAAGCGGCTCTGCATTTTTTTAAATTACAACCGGAGGATCTTTGGGTGTTCCACGACGACCTTGACTTGGTGTTTGGCGCGTACAAAATTCAAAAAGGGCGCGGAAGCGCCGGACACAACGGTGTTGAGTCAATCTTTGACCATATTGCTACGCGCAACTTCACGCGAGTGCGCATAGGCGTGGCCAATGACGAAAAACAAAAACAAGGTGCGGATTTTGTACTTGCTCCCTTCAAAAAAAAAGAACAAAAAGAGTTGCCCGAATTATTTGAAAATATCACCAAAGATTTTCTCAATAAACTTAACTCACGTTCATCTTAATCGCCAACATGTTCTTTGCCTATTCCCCCGAAGCTCTCTACCGCGCCGCGCTTTTGTATTGTTATTCTTTTCTCTCCACGCGGCAAACTAGCATGCTTATGCGCACATTCAAAAAAGCGCACAGCGTTTGGTACGCGCCGCTCGCGGAGCTTATGCGCGCCGGATTACAGGAAACGCCTGCCACACGGCTAATTGAAGCGCGTAAAAAACTTAATCCTGAAACAATCGCTGAAGAACTCAATAAAAAAGAAATACAAATCCTTTGCATTGAAGATCCTTCCTACCCGCCGCTCCTCAAACAACTCTACGACGCCCCCATTGCGCTATTCTTTAGAGGTACACTCGCGCCACACGCATTTTCCCAATCACTCGCCGTGGTCGGCACCAGAAAAATAACTCCGTACGGGCGCCATGTGATTTCCTTAATCGTGCCCGCGCTCGCGCATGCCGGCATAACCATTGTCAGCGGCATGGCGCTCGGAAGCGACGGCTTTGCTCACACCGCCGCACTGGACGCAAGCGGCACTACTATCGCATTTCTTGGTTCCGGCATTGACGACGATAGTTTATATCCTCGCTCTCATGTGCCACTTGCTCACAGAATCATTGAAAATGGCGGGGCTATTCTCTCTGAATATCCACCCGGAACGCTCCCATTGCGCCATCATTTTCCTGTCAGAAATCGCCTTATCGCGGGATCAACAATGGGGGTGCTCGTAACCGAAGCGGCGGAAGATTCCGGTTCGCTTATTACCGCCCGTTTAAGCCTTGAATACGGACGGGACGTATTTGCAATTCCGGGGCCTATTTATGCCCCTCTATCTATCGGACCCAATAAACTGATACAAATGGGCGCGCATGCGGTTATAGCCGCTGATGATATTCTCACCATGCTTGACATCTCTTCGCTTCAGGAATTGCCTTTTGAAAACATAAAACCGCCGCGCGAAGCGCTCTCAAGCAATGAACAAAAAATTATTTCCGCGCTCGCCACGCGACCGCTTCATGTTGATGAAGTTATCACCGCGAGCATGCTTGAAAACAAGACCGCCCTTACCCTTCTCACCATGTTGGAATTAAACGGCCACATCAAACATTTAGGCAATCATGTATACGCGGCGATTTGACAAACACATCATACATCAGCTATCCTACCCTTCATTATGCACCTCGTCATTGTAGAGTCACCAACTAAAGCAAAAACAATCGGCGCCTATCTGGGAAAATCATATAAAGTGGTTTCCTCGTTCGGGCACATTCGTGATCTGCCGCGCAGCAAACTCGGCGTTGACGTGGAACACGGTTTCTTGCCTCACTACGTCGTGCCACGCGACAAACAAAAAGTGGTCACCGAGCTCAAAGCGCTTGCCAAAAAAACAGATGACATATTGTTTGCGACTGATGAAGACCGCGAAGGAGAAGCAATATCATGGCATCTGGCGGCAGTTTTGGATGTACCTGAAAAAAAAGTAAAACGTCTTGTGTTCCATGAAATCACCAAAACCGCAATTACTGAAGCCTTAAAAAACGCCCGTCCTCTCAACATGGACATGGTTGACGCGCAACAGGCGCGCCGTATTGTAGATCGTTTGGTAGGGTACGAACTGTCCCCATTTTTATGGAAAAAAATCGCGCGCGGGCTTTCTGCCGGACGAGTGCAATCGGTGGCCGTCCGTCTTATTGTAGAACGTGAGCGTGAAAGAGAAGCCTTCAAGCCGGAAAGCTATTGGGTTATCAAGGGGTTGTTTCATCCTTCCGCGCGAGTAGACGCGGAATTTGAGGCAAAACTTCACGCGATACAAGGTAAAACCATAGATAAGCTTGATATTAATACTGCCGCATACGCAGACAAAATAGTTTCTGCATCAAAAAAATCAGCCTTTACTCTTTCGGATATTGAAGAAAAAAAACAAACCCGCTCACCTTCCGCTCCTTTTACCACCTCAACACTTCAGCAAGAAGCTAATCGCAGGTTGGGTTATTCGGCAAAACAAACCATGATGCTCGCCCAAAGGCTTTATGAAGGTGTCTCCGTGCCGGGAGAAGGAACTGTTGGTCTTATCACATACATGCGTACCGACTCTGTAAATCTCTCACAAGAATTTGTCAACCGCGCGCGCGAACATGTGGAAACAGTTTATGGAAAAGAGTTTGTGCCTTCAACGCCCAAAAAATACATTACCAAAAGCAAACTCGCGCAAGAAGCGCACGAAGCAATCCGTCCAACCCATGTGCACATCACTCCTGAAAAACTGGGCGACAAGCTTGAAAGCAAACTGGTGAGACTCTACACGCTCATCTGGCAACGCGCCATAGCGTCCCAGATGGCAGACGCGCGCCTTACACAAACATCTCTTGAAATTTCAACAACCACGCCGCCGGAACAATACACGTTCAAAGCACTCGGATCAATTGTGGATTTTGCAGGATTTTCCGCGGTGTTTCCTCTTTCAACCAAGGAATCTCTTTTACCTGCGATTACTAAAGGCGAAACGATGACCGCAAAAGAAATTACTTCCGAGGGCAAACAAACCGAGCCGGCGGCTCGCTACAACGACGCAACGCTGGTGAAAGCGCTTGAAGAATACGACATTGGGCGACCAAGCACCTACGCACCAACTATTTCAACCATTATTGCGCGCGGATATGTGATACGCGATGAAGACAGGCGCCTTGCCCCCACCGATATTGCCAAACTTGTTAATGATGTACTCGTGGAGCATTTCCCTCGCGTGGTAGATTTTAAATTCACCGCGCAGATGGAAAACGATCTTGATGAGATTGCCGCAGGAAACAAAAAATGGCAACCGATCGTAAAAGATTTCTACGAACCTTTTAAAAAGAATCTCACTGAAAAGCAGGAAGTCTTATCCAAAAAAGAACTTACTGAAGAAACCACTACGGAAATCTGCGATAAATGCGGCAAACCAATGATTATTAAAACCGGAAGATTTGGCCGATTTATGGCATGTAGCGGCTATCCGGAATGTAAAAATACCAAACCATTACCTGGCACGGAAGGAGACTTGCCTGCTGACAAACGCGGCCGATTTGGCAAATTCTGGAGCTGTTCTCGCTACCCTGAATGTAAATTCATCAAAAAAATTCAAAAAACTATCGGTGTCAAATGCCCGCAATGCAAAGAAGGTGACATCGTTATGAAGCGGAGCAAGCGCGGTCGTACGTTTTACGCGTGCAACCGTTACCCGGCATGTAAACTGGCACTCTGGGGCAAACCAACAGGTTCTCCATGCACTGTTTGCGATGCGTCGCTCGTTTACGGGGCAAAAGATACCATTCAATGCAGTAACAAAGAATGCCCAAGCAAAAAAAAGTCCAAATAACCCCATCCGCATAACCCCGCCTTGCCAAAACATTCTCTCCCTCCTATAATACATAGAGTGAAAACACTCTATGGCAACTATTGAAAAACTCCTCGCTACCATAAAAAAAATTAACCCCGACGCAGACGCGGATATGGTGCGCCTTGCGTATGAGTTTGCCGCGACCGCTCACAAAGACCAAAAACGCGCTTCAGGGGAACCTTATATCATCCATCCGCTTGCCACCGCTCAAACGCTTGCTGAAATGAAGCTTGATACCACCATTATCATCGCGGGTCTTTTGCATGATATCCATGAAGACACACCTGTGACGCTTGAAGAACTCGCCAAAAATTTTGGCGAGGAAGTCGCGTCAATGGTGGCGGGGGTTACCAAATTGGGACACATCAAATATCGCGGAGTGGAACGCTACATTGAAAACCTGCGCAAAATGTTTGTGGCCATGGCCAATGACGTGCGCGTGATTATTATAAAATTCGCGGATAGACTGCATAATCTTACCACACTCGAATTTTTGCCCGAAGCAAAACGATATCGTATAGCGCTTGAGAGTTTGGAAATTTTTGCTCCTATAGCCAACCGACTTGGTATGGGAGAAATGAAAGGCCAGCTTGAAGATCTTTCTTTTAAATATATCAAACCGGAAGATTATATAAGAGTCTCTGAAATCGCGCACAAACGGTACGAAGAGTCAAAATATCTGTTGGAAAAAATGCGTAAACAAACGGAAGCGGAGCTCGTCAAAGCCGGCATCAAAGTAGTTTCATTTCATGGACGCATAAAATTTCTATACAGCCTCTATAAAAAATTATTGCGCCATAATAACGATATCAATAAAATTTACGACCTCGTGGCGATGCGCGTGATTGTAGAAGATATTGGAGATTGCTACGCGGCTCTGGGAGTAATTCATAAGCTTTGGCGGCCGCTCAAAGGACGCATCAAAGACTATATGGCTCAACCCAAACCAAACGGTTATCAATCATTGCACACCACCGTATTTGGGCTTGAAGGACAAATTACAGAATTCCAAATCCGCACGTTGAAAATGCACGAGGAAGCGGAGTTTGGTATCGCCGCGCATTGGAATTATGACGAAAAAGGATCCGCCATCCCCGACAAAAAATTGACGTGGGTCAAAGAACTCGCGAGCCTCCAGAAAGAAATGATGCAGGAAGTAAAAGATCTGGAAGGGCTTAAACTTGATATTTTTCAAAACCGCATTTTTGTTTTTACACCCAAAGGCGACGTGATTGACCTGCCGGAAGATTCCACGCCGGTTGATTTTGCCTACGCAATTCACACGGAAATCGGCAACAAATGCGTTGGCTCTCGCATCAACGACCAGCTCTTTAGTCTTGATACGCGGCTTAAAAGCGGCGACGTGCTGGAAATTATTATAGACAAAAACCGCAAAGGACCAAGCTCCGATTGGCTCAAATTTGTTAAAACGTCTCAAGCGCGCAGTCGCATCAAATCTTACGCAAAACAATCGCTCACAGGATGGTTCAAGACAAAAATATTACCGGAAAAAAAGCTCAAAAAAGAGCCTTAATTATCGCGAATTACGCAAAGCATCTTCTCGGCAAAAATCTCCAAGGGGTACGGGTAAAATGCCTGAAGCATTTTCCCTCCTGCTCGCGCCGTCGCGCTCCGCAAGCCCCCTTGAAAACTCTTGCCTCAATGACATTTTGTAATTCGCAATAATTATTTAAAATGTTTCAGAATACGAGTCCGTTCTTCCGATGAGTAATATGAAATGGTGATATTCCCTTTTCCTTTGCGTTCGGCGATTTTTACTTTTGTCCCCAAAATTTCACGCAACCGCGCTTCTTCACTTAAAAGCTGTGCGGCAAGTGGGTTAGACACCCCGCGCAATACGTTTTGTTTTTTTATTTCATG
>LCLH01000015.1:14317-19687 GCA_001001925.1 Candidatus Magasanikbacteria bacterium GW2011_GWC2_45_8
TGAGCAAACTTTTTTCATCTTGAGCGCCCAAAAGCGCGCGCGCCGCTCCGGCGGTAATTTTACCCTCCACAAGTGCCTGCTGTACCACATCCGGCAAATGTAGAAGCCGCACGGTGTTTGCCACCGCGGAACGCGACTTGCCAATCTGCACGGCAACTTCATCTTGATTCAATCCAAATTCATCAATTAACCGCCTGTAAGCAAACGCCTCTTCCAGTGCGTTCAACTGGCTCCTCTGAACATTTTCTATAAGCGCGAGTTCAAGTTTTTCATGATCTGTAACATTTTTACGCACCAAAGCCGGCACGGTTGCAAGACCCAGCATGGTGGAACTGCGCAAACGCCGCTCCCCCGTTATCAGTTCATAATGCCCATCTACGGTTTCTGTAACCACAATCGGCTGTATCACGCCATGAGACCGGATAGAATTCATCAAATCTTCCAATTCATTGTGATGAAACGTCTTGCGCGGCTGATGCGGATTTGCTCTGATCAAAGAAACCGGAATGTTCCACACGCGACCCTCCGAGGAATGCCCCTCCCCTTCGACGCTGTTATGGAGAGCGCCAACAGAAGCCGGCGCTTGCGGCGTAGTTTTTTTTGGCTGTATTAAAGAACTCAACCCCCTTCCTAATGCCATAGTATAAAAAAATATTTTGCCCCCGCGCGAACGCGGGATGCTGTTCAATTAAAATATAAATTATTCAATACCCGTAAGTTCCCGCGCCAATCGTTCATACGCGCGCGCACCCTTGGATGACGGATCGTAATGCAAAATGCTTTTCCCAAAACTCGGAGCTTCCGCAAGACGAACACTGCGCGGAATCACGGAACGGAAAATCTTATCGGGAAAATATTTATACAATTCATTAAACACATCTTGAGAAAGACGATTGCGGCTGTCAAACATAGTCAAGACAGCTCCCAGAATTTCCAAATCAGGTTTAAGATTTTCTTTGACCAAATTGACCGTATCAATCAACTGCCCCAAGCCCTCAAGCGCGTAATATTCCGCCTGAACAGGAATGAGCACCGCGTCCGCGGCGGTGAGCGCATTGACCGTCAAAAGCCCAAGAGAAGGCGGGCTATCTATAATAATGTAATCATATGCATGCTTGACCTCTGATAGAACGTCATGCAATTTGAACTCGCGGCGATCCATGTTTACCAATTCAACATTTGCCCCCGCCAGCGAAAGCGTTGCCGGAGCAATCCGGTACCCCTCGTGAGTGGTGTGCTTTATAATGCTCGGCAAAGGCTTTTCTCCAAGAAGCGCTTCATAAATACCATGTTCAAGTGCTTTATGGTCTATCCCCAGTCCGGATGTGGCATTTGCCTGCGGATCAACATCTACAAGCAAGACAAACTTGCCAAGGTGCGCCAAATAAGCGCCCAAATTGACCGCGGTGGTGGTTTTTCCAACCCCGCCTTTCTGATTGACAACGGTGATTATTTGTGGCATAGTTATGTTATTGTATTATACAAAAGATTGCTCAAATGAGCAACTCAAATGTGCCGCGGTGGTGGAACTGGTAGACGCACTGGACTCAAAATCCAGCGCCCGCAAGGGCATGAGAGTTCGAGTCTCTCCCGCGGCACCATTTTAAAGGGCGGGATAGCTCAGCCGGTTAGAGCGCACGCTTCATAAGCGTGAGGTCGAGAGTTCGAGTCTCTCTCCCGCTACCACTAAATAATAAACAACCCTCGGGGTTGTTTTGTATTTTATATCCCACACGCATACGTAAAAATTATCCTCCCAATGCCGTTTTGCTTGGCCACTCAAAATTCTTAAACGCCCACGCGGCCAAATCCGCGGCCTCGGCAAATCTGCTCCAATGGTCGTGGCTCCCCAGTACTACCACAATCAATCGTTGTTTTTTTGTCCCCTCCGCCTCCATGGCAAAACAATATCCCGCCTCATCTATAAATCCGGTTTTGCCGCCCACCACTCGCGCAATCGCAGTACGCGCAAAGCCGCTCGTACTCAATAATAAATCCGTAGAGCGGGCAACGCGCATTTTGTTGGTGTTACGCACACGAAATTTGTATGATGTCATGCTCGTGATACGGCGTATCTCCTCTTCTGCAAACGCCGCACTCACCAGACGCGCCACATCGCTTGCGGTTGACTTGTTTTCTTTATCCAACCCTGTTGGTTCAACAAAATGCGACGCACTCAAACCCAGCGCAGCAGCCTTCTCATTCATCCGCACAACAAAATCTTCACGGGTAAGCCCTGTTGAACGCGTTAATGCGCTAATTGCGTTATTTGATGATGCTACCAACCCAACGCGCAATAAATCCCCTATTGATACCACATCTCCAGTTTGCACCACGAGCGGACCTTGTGTTCCATCCTTGCTTTCAATGGTTACTAACTCATTCCAATTCGGCTTTAAATCAATCACCGTAAGCGCGGTTATTAGCTTGGTAATGCTCCCAATGGGCCGCACTTCATCTATATTTTTTTTAAATAAGACTGCATTGCTTGCCGAGTCAATCACGAGCGCGCTTTGCGCTGTAATTTCTTTTTGAAAAGACGAAGGGCCTACCAAATGCGGTGTTTCTCTCTCCGGCGACACGGGAAAATTTGTATACACAAAACCTTGTGAGGCTGATTTTTGTTCAACCCCCACTCTATTTTTCTGTATCGCCGCTACAGAAAGATTCACTACTGGTGTTCGCGCCAAAAAATTCCTCCCATACCCTGTCCACCAGGGCAAAGCAAGAACAAATGAAGCAATAAAGAGTGCGAGTGCCTGAAAATACATACATCAAACAATTTACTGGCTAGATGATGAGGGTTCTTCAGTCTTCAATAATTGTTGCAACAAATCATGACTGTTAAGCTTCTGATAATCCGGCAAATTATTCGGCGCGGAAATGCCCAAATATCTCAAAAACTCCAAAGTAACGCGATACACTTGTTGTTGCAATGCCCCATCTTCCTCTGATTCTATAAGACCCCGCAGAGCAAGATTGCGCAAAATCAAACTGCAATTCACTCCCCTAATCTGCTCCAACTCTGGCTTTGTAATAGGTCCGCGATACGCAATGATAGTGAGTGTTTCCAACGATGGTCTGGTTAGCTCTCCTATGATCTCCTCTTTCATGTATTTCTCCACCACCTCCGCGCACGATCCTTTGGTCATCAGCTGATACGTCTTGCCATTATCCGCGAGCTGTACGCCGCTCTCTGCGTCTTCCTCATACTTTTTTTTCAACGCGGCAATAACAGACGCCACATCTTTTTCTTTTATCTCCAAAAATTCCGCGATTTTTTTTGCGGTGAGCGGCTTGCCTGCCGCAAAAAGCAATGCTTCACACTGCGCGTGCGTGTTCATAATGTTCAATGGTAATATCTTCAAATATGTGTGTTTGATTGACGGTAATAACGCGCTGTTTGATAAGCTCCAAAAGCGCCAAAAAAGAAACAACGACGTCTACCCTGTGCTCGGCCGATTGGATAAATTGGGAAAACGAAACGCGTTCGGCATGCTTGAGCAAACCATGCAAATGATTTATGCATTCACTAATGCTTACCGCGCGCGCCATGGCCACTTTGGGCAACTCAATAATCGGTTTTAAACGTTCCAACACGGCCGCAAAACTTTCTCGCAACACGGACGTGGTTACACTTTGCGGAGGAAAAAATTTTCCCTCCATCCGATCCATGGTGAAGGGGCGGAAATACCCCACCTGTTTGCGTTTAAAAATTTCTTGCATCGTTTCCGCGGCGCGCACAAATTCTTTATACATTTTGAGCTGGTCAGCCAAACTCAATCCGTCTTCCAATTCTACAGGCAAAGCAGGCAAGAGGCTCCGTGATTTAATTACCAAGAGCCGCGCCGCGATCACCAAAAAATCCGCCAATTCCTCTACGCGAGATTCTCCAAGAGTCTTCACATGCGCAAGAAACTCGTCTGCCACATGCGCGAGTGAAATATCGTTGATGGACATCTGCTCGCGCTCAATGAGCTGAAGCAAAAGCTCCAACGGGCCGGAAAATTGCTCTAACTTAATTTCGTAAGACATTGAGAAAAATTTACAGATGTTGACAGCAAACACTTTTCGGGGCATGCGAAAATTCTGTTGAATTTTCGCTCAGACTCGCCGCCGTCGCGGCTCGTAGTCCCCGCAAAATTTTTGCTACCAACATCTTTTACATTATTTCTTTTTCTTAATTACTTTCTTCTTTTTTGGCACTGTCTTTTTCACAGCCTTTTTAGCCACTTTCCGTACCACTTTCTTCAATCTGGCAATCGTTGTATCTCTCACATCGCCCAATGTTGCCTTCTCCAATTTGTGCAAATCTTTCGCTTTCATGCGCACCGCGTCGGTAAAGCTTCCCGCGTTTACAATCACCTCTTTTGTTTTTAGAAGCGCCTTGTCCAACAAAACCTCCGCGCCGTGCAAAGACCCAAATTTTCTCCATAACGCCTTCCGGCAACAAATGTACAGATTCCGCTTTCAAAACTTTCTTGACTTTTTGCAAGTCAACGCGAACATTTGCCGGCAACACCACCAGAACATATCGCTTGTCCACCTTCACCACGAGCGTTTTGGCAATCTCGTTGAGTTTTTTCTTGAGCGTGTTTGCCAAATCATAGGCGGTATACACCGTCTTATGCGGCACATGCGTGTAGCGCACTTTGTATTTGTCCAAATGCGCCAAAACTTTTTTGTGCATAGAGAATGAATTAAAAAAATTAATTTTTGAGTTTTATATGCACGTCATCCAGCGCCTTTTGAGGCATACTGCTTGGAGCACCCATCAGAGGATCCCGTGCGTCGCCTGTCTTGGGAAACGCGATTACCTCGCGTATATTGGGCTCATTTGCCAAAATTGCCACGAGCCTGTCAAGTCCAAATGCAATGCCTCCATGCGGCGGAGCACCATACTCAAGCGCTTCCAGCATGTGGCCGAATCGTTCATTAATAATGTCGCTTGGAAGCCCCATGATTTCAAATACCGCGCGCAAAGCCTCCGGCGTGTGATTGCGAATTCCTCCTCCACCAACTTCATATCCATTGCACACCATGTCATATTGCGCGGCAATAATACCGCCGATATTTTCTTTCTTGAGCAATTGTTCTTTGTATGCTGGTTGCGGCGCGGAAAACGGATTGTGCGTAAACATCCATCCGCCTTCTTCTGTTTTTTCAAAAAAAGGAAAATCAACAACCCAGCAGAAGGCCAACTCATGTGGATCGTCTTTGTTGACGCGCATATCCGGCCGGTCTGTGCCGTAACGCTCCATTGCTTCTTGGTAAGTTAACATGGGGAAAGGCATGGCAAGTATTTTCTTTTCCGGAGAAAGAAGTAAAGAATGAACAGATAGAAGAAATAATTTTAGAAAAGATAAAGGA
>LCLH01000016.1 GCA_001001925.1 Candidatus Magasanikbacteria bacterium GW2011_GWC2_45_8
GCAGTGGTTCCTCTGCTGTTTCTTTACAAACAAATCCGGATGTTATTCGCCGAGCAATTTTTGAGAAATTATTTCCAACAAGTTTTTGCGAATTCTTGACGATCAAAGATAGTAAATACCCGATCACTGGATTAAAGAAAAATATCAAAGATGCTTTGTTTGCATCAGAATCAGCAAAAGAAGCCTACGATAAATTAAAAAGTTTTGAACAATCAGTGCTTAGTTTTTGGTCGCAGGTAGATCGCCATTATATTGATGAGTACTTAAAAATTGGCACGCTTCCATTCGCTATTAGGATTAAGGATGAGGCTCGGGTTTATCAAACTATAACTTTATTGCTCGATAAGGTTATCAATCAAGACGTACAAAGTCTTGGTCGCTTTGATCAAAAAACCATTGGTTATATTAAAAGAGTTTTATTTTTGCTAGCCGAGTCTGAAGTTTTGAGTGTACAAAACTTAGCCAAAACGCTTGAAACCAGTGTCAATACAGTTTCAAGTATTCTTGAGGTGTTGGAACAAGCGGAACTATTGATAAGAGTTATGCCGTATGGTTCTAACACAAAGAAAGTAAGAAAGCCGTCAAAATATCAATTTATGTCGTCAGCCATAAGGTCGGCTTTTTTGTCGGTCGCTGGTAATCTGCAGGTATTTGCTCAACAGAAAGGCAGACTAATGGAAGATATTGTTGCTATGACTTTATATCGTGAGTTTGTTGCAAGCAATCGAGGCGCTTTGAATCACGATAGTTCAAAGGGTGGTGCCGACTTTATTCTAACTATTGCAGAAAAAAATATAATTCCAATTGAAGTAGGTATGGGTGAAAAACTTGGCACACAGGTCAGGAGTACTATGAAAAAAGTGGGCTCCGCCAAATATGGTGTAGTAGTTTGCCGAAACTCCCTGACTCTTTTAGAAGATGCCAACGTTATTAAGGTGCCGCTAGATTACTTCTTACTAATCTAATATTTTCTTTAAATATGGAAATCGCTAACAAAACTAAAAAAGACCTTTACTACAAATGTACTCATTGCGGAGATGAGATTTTTTGGAATACCCACAAAAAACTTACTTATTGCAAATGTAAGAAAATCTGGGTGGATGGATGTGAGGATTATATTCGCATCGGTGGCGATAGGGATAAAGGAGACTACGAAGTAATCAACAAATAAATTTATGCAAAAAGAAGCCTAAGCTCGAATCAAAATAAATAATATACTCCAAGAATCTGGCTGGAGATTTTTCGATGATGAAAAAGGTTCGGCAAATATTGTTTTAGAGAATAACGTAAAACTCACCAGCCTTTTATGGCGACACTCATTACATTAACTTCGCACACGCCTTTTGAGCTTCCTCCAGATCTCCAAACGCTTTTTTTTCCCGCCGATACAAATCTTAATGATGAACAAAAAAAATATCTCCAAAGTGTTCATTACGCAGACAGGTCTATTGGCACATTCATAAACCAACTCAAAGAAGATTGTGGTTCCGGGGATAAAACTTGAGGGAGATAATACGGTCATGTCCAGCCATTTGGATTTGTACCCAACCTTGGCTCATCTATTAGGCCTTTCAGCACCTTCTTATGTATTGGGAAAAAATATTCTAAATACCACCTCTCCACTAGTCGTGCGCCGAGCGCCCAATACAGGTTTCATCAAAGCAATATTCTCCTCCACTACCATTGTTCGTGGCAATCTTATGCTACCGTTAGTAGTTGAACTTGAACAATAAATAATTACGTCATTCTGCTCAAACGGGCAAAAAGAAAAAAGATAACCGTAAACACCACGCCCATTACGAGAGGCGCCACAGCGGATACCCAATTCCGCCTGCCGACGCGAAACCGCCGCAAAAGCAAAGAGTTTGACACCACGGAAACGCTGGAAAACGCCATTGCCAGCCCCGCAAGTTCGGGCTTCAGCACAAGCCCGTATGCTATAAACACACGCGCGGCAATGGGAATCCCAATCACGTTGTAGAACAATGCGAAAAACAAATTCTGTTTGATTTTGCCAACCGTCTCGCGGGAAAGCTGTATAGCGGTCAACACATCGCGCAGATCATCTTTGATAATCACAATGCCGCCGGTTTCCATTGCCACATCGGTTCCGCTTCCCATGGCAATACCCAGATCCGCTTGCGCAAGAGCAGGAGCGTCGCCTGCAACTTTTTAACTTCCAGCGCTTTGTCCTGCGGCAAAACTTCCGCGAGCACATGCGTGATGCCAACCGCGCGCGCAATGGCAAGTGCCGTGCGCTCATTATCACCGGTAATCATATATACTTTTATCCCCTTTTTTTGCAACGCCACTACCGCCGCGGACGTTGTTTCTTTTAGCGTGTCAGCCACCGCAATCACTCCAAGCAGAACCTTTGAATCCGCAAAAAACATAACCGTCTTTCCTTCATTCTCAAGCGCTTGCACATGATTTTCATGCGCGGTTATCTCTACACCGGAGCGCATCATAAGCGCGCGATTGCCCAATATATAGGTGATGCCTTCATGCTCCGCTGAAACACCGTACCCCGGAATCGCCTTGAAATGTTCAATGTCGTAAAAATCAGCGCCGTGCTTTTGCGCATAACGTACAATCGCCTCGGCAAGCGGATGTTCCGATACTTTTTCCAGACTTGCCATGAGCGCGACTAACTTTTTTTCATCGTTCATTGCGATAGCAACCACATCGGTCACTTCCGGCTTGCCTTTAGTGAGCGTTCCTGTTTTGTCAAATACAATAGCGTTAATTTTACACGCGGCCTCAAGCGGCTCACCGCCTTTTATCAAAACGCCGTTCTCCGCTCCCTTGCCTGTACCCACCATAATTGCCGTAGGTGTCGCAAGCCCCAGCGCGCATGGACACGCAATCACAATCACCGCAGTAAATGCCATTAAACTAAAGGTAATTGGCGCGCCAAGCGCAAAAAACCACACAACAAAAGTTACCATCGCGGATACAATGACAATGGGTACAAACACCGCGGAGATTTTGTCCGCCAAATCTTGAATCGGCGCTTTTGATCCTTGCGCTTCTTCCACCAAGCGAATAATTTGTGAAAGCGTTGTCTCCGCACCCACGCGAGTAACCTGAAATTCAAAACTTCCATTCTTGTTAATGGTCGCGCCATAGACCGTATCGCCAGCGTGTTTTTCCACCGGAATACTTTCACCGGTGAGCATGGATTCATCCACTGCAGAATCTCCTTTTTTCACTACCCCATCAACCGGAATTTTTTCTCCCGGACGCACTACCACAATATCGCCTTTTACCACCTGTTCAAGCGGGATATCCAATGTGTTGCCCTCACGCACCACACGCGCTGTCTTGGGTTGTAATCCCATAAGCTTCTTGATGGCGTCAGAAGCGCGCCCTTTGGCACGCGTCTCAAGCCATTTTCCCAAGATGACAAATGTAATCAAAAATGCCGCGGTTTCAAAGTACAGATCGGGAATTTTTGCCCCATCTACTCCCAAAATAGTGCCATAATTGAGAACATGCCCCACAAACCGCACTATACTGTAAAGATATGCGGTGCTCGTGCCAATCGCGATAAGACTATCCATGTTGAACGTTTTCATGCGCAACGCACTCCACGCGCCATGATAAAATCCCGCGCCAATCCAGAATTGCACCGGCGTGGCAAGGACGAGAGAAATGATACCCACTAACGGAAGCAAGCCGTCGCGCAAAGGCATCCACGCAAAAAAATCAAAAAACATAAAATAGAGCATTGGAGCACTCAACACGGCGCCCCACATAAACTTGCGCCAGTACGCGCGCATTTCTTCTTCTTTTCTTTTTTGTACGCCTTCACTGTCCGCGGCTTGATATATGCTTGCTTTGTAACCTGCTTTTTCAACAGCGGTAATCAGATGCGAAGTATCAGTTGTTTGCGTGTCATACACAACGCGAGCTTTTTCCGCGGCAAAATTTACATTCGCGTCGGAAACACCCTGCACTTTCTTGAGCGCGCGCGTAATAATTCCCGCGCACGACGCGCAATGCATTCCCTGCAAACTCAAAAGAACGGAGTCTTGCTTGTTTTCCATATAGATAACATTATTTTATGATTGAACACATTATGTGTTCGCAATTTCTTCAGAGGTCTTGCCTACTTCTTCCAATGCTTTATGTATATCCGCCCATGGTATTTCATGCTCGGATGTCAAACTGGCCGCGCCTGTTTTTTGATCAATTTGAACATCTGTTACGCCTGGCAAATCTTTTAGCACATCAGTGCTCAACCCCACGCATGAGTGACATTCAATGTTTGTAATGCGAAACTGTTTGGTAAACATAACTTATTTAATAAGTAATTTAATTAGTAACGCATTGGCTAATAAACTGCCGGCAACAAGAGCGGTTATGAGCCCCGCAACAAACGCCAAACCGGAGGGAAAACTGCCCGTCTGTTGAGTATCTACAGAAGGCATCTGCTCGGGCTCTAAAGTAGAATGTGTATCAAATTCGGGATCAAAAGGTATGTGTGTCATATATTATGTTTTAGAAACAACATTAATATAGCCGCGATACATGCCCATGGAACAACTGAACAAATATCGCCCAGGCTTGTCCGGTGTAAACTCAAGGACATTATCCGATTTCCCCGCAATCATCGCGCGCAATCCAAAATCCCGCGCCTGCAGGACGCTCGCACACCCAGCCGCGTTTGTTCCATCTATTTCCCACTTCACAGGCACTCCCGCTCTCACCGTAAATTCATCCGGCGTATAACCATAACTGTCCACGGTCATCTTCATCACCTGTTTACCGCCCTCAACTGTTACATTGGATTTTCCACCCGTATTGCCACTTCCCGTATTGGCTGCCACCGCGCTTGAATTGATTGAAAACGCAGGCAACGGATACCCCAAGATAGTCAAACCATTTTGAATATTGTAAAACCCCAACACCACCACAAGGGCACCTGCAAACTGAAAAAATAATCTCCCTGCTTTGCCTTTGAGAGAACTTGAAGCCCAACCGAGCGCAAGAAGCGCTGGTACGGTACCAAGTGCAAATCCAAAAAGCAACAGCGCGCTGGTTGCGATGCTACCGGTTGTCAGCGCGTACAACTGCAGGGCCTGCGTAAATCCGCATGGCAAAAAGAACGTCGCGGCTCCAAGCATAAATGGCGCCAAAGGATGTTCACTCTTTTGCCCCGCGTCAAGCACTTTGTGCGACAAATCTTTTGATGCCATGTTGGGCAAAATGCCCCTAAGCCAAGACGGTGCGATATTCAGCATCTCCAAACCCATAATCAACATATACACTGCCGCTATTAGCGCGATAGTACCCATTAACCACTGTGGCAAGGACAATGACTTTCCAAGAAAACCAATCAATCCGCCCAAGACGCCATAGGATACGGTGCGCCCTATCACAAACATATACACAGGATACATGCGGCCCAAACCGCTCGCGCCGTACCGTTCATGAAATCGTGCCGCGGACGAAAGCAGGAGTCCTCCGGACACCGCAATACACGAAGAGCTTGCGGCAATGAGCCCAATAACAAATATTGTCCAAAAACCCGTATTTTGCCCAATAACAAAACCTGTTTTAAATAGTCCGACCTTAGAAAGTATCCACAAAACTCCCAAAACAATTGCAAACACTCCCACAAGCTGGCTGAAAGTGAGTTTTTGGTTCCGTACACTGCTCATATCCGTATCCACGCGCTTAGTGTGGATATTTTGACCGGCAGAGGAACGCACTTTGTAGCCTTCACGCGCGATTGCCGACTGAAGACGGTCAAGCGACGGCGCTTGCGTAGTGTTGTACACCACACGAGCTTCACCTTTTGACGCGTTCACATTCACCTTGACCACACCTTCAATTTTCTTAAATTTACTTTCAATGGTGATCTCGCATGAGCGGCACGTCATACCGTCAATACCAAGCATCAACTCACCGCACGGCACTCCCGACGACAACGGCAAAGTGGCGTGGCGCGACACCACTGATGAAGTTGCCACGTCAATTCCACTGAAAGATTCTCTTTCTCCAAGTTCCACCTCACTCACTTCATAGACCGAGAGCTCAATTCCTTGCTCTTTGAGCGCGCTATTGAGCAGTTCTATATTCACACCTCCCTTAACCACCACACGCGCCTTATGGCGCACCTCGTTTATATCCACTTGCACTACATTCTCTTGCCGCATCAATGTTTCTTTGACCGTGCGCGGCCAAGAATTTTCAGCGCTCTTAACATAAACTTTAATAACATGCATACTTTTAATCAATTAAAAAACCAAGCAATGCCAAAAATAAATTGGCTTATGATGCTTGGTCTCTTAATTGCGGAGAATGGTTGAAGTAACAAAACGTAAATGAAAAAATGTATAGGCGTATAAAAGATAACGGACTAGCGCGTAGACGAGCACCACCTGCGCCAAAAAACCTATCAAAAGAATCAATGCGATCGTACTTAAATGAGTAAATGGCGCAAAAAGAAACGCGGCAGTCTCTTCAACGGCAGGCAACGCGCTTTGAATACAATGTCTGATACAATCATCCGCGGCTCGCTGTACCGCCAAAGCTGTTGTACATACGTTTGCTCCACATCCCATTTCAAATCTTTGAGACCATAACGACCTTCCGCGCATGACGGAGTTTTCCATTGTTGCGAAGGCGCTTGGCATGCCAAAATTCATTGGCTTCACCAACCCGAGAAAAAGCACTAAAATTGCTATAGCTACAGCAAAAATTTTCATATATCCTTATCATACCACAGAATTGCCCTCTTGAAAAGCTACCTAGTTATGTGGCACACTGCGCATATACTAACCTTTTATATGCCAAAAAAAATTCTCCTCCTTTCCCTTTCAGCAGGAAGCGGGCACCTCCGCGCGGCGGAAAGCATACGCGAAGAAGCGCAAAACTCATATCCAGACGCGATTGTTGAACATCGCGATATTATTGAGTTTATCAACAAACCGCTCAAATTGGTATATCGCGATTTCTATCTCTTCATAACAAAAAATGCTCCACTGGTGTGGGGATACCTCTACAAGACATCAAATTCCCCATCGGTACGTGAAACGCTTCACGCGACATCCCACATACAAGCTCTTCTCGCAATCAAACTTGCTCGTTTTATTGAAGCCTCCATGCCTGATGAAATTATCTGCACGCATTTTGTGTGCGCTGAAGTTGCCGCGTCAATACTTAAAAATAAAAAAATCAAAACCCCTATATCAATTATTATTACCGATTACCAAATCCATCATCTTTGGATTGTTGAGGGAGTTGACCGTTATTTTGTCGCGACACACGAAATGAAAAAAGATTTAATCGCGACGGGGATCAACTGCGAACAAATAATTGTGAGTGGCATACCAGTATCTCCCAACGTCATAACCACAAAACGCACGCAACAACTGTACGCAAAATTCAAATTAAATCAAAAACAACCGGTAATACTCGCTCTTTCCGGCGGATTTGGATTGCAGGATATTTCAAATATTATAGAAACACTTGGAGTAAGCAAATTACCGCTCCAAATATGCGCTGTAGCAGGATCCAACGAAGCCCTCAAATCTAAACTGGAAAATCTCAAACTTCCTTCACATATCAATCTGCACATATATAACTTTGTGCACGCCATACATGAACTCTACGCGCTTGCGGATGTGGTTATCAGTAAAGCAGGAGGGCTTACTGTGACAGAATGCATCGCTCGCGGTCTGCCGCTTGTTATTACAGAACCGCTTCCCGGACAAGAAACAGCGAACGCGAATTTTTTGCGGACGCACAAAGCCGCTCTACAGATTAAAAAAAATAATGATATACTTAATAAAATTCATCGTATTCTCACCAACGCGGCGCTTCGCGATGAACTTGCTAAAAATATGCGCTCGGTAGCGCGTCCATTTGCGGCGCGCGCCATTCTTGAACAGATAATCAAAAAATAGACTTGCTCCATGGGGTCTGCGTGCATGATCATGTAACGATTAATAAAACAGCCCCGCTGGACGCGGAGCTGTTTTGAAGAGTTTGTTATACTTCCTGCATCCAATTTTCTTCGCAGGATTGAGATATATTATTGCGAACTTTGTTGTCCTCCGCCGATACCGAATTGGCTAAAGTCAACACCTTGAATCTGTTTAAATTGTTGAGGACCTTTTTCCCACGGCATCGCTGTTTGCGAACCGGTAAGCTCTTGCGCGGCGCTTTCAAATTGCTGGCGCAAATCTTCAAGTTCTTGCAAATCAGACATCACCGCATCTTCATCTATTGGCTTAGTCTTTAAGAGAGTAAAGACCTCTTGTCCTTTTGATTGCACTTCAGCCATGATATCTTCTAACGCGGAAGTATCAACTTTTTTACGTTTAAGCGCTTTGATGGTTCGTTGTGCATCAGCAACGCCGCGTTTAAAGTCAGAAGTAAAACGTCCCAAGTTGCTCATGGTCTGAATAATGCGATCTTTCTCCCACACATCCTGCATAGAACCAAAGAACCCATCTTCAAGATCACTAAACGCTCCTTCTGAATCACCTGATTTCATTTTTGAATCTGCTCCATCACGCACCGACTTAAGCTGATTGATTGCGGCTTCAAACGCGTTATACTCATCACTCAAGTCAATACCTTGTTTTGATAATTTTGCCACTATAGATTTATCACGCTTTAATGCGGACTCTAGCCGCTTAACTTCACTGTTAAGCTGTTTGATGGTTTGCGGCCAGCGAGCGAGCATCTCCAGTTGTTGACGGCAATCATTGAGCGATTGCATAGAATCCTGTATATCTTCTATGCCTGCTTCTTGAACAGCCTCAAATGTTTCCGCTGTTTTTACCGCCGCAATGACAGTTTTTACTTTCGTAAGATTATCTGAACATTCCGCGGGAACAGCAATGCCTTGTTTGGTAAGTTTTAAAATTTGCTTATCAAACATACTGATGCCCTGCCCCATGCCTTTCATACCTTTCTTTATCTGGGACAGCTGCTGTTTTTCCATTTGTTTTTGACGCGCATCTTGTTGTTGCTGTTGTTTTTCCGACATACCATTGTCGCCATTCTGTTGGTCGTTGCCCATCATACCTTGTCCTTGATCGCCGCCAAAATCCTGCGGACCACCTTGTTGACCATTAGGACCGCCAAATCCCTGCTGTCCACCGCGCGGACCTTGCTGACCAGGACCTTGCTGACCAGGACCTTGCTGACCGCCGAATTTCTGATCTCCTTGTTGACCATTAGGACCTCGGATACCCTGGTCAATTCTTATACCTTTATCAACTCCGCGTATACCTTGATCAATTTGTATACCCTTATCAATCTGTTGACCTTGCATATTGCCGGGTTGATTGAACCCCTGTTGCATGCCCTGTCCTCCTTCTTGTGGACCGCCAAAACCAGGCTGACCGCCAGGAGGTGGAGACATCGTGGGAGCACCCGAAGGGCTACCACCCATTGGAGCTTGCAGTTCCTGCGCAAGCAAAAGCATTGGGAAGCCTACTCCCAACACCGTAAACGCCAAAAGCGAAAACACAACAGCCGACACATGTGGATAGTGGCGAGAGTGTATAATCCCCGGCTTGCAAAATAATTGCATATGCCTAAAATTAAATAATTAAAAAATACTCAAAAATTGAGTATTTGTATTTAATAAACTATTAAATTTCAAAATTCCTCCTAAAAAAAACATACTGAACGATTTTATTTTTGTTTTTGTTTGAAAATTTTTGGAAAACACCGCTTTTTTGATGTATTCTGTACATAGTATAGCATTTTTTTAAGCTAAAGTCAATAGCAAAAACATAATAATCCACGATATAGCTGTGTTTTACCGCTCATGCTATACTTAAAAACACAATATGAAACTTCTCCACATCACCATCAAAAAACTATCGCCCGTCCTATTCTACATTATTATTGCCGGATATTTTACATATCTTCAATGGGGTACTGGTTTTGCCGATCCTGATTCTTTTTATCATGCGGGGGTTAGCGCGCTTATGGGACAAGGACAGCTCGTGCTCAAACAATTCCCGTGGTTTACCTTTACCACTTTCAGCCAAAACTTTACCGATCATCAATTTTTCTACCACCTTTTGCTTGCCATACCTTCTCTCTTCATCCCCCCTCTTATTGCCACAAAGGCACTTGCGGTAATCTTGGCAACACTTTTTTTTATAATGTTTTGTTGGTTTTTGAAACAAACAGGCATCCGCTACCGTTTTTTTTATCTTATAATTCTGCTTACCACAGGACCATTTATTTTTCGCATCAATCTTGCCAAAGCAGGCTCGCTCGCGCTCATATTGCTCTTTATGGGCATACACTCGCTGTGGCAAAAAAAATATACGCGATTATTCACCATCACTTTTTTATACGTATGGACCCACGCCGGATGGATGAGCATGGGTATGGTGTACTTTGTGTGGTTCGTTGCAAATTTCATTACCATGCGTCTCAACGATTCCGAACATGCTTTTTTGCGCATGAGTACAAAATGTATCCGCATACTGATGTCTGACCGCGCGTTATGGGCAATAGTATTAGGAATGTTTTTTGGGGTAGTTTTCAATCCATACTTTCCAAACAATATAATGTTCTATTGGCAACAAGCAATACAAATAGGACTTGTTAATTATCAATCAGTTATAAATGTGGGCGCGGAGTGGTACCCATTCCCTATCTCAAAACTCGCCATAGAACTGATGGGCATTTTGATTGTTTGCGCGAGCGCGCTCGGAGCGTTCACACTGCATTGCCTCTTTGCAAAACCCAAGAAACTCTCACATCACATCAACATGCTTACTACCCGTGTACTGCACATGACCATGTTGTCCGGATTATGGTTTGCGCTCACCATAAAATCCGCGCGTTATGTGGAATATCTTGCGCCAAGCGCGATTTTGGCGGGCGCACTATTGATAGAGCTTCTTATGCAGATGGGAGCATGGGAAACTATAAAAAAATATACGCGTGAGCATTATCATATGTATTGCGCGTGCGCGTGCGCGTTGGGAATCTTCTATCTTGGCTTGAGCTGGTCTGAAGCGTCTACACTAAAAAAACCTCTTTCAGGCACACTCCCATGGAACCGATTGAAAGAATCAAGCGCCTATCTTGCCGCCAATACGCCAAAAAACAGGCTCATATTCCATACTAATTGGAGCGACGCGCCGCTGTTATTTTTTCATAACACCCACAACCGCTATATGGCTGGTCTTGATCCGACCTTTTTTTATCTCGCCAACCCAAATCTTTATCGCCGCTATACGGACATATCAAGAGGCGGTATTCACCGTCCGGCAGAAGCCATTTACCGCGCGTTCAATACTCAATATATGCTCATCACTCTTCCGCAAGATTGGAACCTTAACTATCAATTAAAAAAAGAGCCTCGTGTGCAAGCTCTTTTTCATGATGATGAATCAATCGTGTACCGATACTCGCCATAATTTAACCGCTCGTCAAACGCAAATTTTCCTCGTGTGCTTCTACCTACTTATACGTTGAAGGATAATATTCATTAAGCGGGTTGACGGTCGCTTTGAGCAGATAATTAAACACCAAACGGGAGATACCATACGCGGAAAGCACAATAGCAATGCCAATGATGCCATTGGTAATCAAGCCCTTGGCTGTTTTGATTTTGTCTTCTTCTCCTCCCGCCGTAAGCCACAAAAAACCCGCGTATGTTACCAACCCCACAAAAACCATCCCCAACAGCGTCAAAGACACATAAATTATATATGCGACGGTCTGGCGCGGATCTTGATTCTTAAGACCTGTACGCCCGCCCGCGGCATCTAATTGTTTATTTATGTCCGCAGATGCACTGGTCGGTGCGGTATCTTCCGCAAGCTGATACGACGCGCGCGCTTGCGGTGCTTGCAATAGTAATGCAAAAACAGCTCCAACCCCCCATAAAAGAAAAGGGCTGGTGGCAAAAAAATGTTTGCGTAATGATGTTGGCATATAACGCGTTGAAATTCTTCTTTAAAAAATTATTCTATTTAACGCCCGGCGCTGTTGCCGCCGGCTGTGTAAGAGATGATTGCACAATAGACCCAACTACCCATTTGGTTATGCCAAAAGATGATAACACGATAATCAACCCAAAAATCGCGTTGCGTAGATATTTTATGGCGGTTTTTATCTGCTCTTCATCTCCACCTGCGGTAAGGTACTGGTATCCCGCAAAGACTGTAAAAGCCAAAAACAAAACTCCCAAAATTCCGAGCGACGCGGAGATAATGTTGCCAACTGTTGTTGCAAGGCTGGTATCATCTCCTTTTACATCATATTTCGCGTTCTCGCCGACCCCTTTGAGCAAACTCTGCGCGGTATCCGGAGTTGCCGCGTCAACGCGCAATGGAAGGGACAAAAATAGGCCAAACACACTAATCATTAAAAAAAATAATTTCATATCAAGAATTCGCAATAAATTATATATCCCAATCTTTGCCCTAAGGAGTTGACTTACCTGTTGTAGCTATTGTCGCAGTGGTTAGCCGTGTTACGATAAAGTTAGTTAATACATACGCCGCAAGCACTACTGCCATGCCGATGGTTGCCATAATAATAATATCTTTTGCTTTTTTGGCTTGGGTTTCGTCTCCGCGAGCGATCATCCACGTATATCCTCCGTAAACGGTCAAAATTAAAAATATGACTCCCACCAGCGTCAACGCGATATTGATTATTTTTCCTACTTGTTGCTCAAAAGCGCCTTCTTGCAACGCGCCGTTTCCATAAACACCTTTCCCTACGCTCTCAAGCCTCGTTTTTGTCTTTTCTTGCAGAGTAGCCTCCGCGGAAGCAAGTGGAACACTCATAATCATACTCAAGACCAAAAACACTGCCCCCAGAGAAAAAAAACGTTTCATAAAAAATATTTAAAATAATATGTTATGGCGCTTTAAACACTTGCGTAATTACGAAATATGTGGCGGCATACGAAAGCAAAATAATTATTATGCCAATAGTTGCCATAATAATAATATCTTTTGCTTTTTTGGCTTGGGTTTCGTCTCCGCGAGCGGTCATCCAAATAAAACCGCCATAGACCATTAAGATGAAAAAAACAACTCCCAAAAGCGATAAAGCGGTTTGGATAATACTTGCCGCCTTGCCTTCTACGTTGTCGTTTGTGCTCAACCCCGCTCCCTTCTCCCCAGCCGCTGTTTTGAACTGCTTTTCAGCATCTTTGAAATTGGACGCGGCAAAAACCGGCAGAACGCTCACCGCGCACACCGCTCCCGTAACCGCTAAACTCGCAATGCTTTGTTTTAAACGCATATGGTTATTTTGGCACCACTTGGGTAAACACAAATGAAGTAATAATGCCCGCGGCGGCCACAATGATAATGCCAATAACCGCGTCTATAATAATATCTTTTGCTTTTTTGGCTTGGGTTTCGTCTCCGCGAGCAGTCATCCACAAGAATCCGCCATAGAGCATTAAAAGAAAAAACGCGACACCAACCAAGGAAAGCACGACTCCAACTATACTGCCCGTAATTCCCGCAATAGTTCCGGATTTTTTAAGCCCTGCCGCATTGGCTGTTGAATCTAAACCGTAATTACCTATAGAAGGGCTACTGTCACTTTCACCACTTGCAGAATTTGAAATACATTTTTTTCCGACACACTTAGAATCTGCCTGCGGAGAACCTCCACCTTCCAGACAAGCTTGCGAATCAGTATCACTAAATAAGCCACAAGTACTTTTAAATTCACAACAAATCGCTGCTTTAACAGGATCGGCACTGCTAATAAAAAAAACCAAGCAAAAAACAATGAATACTGCACTTAAAATTTGCTTTGTCATGGTAGGCATATAATAATAATTTTCTTTTACCCCGCCCGCGGGGAGCGGCGCACAAGAAAGTTATTATTCAAACCCTCTCGCCAGAGCGCGTCATGCGTGCGCGCGCCCCGGCAAGAGGCAGATATATCTGAAATGCAATTTACGTTGTAGCCTTTACCAAACTGTCTATCACAAACTTGGCAATGGCGTACGCGGACAATATAATCGCCAAACCAATCACGCCGGCCATAATGCGTTTTTTTGCTTCTCCTGTCTTTTCTTCATTTCCTCCGGCAGCCACAATGCCGAGCAAACCCAAAGCCACATTGATAATGTTGCCAACGGTCTCTCTGATGTCTTTTTGACCCAAGCCTGTGTAGGTTCCTATTTGATCCGCGCCCAATGATTTTGCGCCATTGGTCGCATCGATAGAATTAACAGTGTATGCGGATGCAAGACTCGGAATTACCATTGTTCCCACCAAACTTGCTGTTGCCAAAAATGAAATAATTTTTTTCTTTGTCATGTTTTCACCCCCTTTCAAATAGTAAAGATATATTTTACTTATAAGCTTATGTCGCGGTCGCGTTTACTAAATTGTCTATCACAAATTTGGCAATGGCGTACGCGGACAATATAATCGCCAAACCAATCACGCCGGCCATAATGCGTTTTTTTGCTTCTCCTGTCTTTTCTTCATTTCCTCCGGCATGCCACAATACCCAGTAAACTTAAAGCTACATTAATGATGTTGCCCACTGTTACGCGGATATCTTTTTGCCCCAACCCGGTATACACGCCGTAATTTACGCCCAACGCGTCGCCTTGTGTGATGTTTGGCACTGGGTCAACAGCAAGCACCGGCGCCATCATCAAAAGAGATAGAGCTCCCGCGCCGAGTATTGCAGTGATTTTTCTTATATTCATAGAGAGTAAAAATAAGTAATAAATTTCTCAAACGAAATATACAAATTTTGGCAACAACTCCCTTACAACTTCCCGGCCAGCGCGTCAAAAACAAACTTGAGCAAGATATAACTGGTTAAAATTACGATAATGCCTATGCCTGACCACATAAACACATCTCGCCCCTTCTTTATTTTATCAGGACTGCCGCCAGAGGTCAACCACAGAAAGCCGCCGTAAACAAACATAATAAGCGCAATAGAACCGATTATCCCCAGCACCGGCTTGACCACACGATCCCCCACAATAACAAAGATGTCTGTTGTGCCCAATGGATTGGGCAAATCAACGGTTGCCGGAGCGGCGGCGTTGACCCCAACAGACAAACCAAAAAACAAAACACTAATAATTGCGCTCAAAATATATTTTTTTGCTCTCCATAGGTACTTCATATTATTGCAATGCTGAAAAAACAAATGTTATCAAAATATAGCTCGCAAAAATTACCACGAGCCCCAACACTGTCCACATCATAATCTTTGCCGAGCTCCGCGTGCGTTCTTCATTGCCTGCCGCGGTCATCCACATAATGCCCGCGTAAATAAAAAGCACGAGCGCAATGGTTCCCACAACAGACAGAGAGGACTTGATGATGATGCCTATAAAACTTTGAACCGTATATTTGCCAAATGGGTCTATTAAATCTCCGATAATAAAATTACCACCCCCGACAGGTTTTTTGGTAGGCAAGACACCCGAGCCTGTGCCGGTGCCGGTGCCTGTTTTCTTCTTTGCACCGATTTTTTTACAATCACTCACCGCACTGCACGCACCCTTCTGACGAAAGGCATAATTTTCGTCGCCTCCCAGTTCTGTCGCACATTTTGCGTTAACCTCTTCTTTATTAGCAAAATTCGCTTGTATTTCTGCACACGCTACTTCACTTTTCTTGTCTTTTGGAGGAATACAACACACGGTACTTTCCGCTTCTTTTGCCTCTGCAAGGTACTTTGTTAATGTGGCTTCACACGCATCCTTGGACGACCACCACATTACGTCGCATTTATACCCGTCACTCGGAGCTTTTTTTGTTATATTCCACCAGCTGTAATCTTCCATTATGCATTGCGCATCCACGGGATTAGTGGTGTCATAACATAAAATGTACTCAACCTCCTTTGGGGCGCCTATACCTTCCTTGCAGAGGGCTAACGTAGCATACCCGTCAACACAATAGTCCCATAATGGCGCAGCGCCAAAACCTTTTTCATCTTTTGTACTTGTTTCGATACATTTCCTTTTCCCCGACGCCACCCCCTCGCACGAGGAATACTCATCTCCCGCCTGTGTGAAATTCTTTGGAAACAAAAGACTTCCCCCTGCCACTATTACCACTATGCACATTATTGCGTGACGAAATAATTTCATAAATCACTTTGCCTTTGTTGTTGAATCCGGCAATGTTACTTGTAACGAATTAGCTTTGTTCTGATACTCTGCAGGCACCAAGCCTTGAATCACAAACCGTACCAACATTTGCGCGCCAAATACAATAAGAATGCCTATAATCGCGCCCATAATGACGTCCCGACCCTTTTTGACGCGTTCCGCCTCGCCAGCTGAAATTAGCAACATAACTCCGCCATAAATGAAGAAAAGAAACGCCACCGCTCCGATAATTGCCAATATACCATTTGCATAATTCACAAAAAGGGAAATAAATGCGCCCACGTCGCGGCATCCATGCCCCGGGCCTTGGCCTTCGTCAGTAGCACATTCCGGCAAAAATAAGCTCCCTCCTTCTTTTGGAGTGCCTTTTGGGTTTCCAAGATTGGTAGGACCTCCCCACACATCTGTTTTGGGCTTGGTAGTTGCCGGCGTAGACGCTGAAGAGGAAGGTTTTTTTGGAGCAGAAGTGCCACTAGGCTTGGAGGAACCTTTGGAGGAACCTTTTGATGGTAGTTGGCAAACTTTTTTTGTTGTATTACAGCTTGCTGTAGGAGCCCACTCAACCCCTTTACAATTTTCACTGTCTCCCATCTTATCACAAGCGCAAAAATCCATTACATCCATATCCTTGCAATCTTTACCTGTGCTAGTTAGTATTTGACAACATCCAACCGCCAAAGCGTCGTTGGAAGGCAAGAAAAAAATTCCGCCGATTATAAAACCTAAAACAACTCCTCCTGTCAAAAAAAATTGTTTTGCCGCAACACTCATAAAAAATAGTTAAGGTCCTATGACTGTCTGCCCCACGCGCGTAGAAGCCTGCTGAAGCGCTTTTTTATAGGCTTCCGTGTCGTTTAATGCTGTTTCATTTGTTACCCCATCAATCATCTGCAAAAAAGAAGTCTCCGCCGCGTTTGCGTCCCTCCCTTTGTACCAACTCTTGGCAGTTAAGGCGCTTTGAGCAAACGGACCAATAACAGGATCATCTTTTTGACCGGCGATAAGTTCACGCAACGCGGCCGGCTTCTTAGTCTTATTTAAATAGCTCTGAATTTGTTTAGCACTTGCGGCAAATTGTATAAAATCCCATGACTCGTCTTGATGCGCGCTCTTCTTTGAAACAGTCTCAACCCAATAATTGGCGAGGTTAATCGGCGCGTCAGGGTTGAGCTGGGGTATTGGCACAACGGAATAGTTCAGCTTGGGAGCGCGTGCTTCTACCAGCGGGATATTGTAAGAATACCCAAAGAAAAATCCCGCGAGCCCTCGCGTGAACGCGTCCAAAGAATTGGGCATAGTTTTGTTCCATGTGTAGCCTTTCTTGGTGGTATTAGCAAAATCAGTGTAAAAACGCAATGCTTGTTCCCCCGGGCCAATTTCTTGGTTGTAATTTTGAGGAATTGCGTGGAACTCCGGCGTGCCGTCGTCCAGAGCCATTGTTGTGCCTCCTTGCATCATCAACACCGACAAAATATCAAAGGCGCGAGACACATTCGTGCTACCGCCTATCCCCGCCCCCGCTTGGATAATTTTATTATCTGCGCTGATCTTGGTCATTGCAATCACGTCATTCAAAAATTCATCCCATGTTTTTGGCGGTGTGCCAATCCCCGCTTTATCCAACATGTCTTTGTTATAGAACAACGCGAGCGTGTCAACAGCAAACGGCACTCCCCAAATTTTTTCTTCACTTGTCGTGGCATCACGGCGCGCCACATCCCCCGCCACCACTCCAACAAAATTATCTTTTATTTGTTTGATTGTGAGTGAGGGAATATTTTTTGTGGTAACAACCAACTGCTTACTGACCGTGCCTTCTATGCTCTGAAAGGTGGATTTTACCGAAGCCGGCAAAGGAGCTATTTTACTTTGATATTTTCCAACCCATGTATTTTGAATTGAAAACATATCCGGACCGCGGTCTTCCGCGAGGGCGTTGATCAATTCTTTTTCAAACTCATCAGGCAATAATTTGCGATAGGTGATGGTAACCTGCGGATGAAGCTGATGATACGCGTTTATTATCTCCGTCATGCTGTCTGAATCGTCAAAAACACGCCAGTAAGTGAGTTCCACCGGCTTAATAGCGTCTTGTTGCGTTTTAGACAAACCCTTGCACCCCAGACCGGAGGTGAGCAGAAAGATGATGATAAAAGAAAAAATAACCGAGCGCCGCATATTATATTTTAAGTAATCGCAAATAATTTTTGATACCTTTTTTGAGGTCCGGATGACGAAGCGCAAAATCAACCTGCGCCTTGATGTATTCCAATTTATTCCCGGTGTCATAGTAGCGTCCGTCTTGTATCTCTGCCGCGTACATTGGGTAGCCTGATTTCATGAGTTGCATAATAGCGTCCACGAGCCAAATTTCTCCGCCTCGTCCGGGTGCCAGTTCCTGCAAGTAAGGAAAAATTTTGCCCGGTAAAATATACGCGCCATGCGTTGCGAGGTTAGACGGAGCTGATTTGGGATCCGGTTTTTCTACAATTGACTTGATGCGAAATACACTTTTTTCCCCTTTAATCTTTTCCACATCCGCAATGCCGTAACGTGAAACGTCTGCGCGATTCTTTATGCGCACCGCGGAAATGACTCCTCCACCGTATTTTTCATAGACTTTCATCATTTGTGAAAGCCGTCCTGGTTCCGCGTATATGAGTTCATCACCCCAAAGCACCACAAAATCTTCACTCTTGTCTATAAGATGTCGCGCGCAATACACCGGCGTGCCGTTACCGTAGGGGCCTTTTTGGCGCACATAGACAAAATTGGCCATTTCCGCAATATGTTGAATCTCTCGTAACTGCTTGATTTTGTCATCTGCCTTTAACCGCGCTTCCAACTCAAAAGAATGATCAAAATGATCTTCTATGGAGCGTTTGTTGTAGCCTGTTATGATGATAATATCCGTAATGCCGGCCGCTACTGCCTCTTCTACCACATATTGAATAATCGGCTTGTCTATAAGCGGAAGCATTTCTTTAGGCATTGCTTTGGTGGCAGGCAAAAAACGCGTGCCCAAACCCGCCGCAGGTATGATTGCTTTGGTTATTCTTCTTTTTTCAGTCATAGTTTATGTTGTGGATAGTATAGCACAAGTTTAGAGAAAAATGAACATTATGACGGAAAGTCGCTTGGTTTGGCTCCGGTATTAAAAGGACATTGCGATGTGTCTTTAGCTCCTGTTAAATTTTGAACTCCCATGCCACGCATCATATTGACCGTCTTGACGCCATTGGCATAACTGGCGGCTTTAAAAATTTCCGGATGAGCTTCCCAATTTTTTGTATCGCACCCATAATTTCTAATGGCCTTGCGCAACGCACCCGGACCGCTTCCGTTATTGAATAACAACATGTGTAGTTTATCGTTTGCGCTCGCGCTTCCGCACGTGCCGTTGATGCTGTTAAGCGCCATCTTAAAATGACCTTGCGTAACAATAGCCGCGCTCACCGCGGGGTTGGTAAGCCCGGGGTTGCTGCAATATCCGTCCCATCCTACTTTTTGTAAAATTTTAGGACAGTAGCCTTTCAATACTTGAAAAAGACCTGTCGCGGAAGATTTGGAACTTTTGGCCGCGGGGTTCAATCTAGATTCATGAAATGCAAGCACCTTGTATACGCGCCAATCCATGCCAATGCATCCGGCAAATTTTTGAAATAACGTATCATAGGTGGTGTTGCTTAATGCTTTTGGCGTGCCGATCAACTCCCCGCGCGTGGGAAACTCCGCGTCCTCAAATGGAACATTTTCAACAACAGGAATGCGCAATGATTGAAATCGCACTAAATCCGGATTGATGATATACAACACCAAATACGAAACAATCACCAAGGCCAATCCAACAAGCGCCCCTTCAATACGCTCAAGAGCACTCGCTCGTTGCGATGAATTGCCTCCTGCCGCGATCCATTGAAAGCCACCAATCATAATCATCACCGCGGAGATAATCCCCGCAATGGAAATTAAAAAACGATATAGCGCCGCCAAATATTCTCCCAAAAATGAGATATACACTACCTTGACGTCATCTTCTTGTTGTGGCGTGGGTGAGGAAAAACCTTTGAATCCCGGAATGTTAATTGCTAAAGAAGGTGCCACAGGTTTCCATTCAATTTTTTTTGCAATGTCACCCGAGTCATCCGGCTTATAGCCTTTCGGAATTTTCCACACGCACTGATCCGTTGAAAAATTATTTTTAATAAAATAACTGGAAAGCACGGAACAATCGTTTTGAGAAGGAGTACGCCTATTACTGATAGAACCAAGACCATCTTGCAATTTGCAGGTGCACAGGCTCCATGTGTCAGATTTATTTATTTCAACGCACGAGCTGAAAATTTTTACCTGATCTCCTGTGAGATTGCGCAGTTTTGCGACTGACAAGCTATTTACACCACTGCAATCCAAAGATGCTGCCGACATCTTAACGTTTATACCGTCTGAAAGCGTGCATTGGCAGTAACCAAAATCAGCCCTCGCGGGAAAAGGCGTAAAAATTAAAAGTACAAAAAATGGCAAAAAAAATTTAAAAACGCGCGGCATACTGCTCATGGATTCTTAATTTCATCCCAAGAAATCACCTTGTACTCGGTGCCAACAGGAAACGCGGGAGGAGGGCCATAAGTGAGATTAACGTCATAGGAAGTATTGGTGTTCTTATAACCGGAAACCACCGCGCCCCCGCTGGAAACCCAGCTCCATGTCCACACACCGTTGCTTACAACGCTTCCATATATAGAGAGCCCTATCAAGATATTACCGGAATAGTAAAATCTTTGCGCGCTACCGTTTTGCGCGATAAGCGCCGCGTCAATTTCCATGGAAGAGGGTGAATATCGCGGTAAAAGCACGTCTTTTTGTGCCATTAGCCCCAGCGCATCGCTCCCGTCTTTTGTGGAATACACAATTGAGTTGGGAATGACGATTGAAGTATACGTATTTTGATTAACAGGAAATCTTCCGGAACCTATTGTCGCGCGGCCTTTGACAGTGCCGTTGACCCAAACTTGATCTTCAAAAAACATTAATCCATTGGCGGGGATGGCAAAATTGCCTTGCGAAACTTCTGTTTTAATATCATACGACTCATAGTGTTTCTTGCCTTTGACATCCATTCCCCACCCGGGAGAAGGCAACGCTTTGAGAGCGGTAACTTTA